>CAZNQC010000249.1:0-5162 GCA_964574825.1 uncultured Sphaerobacteraceae bacterium | reverse complement strand
CCGGCAGTCCGAGACCGGCGGCCACCCTCTCCCCAAACTCGGCATCACAGCGAGCGATATGGACCAGCATCATATCCTGCAGCACGCGATCACACTGCGAAAGTCCACCAACCAGGTTCAGGACCAGGTCGTCCCGCTCCCACTGCTCGATCGTGCGGTAGCGCTCGCCAGCCTGCTGGTAATCGTTCGTTCGGTCGATCGAGGCTCGCTGGACGCGGCCTTCAACGTATGGCTCATATCCGCGATACGAATCGTCGGCTTCCGCCAGACCAGCCCGCACCGAAGGCTCATAGTTGACGCTTGGGTCCGATCCGCGATTGTCCACATGGAAGGCCATCTGACTGTCTGCCTGGTTGGTCGCAACCTCGGCCAGCGGCCGGTTGACCGGCAACTGCAGGTAGTTCGGACCAACCCGATAGCGCTGGGTGTCACTATAGGAGAATGTCCGGCCCACAAGCATCTTGTCGTCCGAGAAATCGAGACCGTCGACCAGCACACCGGTCCCGAAGGCGATCTGCTCGGCCTCGGCGAAGAAGTTCTCGACATTCTTGTTCAGCGTCATCATGCCGACTGGACGCAGCGGGAACTGATCCTCTGGCCAGGTCTTGGTGTCGTCGAGCGGATCGAAGTCCAGTTCGGGATGCTCGTCGTCACTCATGATCTGAACGTGGAGTTCCCACTTCGGATAGTTTCCGGCCTCAATTGCCTCGTAGAGATCCTTGGTCGCGCTTCCGAGTTCTGTCGCCTGGATCTCGGCTGCCTGGGCTGCGGTCAGCGACTCGATGCCCTGCTGGCTCTTCCAGTGGTACTTGACCAGCACACCCTCACCGGCAGCGTTGACCATGCGGTAGGTGTTGACGCCGAAACCATCCTGCTGACGATAGTTGGCGGGAATGCCACGCGGCGAGAAGACCCAGGTCACCATGTGCATCGCCTCGGGCGACGCCGCAATGAAGTCGAACACCCGATTCGGATCCTGGCGGTTGTTGTTCACCGGATCCGGTTTCTGGGAGTGAATGAAGTCGGGGAACTTGATGGCATCCCGGATGAAGAAGACCGGCAGGTTGTTCCCCACCAGATCCCAGTTACCATCCTCAGTGCGGAACTTGACGGCGAATCCGCGCGGATCGCGTGCGACTTCGGAGGAGTCGCGGCCGCCAGCAACCGTGGAGAACCGGATACTGATCGGGGTCTGCGTGCCCTTTTCCTGGAACAACTTGGCTCGGGTGTAGACACTGGCTGGTTCATCACCGATTGTGCCGTAGGCTTCAAAGACGCCGTGCGCGACCGCCCCTCGTGCGTGAACAACCCGCTCCGGGATCCGTTCCCGGTCGAAGTGGCTCATCTTCTCCAGGAACTGGTAGTTTTCCAGCGTCGCAGGACCGCGGTTGCCAACCGTGCGCTGCTGCTGGTTGTTATGAACTGGATGCCCCTGGCGTGTGGTCAATCGTGGCTTCGCGTTCGAATCCGACATGTCGATCTCCCGATGAAGGGGCCTTTAGGAGGCCCTGGCGAATGCTCATGATGGCAACCCCGATCAGGGTGCCTGATACCTACATGATAATCGTTCCTGACTGGCAGGGACGCTCAATTCCATCACAATGATGGGTGTACGTGCCGCACAGGAGTTGCAGGTGACTGACGATAGCGAGTTCCTTTCAATCGAACCCTGGCCAGTATCCGAACTGGCAGGTCATCTCATCGCCCAGGTCACGCTTGGCCGGCGGGCACTCATCGAGAGCGACCCGGAGGGCGATGCGTTCGAACGAGAGACCGATCGGTTCGAACTCGAAGCATGGGCCCGGCTGGAACTCACTGCCTGGCTGACCGCGGCGGAACTCGACTCCATCGGGACCCCGATTGGTTCGCTCAACGACGATCAACTCGCTATCTGCGAACGAGGACTGATCATCGCCTCCACCATTGGCTGGGCGGTCGATGTGGTGAAGGACGAACTACCGCCACTGGCCGACGGCGAAGCCGAGATGCAAACACTCGATTGGGCACCCACACCGTGGACACCGGTTCGCCAGGTGAGCAGGCGACTGCGCGTACGGCCCGATGAGGACCTCGCGCGCGAGCGGGAACGGTGGGAGATCCTGGTCTGGCGCACCACTCTGTTCGAAGACCCGGAGTTCGCCGACGACGACAAGGCCGCCTGGCGCGATGCCCTGATCGAAATCGATGATCTCGGTTTGTGGCCAACAAGCCGCAAGGACATCCTGATCGTCAGCGAAGGACTCGACCTTGGCGCGTTGCCAGAGGACCAAATGGCAGCCCTGCGTGACGATGCCGAGACACGCCTGCGAACCCTGAACTGGGTCTGCGGCTACGGTGAGCGGCCATCGTCGGCCCCGCTCGATCTCGACCTGGACGCATCCGACCCTGCGTAGGCAACACGGGCTGCAACGACAAATGCCTCGATCAGGGCGGCATCCTTGACGCCGTCACGTTCGACACCACTGGCGACATCGACACCCAGGGGATGTGTCTGCTCGATCGCGCTCCCCACATTCGCCGGGTTCAGGCCACCGGCAAGCACGACAGGGTAATCGACTGCAAGGGTGGCGACCAGATCCCAGTCGGCGCGATGTCCAGTTCCGCCATAGGCGCCTTGCACCGCGGCGTCGATCAGCACCACTTCCACTGGATGAGGCATGTCCAGCCAGCGATCGACCGCGCTCCTGGCGTCGTCCAGGGTTGTGGATGGGGCGAAGCGGAGCGCCTTCCAGACGCGATACTCGCTGAGCGTCGTCAGCACGGCTGGGTCTTCGTCGCCTGAGAGCTGCAGCACGTCGAGCCCGACGGCACGAGCAGTTGTCTCCAGGGTTGCGATGTCCGCGTTGACGAAGACGCCGGCCAACGTCGGGCGTCCCATCGGCAACGCCGAGGCAATAGCATTTCCCTCTTCAATCGTGATCCGACGCTTCGAGGGCGCGAAGTTCAGGCCCAGGGCCGTAGCGCCAGCCCGATGGGCGGCCAGCGCCTGGTCTGCTGACTTCAGCCCGCAGATCTTGATCACCGGTTCAAACACGGGGCGATTTCCCAACGCCACTGAGGGCACGCACCGCCCCTGCTCGGTCTGGCTGGAGGATCAGCGACTCGCCCACCAGAATGGCATCGACGCCTGCATCTGCCAGCCGCTGCACATCATCACGAGTAAAGATCCCGCTCTCGCCAGCCAGGACGACATCTGATGGAACCTGCGCGGCGAGCCGTTCTGTAACGGCCAGATCAACCGTCATCGTCTTGAGATTCCGGTTGTTGATACCCAGGAAACGCGGTTGGAGCTTCAGTGCGCGCTCAATTTCGGCTTCGTCGTGCACTTCGACCAGGGTGGCCATTCCCAGCGACGTGGCATGGTCGTGGAGTTGACGCAGGGCGTCATCGCTCAGGCAGGCAACGATCAGGAGAATGCAGCTCGCGCCGTGCAATCTCGCCTCGTCGACCTGGTAAGGATCGATCATGAAGTCCTTGCGGAGCACGCCGACCGGTGTCGATCCGGCGCTCGCAACGGCAACCGCCTGGTCGAGGTCCTGCAGGGACCCCTGGAAGAAGGGTTCGTCGGTCAGGCACGAGATCATGCTGGCGCCACCGGCGATGTATTCAGCCGCTACCGCTTCCGGATCGATCTCGACCGGAAACCTTCCTCTTGACGGGGATGCACGCTTGACCTCAGAGATTACCGTCACCGTGTCCTGGTTGAGAGCCGCCAACACATCCACGACCGGCGGAGCATCGACCAACCTCTGCCGGAGTTCTTCCGGTGGCAAGTACTGTTTTCGCACCTCGAGGTCGAGGGCTGTCTGAGCAACGATCCGATCAAGGACGGTGCCGGTCTCAGTAACCACCATCAGGCCACCACCTGTTCCCGCTGGCTGACCAGGTCGGTCGTATGCCGCACCAATGCCTCAAGCTTCGCCAGCGCAGCCCCGGAGTCGATGGACTCGGCGGCCATGGCAATGCCTTCGGCAATCGAGCCGGCGGCATCGGCGGCATAGAGCCCTGCTCCGGCATTCATGAGCGTTACGGTGCGACGCGGTCCTTGCTCGCCGGAGAGGATGGCGCGGGTGATTGCCACGTTCTCCTCAACTCCACCGCCAAGCAGATCGCCCGGGGCGCCGGTGGCCAGACCGAAGTCTCCCGGGGCGATGGTGTATTCGACGATGCCACCATCCGACGCTCGGTATTCGGTCACGCGGGTGCTGCCGGAGATGCCGATCTCATCGAGCCCTTCGGCGGAATGCACCAGCACGACATGACGACTTCCGAGCACGCCAAGCACCTCGGCAAGCTGTGGCGCGATGCCAGCGTGGCCTACTCCGATCAACTGGTGACTGGCACCAGCAGGGTTCGTGAGCGGACCAAGGATGTTGAAGATGGTGCGGATTCCGATCTCCCGCCGGGTTGGCCCCACATAGCGCATGGCGGGATGAAAGGCTGGGGCGAACATGAATCCGACACCCACCTCATCAATGGATCGGACGACCTCCTCGGCGGTGAGTTCGACCTGAACGCCGAGTCCTTCCAGCAGATCGGCCGATCCGCAGAGGGAGCTGGCCGCTCGATTGCCGTGTTTGGCGATGCGAACCCCGGTTCCGGCGATCGCAAACGTGGCAGTAGTTGAGATGTTGAATGAATTGGAGTGGTCACCACCCGTGCCGCAGGTATCCAGCAGCGCGGCGTTGTCGCTGTCGACCGTCACCTTGAGGGCATGATCGCGCATGGCCTGGGCAAAACCGGTGATCTCGTCCACGGTTTCCCCGCGCATGCGCAACGCAGTCACCAGCGCTGCGATCTGCGAGCCAGGTACCTCGCCATCCATGATGGCGTTCATGGCCGCCATCGCCTGGTCGCGGGTGAGCTCGTTGCCTTCGACCACCAGCCGAATGATTCCCTTGATATCGATTGGCTCCGCTGTCATGGCGCCATATCCTCCTGTTCGGTTCTCAATATCCCAGCACACGTTCCCCAGCATCCGATGTTGGCGTCGTGCCGCAGGAACGCAGGAAATTCGCGAGGAGGTCCTTCCCTGAGGTGGTCAGGATTGACTCGGGGTGGAACTGGACCCCCTCAATGGGCATCGATGTGTGGCGAACGCCCATCACGACGCCATCGTCGGCGGTTGCCGTCACGTCGAAGTCTGCTGGAACCTGGTCGGG
>CAZNQC010000248.1:0-5194 GCA_964574825.1 uncultured Sphaerobacteraceae bacterium | reverse complement strand
CCACCACCGCCTGGAGCCTGCACGAGCACGGCGGCAGTCTTCACGATCGAGCGTGGGTCGCGGCCAACCTCGGTCGCGATGCGGTCGACTCGCTCGAGGTGGGGTGCCAGTCCTTCGACCTGATTGCCAAAGTCGGCGTACCAGATGTTCCACTGATCGACGTGTGGCAGGGTGATCCGCAGCATGCGCTCGCCAGTCGAGCCAATCAGGAGGGGCAGATTCGCCGCACGTGGACCGCGGGGAGCAAGGGCTGCCTCGTCGGCCTGGTACCAGCGACCGGCGAACGAGACTTCGCCAGTCCGCACCAGGCTGCGGATGATGGTGAATGCTTCCTCGAAGCGGGAGATGCGGTGATCGAAGGGGTAGCCGAAGGCGGAGTACTCGGTCTGATTCCAGCCAGCGCCCAACCCGAGGATAAAGCGGCCGCCACTGATCTCGTCGATGGTTTCGGCAATCTTGGCGGTCAGCGCAGGGTTCCGGAACGACGTCGAGGCGACCAGGGGACCGAGTTCGACCCGGGACGTAACGGTGGCAAGGGCGGTGAGGAGCGTGAAGCATTCCCATGGGCCGCGCGTGCCGTGCATCGCGTCGCGATAGAGCAGGTGGTCGCCGACCCAGAGCGAGTCGAACCCGGCGTCTTCGGCGAGGCGGGCCATGGCCAGGTAGTCATGCCACCGGGCTTCGTATTCGACTTCGGGCAGCTGGAGGCCAATCTTGAACGGTTGCGTCATGGTGTGGAGCCGATCTGGGCAGAGGACATTCCTGGGGCGAACGTCTGCATTTGCGAGTGGGGACTTAGTGTCATCTTGACAATTACCATTCGTCAGGAGGAAAATCCGTGCTGGACGGACTTAGTGTCATGTTGACAATTACTCCGACCCGTCCATATCATAGCGCGAATTCGGAGCCCACTGGGCTCGTTCCGCACGGGCACTCCGCGCGAGGAGGGCACACCACAATGGTGGCCACTGACACCAGCACCCTTTGGCCGACGACCTCAACTGCTACAGCCGAGCGCCCGGTCGTCTGGCTTGAAAACCCGCAACTCGAACCTGCGTCCTGCGTTCCGGAAGAGGGAACAGGCGCCTACGAGCAGCTCCATGCCTATGGCGTTGGTCCGATGCGCCAGGAGCGCATCGACCGCTCGTATTTCAAGATGGACCCGGTGGAGCGTGATGCCCGGATTTGGGAGCTCCGCAACCAGCTGGGTAGCCGGTTGACCATTCTCGGTCACCACTACCAGCGTGATGAGGTGGTCCAGTTCGCGGACTTCCAGGGGGACTCATACAAGCTGTCGCAGATGGCTGCCACGCAGACCGAGGCCGAGTTCACGATGTTCTGCGGCGTGCACTTCATGGCCGAGAGTGCCGTGATTCTGGGGCAGCCGGACCAGAAGGTGATTCTGCCAAACCTCGAAGCCGGATGTTCCATGGCCGATATGGCCAAACCCGAGGATGTGGAAGCAGCCTGGGAAACGCTGACCGGCCTGGGTATCGACGGGATCATTCCGATTACCTACATGAACTCGGCCGCCTCGCTGAAGGCCTTCTGCGGCCGGCACGGTGGGATCGTCTGCACGTCGTCAAATGCCACCCGGGTGTATGACTGGGCGTTGGAGCGCGGCGAACGGATCTTCTTCTTTCCCGATGAGCACCTGGGACGGAACACGGCAGTTCGCAAGGACATTCCCCAGGAAAAGATGGTGGTCTGGGATCCGTTCCTGCCGCTGGGCGGGAACACGGAAGAACAATTGCGCAACGCCACGGTGTTCCTCTGGAAGGGTTACTGCTCGGTGCACGCCCGGTTCTCGGTGGCGCAGATCGAGCAGGCCCGGCACGATCATCCGGACGTGAAGGTGATCGTGCATCCGGAATGCCCGCTGCCGGTGGTGCAGGCTTCCGACATGGATGGCTCCACCGAGTACATAATTGACGTGGTCCGGGCAGCCGAACCAGGAACGACCTGGGCGATTGGCACGGAGATCAATCTCGTGCGGCGATTGCAGAGCGAGATGCCCGACAAGACCATTTTCTGCCTCGATCCGGTGATCTGCCCATGCTCCACCATGTACAGGATTCATCCTGCCTACATGCTGTGGGTGCTGGAACACCTGGTTGAGGGGCGGATCGTCAACCAGATTACGGTCGACCCAGTAGTGGCCGACCAGGCGCGAGTGGCACTCGACCGAATGCTGGCAGTGCCATAGCGGAGGACACCATGACGCTGATCGAAGTGGGGGCCGAGGCGCCCGACTTCAGGCTCCTGAACGATGACGGCCAGGAGTTTCACCTGGCAGACCTGCGTGGGTTCGTGCGGGCCATGCTGGTGTTTTACCCCAAGGATTTCACGCCGGGGTGTACCGACCAACTCATCCAGATTCGCAAGAATATCGAGCATCTGCGCGGTGCCGGAATCGAACCGATTGGCGTGAATCCCGATCCCGCGGACAGCCACAAGGCCTTCCGCCGCGAACACGCCCTCAACTTCGACCTCCTGGTCGATGAAGGGGCGGGTGTGGCGCGGACCTACGGCGCGCTGCGGCCGGATGGTGAAGGCATCCAGCGGTCGGTCGTGGTTGTGGGCAAGGACGGGAACGTCATTTTTGCCGAGCAGGGGGCGCCGCCCTGGCAGCGCATTCTCAGCGTGATGCGAAAGACCGACGACACGCCGGCCGCATCGGCGAGTTGACTTTGGGCAGCTGAGCGCGAGGGAACTGGCAGATGCCGGTTCCCTCGTTTTCGTGTTCGCTCAGGCCTTCTCGTCTGTATCGATGCCGTTGGAAATCCAGTAGTGCGGCACCCCGAAGTGTGAGCGGATCGTGACTTCGTCCTGGCGGCTCATGGGTGAGAGTGGGTCGTAGCGAGGCGCCTGCCGCAGTTCATCGCGAGTGACGTCGGCGGTCACCGTCCAACCTTGCGTGTCGGCCAGCTCAGCCGGAATGGCGACCTGGCGACGGCCGAAACCCAGGATGCCGCCGAAATCAATCTGCAGATAGCGAATCGTGACGGTGCTACGGTCCGCTGCCGAGCGCGATCGCGGTGAGTCCTCGGTCTCGGGATGGAACTCGAAGAGCACATCCGTCACCGTACCCAGTTCCTCGCCATTCGAGGCCATCATTTTGCGGCCACGCAGGTCGATGGAGTGATTGCTCCATCCTTCTTCGCCGGTTAGCCGCCGGAGGGGGGCGATGGCGTCGGCGATGACGACCGAGCCGCCGCCGTCTGGTCCTGTCACAAGGAGGCGGGTGGCGGTGCGGTGGATGGTGGCATCGGTGCGAGCCAGTTCCACGTGAACGGCATCGAACCGGGAAAAAATGCGGTGGGCATCACGCAGGGTTTGGGCGTCGCCGGACGTCACCGCAATCATCGGCGACCCCGCCACCACCCGGGCTTCGAGATAGTACGCCTCGTCCTGCTCGAACCCGAAGGCGGAGAGCGCACGAGCGAGTTGCCGGCTGCCGTGTGGCAGGTCGATCCCGCCATCTTCGGGGAACGGTGTTGGACCGGCGTCCTTGATCGTGGCCAGCACGGCCCCGATCGGCCCCGCGACGAGGTAGCTTGCCCGATCGGGCAGGATGAGCGATGCCAACCCCTGGAGCCAGCCACTGACCGCTTCCAGCGCGGACGATGCAACGACACGGGAGAGGACCGTTTCGTAGCGCACGGTGGGATCAGGGTCGAGCACGCTTTCGCGGAGGATGACCGAGATCCCGCGTGACGGCTGGTCGCTTTTGCGAAGGGACGTCAGCGCGTGCTCGGCGTCGATGGTGTCGTCGAACAGGGATATGATCGTGCGGAGGGTCAGGTCGGAGGTCGAGTCGATCGCTTCGGCGACTGGCCGTTGGAGCAGGCGGTTCATGTTGGTGTCGTACCCCGGTCACCGGCCACAGCGGATCGGCCAGCACCCACCACGCCGCGGCGGAGTCGGGCAATCGACCCTTCGGACTGGATGAACGGCGAGCTGAACTGGTCGGCGGAGAGTGGCGCAATGTCCATGGTCGAGAGTTCGGTGGTCAGGCGGTCGTCCCGGCCGCGCAGCAGGTTTGTGACCAGGACCTGAACTGCCGCTCCGATGGGGATGGCGAGGACCGAGCCAATCGGGCCCGCCAGCGCGTTGCCGATCAGCACGGCCATTACGACGGTCAGCGGACTCATGCCGACGGCATTCTTCATGACACGAGGTACGAATACGGCGCCCTCGAACTGCTGGAGCACGATGACGAAGATGACAACCCAGAGCGCTTTCTCCGGAGAATCGGAGAGCGCGAAGAGCGCCGCAGTTCCGCCGCCGATCCAGGGGCCGATGAATGGGATGGCTTCGGTGATGCCAGCCCAGATAGCGAGAGCGGCCCAGAATCGCAGGTCCATCGCCCAGTAGGCGATGCCCGAAAGGCCCCCGATGAGGATCATCAGCACCAGTTGGCCGCGGGTCCAGCCGCCGATTCGGAACTCGATTTCGTCCCAGATCTGATGGGCGCGAGCCCGGTGCTTGAGCGGGAAGAGCCCGAGACTGACACGCTTGATGGTCGCCTTCTCGGTCATCCAGTAGAAGGCGACGATCAGCAGGGAGACGATGGTCAGGATGATGCCAAACACGGACGTGGCAAGTCCGACCGCCTGGTCCTGGCCGATCTGCGGAGAGTTTCGGATGCGGGTGTAGGCACTCTGGATGCGCCAGAGGAGGTCGTAGCCAGTGCGCCGGATAAAGTCATTGTCGCTCTCCATGGCTTGCTGGCGCAGGTTGGCGAACATGTCCGGCACCGCAGCATCGAGCGAGGTGAACTGCTTGACGATCTCCGGGACCAGCAGGTAGAGGCCACCAGCCACGATGGCGGCCAGGAGGGCATAGACGATGAGGATGGCCTGACCGCGCCGGAGACCGGCCCGGCGGAGGCGGTAGACGATCGGCTCGATCGCCGCCGCGAAGACGATGCCAAAGATCAGGATGAAGATGATCGACTTGATCTGAACCAGCATCCAGGCAAGCGCGACCATCGCCAGCACAGCCAGCGTGTAGGAGATGAGGCGGGAGAACGAGAGGGGCGTTTGCACGGCGGAATCCTGGCGTTCTGGTCACAGCGGGGGTGTCGGCCGGATGCAAATGCGATCCAGCCAGCATTCATGGTGCACACATTCTAGCCGGTTGCATGTCACGAACGTGTGTCCAATGGCTGGCCATCATCCGCGTTTTCCGG
>CAZNQC010000247.1:0-5228 GCA_964574825.1 uncultured Sphaerobacteraceae bacterium | reverse complement strand
TGGTCGATCCGCCCGCCATCGGCATCGAGGGCCTGGGCCTGGTCGCCTTCGACGAGGTCAGTTAGCGGGGCCTGGAGACCCAGCACCTTCCATATGGGCGCATATGTATTCGACGTCAAGCTCAATCGTTGTCAGAGGTCAGCAGCGAGAGGGTGACGTGACGCCGTTCATGGAGGATGCGATGAATCGTGACCGAAGGGTCATCGCAGCAGGTCCAGGTACTCCTCTTCGGCACTTTCACTGATATGCAGGTGCCGCACAACTGGAGGCAACGACTACCCTCCCTTCTCAGGCGATCCGGCTTCACGTACAGCTATTTGCCATAATTCCTAGCGCCGCTCAGGGGTGAACTCGTGCACTCTTCCTTGAGCAACGTCCTCCATGCCCACCGCGAGAAGCTCACGCAGATGGCGAAGGCGCTCATGCTCTTCCAAAAGGGCCAGCGCCTGTTCGAGCATGGCGTCGGCGTTGGGATAGTCTCCGCTGGCTAGCCGTTCGGCTATGTGGGCCTGGGTTTTCGGGCTGAGATGGAGTGCCATGGCGATATCTCCTTGCTGATTCTCATGGTAACCAGTTGAACCATGCATGTAGTTGGACAAACGCGCGGAACCGTCCACGCGTTTGGCTCACGAGAAAGCGCGCCAATCGCTCGGACCTCATGTCCCTCGAAGAAGAATCCATTCGGTAAACGGCTGACCCGTGGCGCGGAGCAATACCCGGCCCACCACCTGGTCAGCCGCCTCCACCCCGCTCCAGTCTCCGTATTGCCCTTCCACCGCCACGAAGATGGCGATCCCCGCACCGCGCAGCTGGCAGACTGTCGAACCCGCCGGCAGGGTATAGATCCTGGTGACGCCCGAGGCCCGGCTCACCGTGTCACACCCGGCTGGCGGCGCGATTTCATTGAGTGCTTCGCCGAGTCGCAGGTCGGCTTCCCACTCGGCCATCATCATCAATTGCACCGCCAGCACCGCGTCCTCAATCTGGTTTGTCGGCGCGTCGGTCGAGGAGAACGGGAGCACGATCACCGTGGCCCGGCTGCCATGCGGGCCAACGTAGGTTGCCCCGCGGCCCTCCCCGGGGAACACGCGCGAGCTGGCATGCTCGTAGTCCGGCAGCACCGCCCGGGCATTGCCGGTGCGAACCAGTGACCAGCCATCGCCCAGGGCATCGGGCGGCGGCAGGAAGCGGCCCAGGTCGGCCTCGGAGCGACGAACTGACCGGTTGCCGGAGGTCGTGTCGTCGCCTGGGGCGACGATGGTGATGGTGCCTTCCATCCCCCCCTGGCGATGCCCTGGCACCGAGCAGTAGAACGTGAAGCGATCCCCCGGCCGCACGTCGGTGGGCACCTGGATCAGCTTCAATTCGCCGGCCGAAATGGTCTCGTTGACGCCCCACTCGTCCACCACGAAGTGGTGCTCCAGCACACCGCCGTTGCGCACCTCGATGAACTGGCCCGGCTCGGCCTCGATGGCCGCGGCCGACCAACTGAAGTCGTCGCTCGTTTCGAGCAGCACCCGTTCCGAGCTGGACGCTTGTGACGAGGACGATGCATCGCGAGCGGTCTGGGGCGTGACGATCGTGATCGTACCTTCCTGGCCAAGCACCTGGTGACCGGGTTCGCTGCAGTAGAAGGTGAACTGCTCACCGGGGGCGAGGTCGGTGGGAACGGTGACCTCCACCGTCTGCAGCGTGGGAAGCTGAACGTTGATCCCCCACTCGGCGACGGCGAACGTGTGGGACATCGCACCCCGGTTGGTGATGAGAATGGTTTGGCCCGGCGCCACGAGGAGATCGGTCAGCGACCAGCGGTATTCGTCGAGAGCGTCCAGTTCGACTGGCGGCAGGTCGGACTCCACCTGGATGGCGCTGCTGGCGGCCTGCAGCGAGTAGCCTGGCCACGACCCGGCCACGAGCAGGACGATCGCCAGCACGATGGTGACGTGGTGTCTCCTGCTCTCTCTGCGGCTGGTGCTGTGCGTCCCCATCACCATCTGACCTCGATCCGAATGGTTCCGCATGCCGCCCTATCGGGCCTCCAGTCGTCCCAGACGACCGTAGGCAAGAGCCGCCTTCAGGATCGAACGGACTTCATCCCGCAGCGACTCCGGAACGGATGTGTCGGTCAGCAGGGCGGAGAGGTCAACCAACAGGGGATCGTCCCAGAGTTCAGACCGGTATCCGGCCGCCGCCAGCAGCCGGTCGCGTTGACCCAGTGGCAGCGCCATGGTTTCGGCCAGCATCAGCACCGTGTCGCGATCGGGATGGCGGGATCCCTGTTCGAAGCGAGTGATCGAGCTGGGGTCGAGTTTGGTGCGCTTGGCGAGATCGGCCTTCGACCATCCACGCTCGTCGCGGAGCCGTTCGAGCATGACGGGGAAATCGGACGTACCACGCCCGGGAGGCGGTCCGGGTGTGACCAGGGCCACTGTGTCTTCCCGGGTGATATCAGTTTGGCTCAGTACCTGATCGTCCATTGCGGGGATTTCCTGCCAGTTCATCCCGAAGGTTCGCTCACATAATGGTACCGTGTGCGGAAAACTCAGGGGTGTTAACGAGCTAGCTCGGCACAGACGTGCCCAGGTGAGAGGAGCCATTCTGTGGCCAGTTACTGGGAGGGGAAGCTGGTGCGGCTGCGACCGGTGGAGCAGGGCGATGCACCAGCCCATCACGAGTTCAACAATTCAATGGACTACGACCTGATCGACAAGCGCTACCCACCGAGCAGCCGCGCGATGGTGGATGAGTGGGCCGAACGCAAGGGCCGGGAACGATTCGACGAGCAGGCGTTCAGTTTCCAGATGGAAGATCTGGCCACGGGCGAGTTGGTCGGCGGGATCGCAACGAGCCACTGCGACCAGCGCACCGGCGTGCTGAGCTATGGCCTGCACGTGCTGGCCGAGCATCGCGGTAAGGGCTATGCGAAGGACGCGATCTGCCTCGTTCTCCGGTTCTATTTTCAGGAACTGCGGTATCAGAAGGCGAATATCGGGGTCTACGACCTGAATGAACCGTCGAAAGGGTTGCACCGGAGCCTGGGGTTCGTGGAGGAGGGGCGATTGCGCCGCACGGTCTTCACCCGGGGAGAGTGGTGGGACTTCCTGTGGTTCGGCCTGACCGTGGAGGAGTTCCGCGAACTGCACGGAGACTACTGGTTGGTGCCTGCCTGATCGGGTGTGACAGCCAAACGGAAACGTGGGATGCTCGAACGGTGGTTCTGTAGCAGGGAACCCGGTGTACCTCGATCACCAAGTGGCAGGAGTCCTCACCCGTGTCGATCAAGATCGCGATCTCGTCCTATTCGTTCCACCGATTTGGAGGTGGGCCGGAAGGCAACGACGTCCCCACCCTGGAGTCGATGATCGACCGTTGTGTTGAGTTCGGAGCCGACGGGATCGAAGTGCTCTGGGAACACCTCGTGCTCAACAACGCGACCTCCCCCGAGGCCTTGGCGAAGCTGCACCAGTACGCCGCCATGCGGGGCGTTGCCCCGGTGACGCTCGCGGCGTCGCACAATCCGGTCCAGGTGACGCCCGAGGCGCGGGCTGCCGAACTCGACAAGTTGAAGGGCGCGATCGATGCCGCCTCGGCCCTGGGGGCGCCATTCGTGCGGACCCTTGGCGGGCGCTGGAACACGGCAAGCTCATTCCAGGACCTGTGGGACAACAATGGTGAGGAGCCAGCCGCCGAGGGCTACACCCTGGACCAGAGCTATGAGTGGGTGATTGAGGCGCTCAAGGAGGCCGCCGCCTACGCCGGGGAACGGGGCGTCACCCTGGTGCTGGAGAACCACTGGGGCCTGACCGGAACACCCGAGGGCTGCAAGCGGATACATGATGGTGTGAACTCGCCATGGCTGAAGTATGTGCTCGATACCGGCAACTTCTTCCAGCTCGCCGATCCGTACGCAGCGATGCAGGTCTTCCTCGACGACCTCGCCATTCTGCACGCCAAGGTCTACCTCGGCGGTGGCCTGGTGGTGTCGCCCGACATCGACTACGCCCAGGTGGCCGCCCTGCTGAGTGAGGTTGGCTACAACGGCTATGTCTCGATCGAGTTCGAGGGCAAGGCCCACCCGAACGAAGGCATTCCGGACGGCTTGTTGATCATCCGCACCGCCTTCCGCGACTGACGACATCAACCCCCACGAAAAAAGGAGCCCGGCTGCTGCATGGCAGTCCGGGCTCTTGTCATCATCGGGGAAGAGCGAGTTTCGTCAGTCAGCTGCCGTGGCGTTGACGTGAGCGTCGTAGATTGAGCGGTACTCGGGGAGCAAAACGATGGCCGGGTCTTCGGCGCCAAACTCGTCCGAGTCGGTCAGGACATGGGTAGCCGAGCCATCTGGTGAGAGCATCATCCAGTCGATGTCCGAAAATGGCTCCACGCCGAACTCGTCAGTTAGCACGGTCACGCCCAACTCGATTGCAAGATTCCTGGCAAATGCTTCGAAATCTGGATGGTCGCGGACGACCACGGTGATTCCCTGAGGGAAGTCGCCTCGCATGGTCTCCATCTCGATACCTGCTTCGTGCTCGTCCGAGAACCAGTTGGCCGGAACACGCTCGATGCGGTCGAAACTGACGGCCACGGCACGACCGGATTCCAGGCCAAGCACCCGTTCAACCCCCCGTTCGAGTTGAGGCCCAGTCAGAATACGACTGAGATGGATGTAGGTGGACTGAATGCTCATGGCCGTACCGCCTCGCGCAATATCTCTCTGACGAAATCGATGTCTTCTGCACTGATGCCCTTCTCGCGTCGCAGTCTGAATTCGGCGGCACCAGCATCCTCATTGTAGTGTTGAATGATGGCGAGTGCGCGAAACTGGCTGCGAGTCAAAGTAACAAGGCCGGCTCCTGACTCGGGATACATAGTGCCGTGAGTTCCGTCTTCTTGCACGTAGACACGCTTGTTGATTCGCCAACGGTTGTTTGCCAGACGTTCTCCCCAACCCTCGCGAATGAGACGAACATCCTCCACCATATCTACCCATGGCATTGCCACGGTATTGACTTCCTTCACCGGCGAGCGAAGCCCGATCGCATCCAGGCGGTGGCGACGCACCGTTGGCGATGTCATCGGTAGTCGCGGGCGCTCACCGGTTGGAGATTCTTGCGCGTCGTCCGCCATCTATAGCAAAACGCGGGAGAAGAAGACCGGCTTGCCCTTCACACCAAGGTCGACCCGGAACAGCGAACCGGCCAGTTCCCCCTCCACCGGTCCACGTT
>CAZNQC010000246.1:0-5233 GCA_964574825.1 uncultured Sphaerobacteraceae bacterium | reverse complement strand
GGCCATGACCTCGCGGGCCGCTTCGAGCGTGCGGTCGATGTCCTCGTCGGTGTGGGCAGCGGAGACATGGTTGCGCTTGAGGGCGGTGGGGATCATGAAGATACCACGTTCGCACATGCCTTTCCGGAAGGCGACGTCGCGCTCGTCGTTGTTGCGCAGCAGGTCGTCGTAGCGAGAGATGTCGGCGTCCATGAAGTAGGGCACGAAGACGGAGCCGAAGCGCTTGACCGAAAGCTCGATGCCAAACTCGTGGGCGATTTCGGTCAGTCCCTGATCGGCCCGTTCGGCGAGCCGGAAGGTGTGTTCGTGGACAGTCCCGTCGGCCAGGGCGGCGATGGTGGCGAGCGCGGCCTGGACGTTGAGCGGGTGGCCGTTGTAGGTGCCGGCGAAGAAGACGCCGCCACCGGGAGCGAAGCGGTCCATGTATTCCGCCTTGCCGACCAGCGCGGCGATCGGGTAACCGTTGGCCATCGCCTTGGCGAAGGTCGTCAGGTCGGGCGTGACCCCGCAGATCGACTGGTAGCCGCCGAGGCTGTGGCGGAAGCCGGTGATGACCTCGTCGAAGATCAGCAGCGAACCGTGGGCGGTTGTTTCGGTCCTCAGGGCATCGAGGAATTCCGGTGTCGGCAGCACGCAGCCGATGTTGTGAGGAATCATCTCGACCAATACGGCCGCGATCTCGTCACCCCGGGTAGCCAGCAGGTCCTTCAAGGCGTCGACATCGTTGTAGGGCAGGATCAGGGTGCGGTCGACGGTGTCCTGCAACATACCGAGCGAGAGGGGATCCTTCTGACCCATCCGCTCCGGCGGGGTGATGACGTTCATCGCCACGGCGTCGTGCCAACCGTGATAGGTGCCCTGGAACTTGACGATGTACGAGCGCCCGGTCACAGCGCGGGCCAGCCGGAGGGCGGCGAAGGTCGCCTCGGAGCCGGAGTTGGTGAGCAGAACGCGTTCGGCGGACGGCACGAGCCGGTTCAACGTCTCGGCCAGCTCGATTTCAAACGGCGTGACGCCCGCCCCCATCAGGTCGATGGTGGTGGTGGCTTCGCGCACGGCCTCGTTCACGCCGGGATGGTTGTGGCCGAGGATGAGCGGTCCAAAGGCAGCGTGGTAGTCGAGGTAGCGGTTGCCCTCCACGTCGGTGAAGTACGCCCCCTCGGCCTGGTCGACGACGAGCGGCCAGGGAAGGGCGCGGTTGCCGGAGTTGACGCCGCCGGGAATGACGGCCTTCGCCCGCGTGGCGTAGTCGGCCTGGAGAGAGGTGGAAACCATGAGAGAAGCCTTTCCAGTTGTGTCGTCTACAGGTAGGTGCAAAGTTGTTGCGACATGTCTTTGCGCCGGAGTCAGTAGGGAAATCCCAGGCAACCTCCTGCAACGTGTTTGGCTGGTGCTACTGGGTTGCCGGATGGGTTTCCCTTCCGGCGGTGATGCCTTTCTGTCAGGTCGTTTCTGGTCGAGGATAGCCGATGGTCCAGCCGCCATCGACGGCAATGTTCTGTCCGGTCAGGTACGAAGCGCCGGGTGAGAGCAGGAAGGTACTGACGCTGGCGATTTCGGACGGTTGGCCCATGCGCCCGAGGACGGTCATCCCTTCCCAGAACCGCATATGTGCAGGGTTCTGCTTGGCGGCATCGAGGTCGGGCCGGCCGGAGTCGATGATGCCGGGGCTGATCGCGTTGACCCGGGTGCCGAACGGGCCTTCATCCATCGCCATCGAACGGGTGAGGCCGAACAGGGCGCTTTTCGCTGTGACGTAGGCGGCGTGTCCGTAGGCCCCGGTCATTCCCTCGACCGAGGAGATGAAGACGATCGAGCCGTCGCTGGTTTTGCGCATCGCCGCCGCCGCGGCACCAGCAATGGCGAATGCCCCATCGAGCGAGACCGCCATCACCTGCCGCCACTCGGCTTCCGGCATCTCGGCCGCGGCGTGAAATCCTCCGGTCTGGGCGGCAGAAACTACCAGGCCATCAAGGCGACCGTACGTGGCTACGACCTGGTCGACGATTCTGCGGGCCGACTCGTGGTTAGCGGCATCATAGGCCAGGAACTGGCTGCCGGTTTCGTGGGCCGCCGCCTCACCTACAGCCAGGTTGCGACCCACGATCACAACCTGCGCGCCGGAGGAGACGGCATGTTGGGCACAGGCCTTGCCAATCCCCGTTGTCCCCCCGGTCACCAATACGACCTTGCCGGTCAGCGACAGGTTACTCATGCCTGGGACTTCAGTTCCGTGAGGAGGTCGATCGCGGCGGCGATGGCAACTTCGGCGGCTTCCGGCGCGAAGGGGGTGATTTCGATTTCGTAGCCACCGAGCGGATAGGCATCGGCGGTGGGCAGGTAGGCGAACGAAAGCCCACAGTAGCCGGAAACAAGGGTCTGGCCAAAGGGTGATCCCTGCTGAATGGCGAGTCCGATCGCGGCGAACGGTTCCACCGACAGGCCGAGCAGGGCGATCTCGTCGCCGATCGCGGTCGCGTAAATCTCGATCGGCCAGGCGTCCTGGCTGTTGATCTCGCAGGCCAGCCGATAGCGCATCGAGGCGCGCTTGGCCTTCATCGTGACCAGTCGAATGTCCCCGGCGGAAGCATTCGCGGACCGCAAGTCGGCCAGTTCGGTGTTGAAGCGGTCGAGATCGGCCTTGAGGGCAGCTTCGTCGCCGGGTTCCTTCATCGGCAGCGGCACGATGCGCTTGGCGACGCGGACTTTCGCGGCTTCGTCAGGGAGGGGGGTGTCCTCATATTGGGCGAGCGGAGCGCCGGATTCGAGCGTGCCAACGTATTCCTCCGTGGTCGGCACCGGATCGACTTCCCACCACAGCTTGGCCGCTTCGAGGCCGAGGATGGTGCCGAGGCGCTGGTACTGGTTGGCGCCATCGCTGGCCACGCCTCGGACTGGGCCAATATCACCGGCCGCGCCCTGCAGGAAAACGGTCGGGGCGCCGGTGTTCGCTTCCACCACCCGTTTGACGACGCCAGGATAGTCTGGCGTGATCTGGTCGTTGTCGGGGCCGACGGTGATGGGGTGACAGGCGAAATGGGCGACGGCAGCGAATGGTTCGCCATCGAGCGTGTCGAGCCGCAGGACGTTAACCTCGCGGTTGACAAGACCGTCCCAATAGCGACCGACGACGACCGCGCCATCACCGGGACGCTGGAACCGGCGGTTGACCGAAATCGACGATTCGCCAGTCGTGCCGGCGATGCGGACCGGCCGCAGGTCACGCAACGCAGCCCAGGTCGCTCCGGCGGCTGCCCGGCCCAGATTGGCGATGTACGAGTTGACCATCTCTGCGCCGCCGGTCACCCACGGCTGGTCAGGCCCGCCGGCCGGACCGGAATGGGTGTGCGTGTAGGAGAGCCGGACGGCCTCCTCCGGCAACCCGGTCAACTCCAGCACTGACGCCAGCACCTCGGCGGCGGTGTCGCCCCAGAGCCAGCAGGTGGCGATGTCGATGATGACCGAGGTGGTCGTGCCGTCGCTGAGGGCGAGGACGGTCAGTTCGAGCGGCAGGTCGATCCCGGCGGCGCGTTCATGAGTCTGGGCGCCCCAGTTGGCATGGGCGATGCCGATCGGCGGTGTGATGTCGGCCCGCGCAATGCCGGCTTGCAGGGTGATGGCCACGGAAGAACCTCCTTGGAACGTGCTGACGGATCGCAAAATCCTTGGTGGAGCGCATACCGCAAGGCGAGAAGATGTTGACAACTCCTGGCCTCGCCCGAGTCAGTAGGGAATTCCTGGCCAGCCGCCCTCAGCAATCTCTGTCAGGTGCATTCAGGCTGGCGTATGGGATTCCCCTCTCGGTGTTGGCCTGATCCATGATCCCGATCTCGCATTACCAGTCGGCGACGGAGCCGTCCGGGTGGAAGCTAGCAGGGGGTGTCACAGACCCGCGCCAATCCCGAAGGGGCGAACCTGTGCCTCTGGCGCGGGCCGAGACACCCTACATTTCGTCAATGACACCTCCATTGTTCCCGGAAGCTGTCTTACCAATCGGCAACCGAGCCGTCCGGGTGGAAGTAACGTTGCATCGCCTCCGGTTTGAATGGGTGCTTGGCGGCCTCGGTCTCATTGATGTCGATGCCGAGGCCCGGTGCGGTGGAAATGGCGGCGTAGCCGTTGACCACCTCGACCGGGTTGATCACCACCTCGTTGCGCCAGGGCACGTCGTTGGTGATCGCTTCCTGGATGAACCAGTTGGGCGTCGCGGCGGCGAAGTGAATGGTGGCGGCGGTGGCGATTGGCCCGTTCGGATTGTGCGGTGCCACCGCGATCTGGTGGGCCTCCGCCATCGCCGCGATCTTGCGGGCTTCCCAGAGACCGCCACAGTGCGAGAGGTCGGGCTGGATGATGTGGCAGGCCCGGCGGGAGATCAGTTCCCGGAACTGGTATTTGCCGACGAGGCGCTCGCCGGTGGCGATGGGAATGCGCGACTTGCGGGTGACTTCCAGCGTGGCGTCGATGTCCTCGGTCGAGCAGGGTTCCTCGAAGAAAAGCAGGCCGTAGGGTTCCAACGCATGACAATATTCCACGCCCATCGCCGGGTAGGTGCGGCCGTGCAGATCCACCATCAGGTCGAAGTCGTCGCCGACCGCGTCGCGAATGGCTTCCACGTAGCGGGCAGCCTGCCTGACCTGCTGCGTGCCTTCGACCGGCTCGGTGCGGGGGACGGCCATGAACTTGAGCGCCGTATACCCGGCTTCCTTCATGGAAATGGCGTTTTCGGCGAAGTGACGTGTTTCCGTACTTTCGTACATCACGTTCATCTGGCCGCCGCCAAGGTGGTTGTAGAGCCTGATCGTGTCCCGCACGCGACCACCGAGCAATTCATAGACCGGCACGCCCAGCGCCTTGCCCTTGATGTCCCACAAGGCCTGCTCGATCCCGGAGATGGCGCTCATCCCCTCGATGCCGGGGCGCCAGAAATACTGGCGGGTCATGATCTGGTAGAGGTGTTCGATTCTGAATGGGTCTTCGCCGATCAGCAGGCGGCTGATGTCTTCGACCGAGCCAACGACTCCGGCGGTTTTCCATTCCAGGGTCGCCTCACCCCAACCGTAGAGGCCGTCCTGGTCGGTTTCGACTTTGACGAAAATCCAGTTCCGCATGTTGGCGTTGACGACCGTGCTGGAAACGCGGGTGATTTTCATTCGCCGGGTGTCCTGTCCTGTGCGAGGTCTGGTGACCGCTGGAAGAGCCGTGAATCCGGAACGGTGACGGGGGTGCCGCGCGT
>CAZNQC010000245.1:0-5279 GCA_964574825.1 uncultured Sphaerobacteraceae bacterium | reverse complement strand
CGCTCGATCACTGAATGGATCGTTTCGTGACCGATCGCGGCAGGTCCGCTCCTCCCCGATGACTCCTCAATTCCCTCTTGCTGGTCGCTCTAAGTCCGCATCTGCCGGCAGGCCGCATTTCGTCTCCGCGATTGGAGGCGTGGTGCGGCTTTGCTGGTTGCCAGTTGGGTAGGGGGATACATCGAGGGCGCCGACATCAGGCGCGTTCGGCCTGGAGGAGCTGATCGTTGGCGATATCGAGCACTTCCCCCAGTACATCCAGGTGCAGGTCGGCGAGGTGGCGGAAGGAGATGCTGGAGGCGCCGATCTTTGCCTTGCCCAGCCGCGGTCCGAACTCCTGGGTGACGTACTTTCCATCTCGCACGGCATTTACGTAGATGCTGATGGTCTCCTTCTGCCGAGCCAACCCCACCATGAACCATTCGACCTTGCGGCCCCGCGATTGGGTCATGGTCAGGTCGCCATAGCCAATGATGGTTTGCTCGGTGCCACCCCAGAAGATGCCCTCCCAGAGGGTTCGGCTGGCGGTTGGCAGGTGTGAGGTGATCAGGGCATCCACCTGCTCCATGTCGGCCCGGATGTCAGCGGGCAGGGTCGTGAGCCAGGCGGTGGGGTCGGTTGAGGTCTTTTGCATGGAGAGATCCGTTCAGGGTGGCAACGCTGATGAATCGGTTCGGATAGTGTCGCGTTCGGTGCGGACGGCGTCGAGCAGGTTGGTGACGACGGGGTCAGCGCGTGTTTGGGTTCAGTTCAATCGTCTCCGTGCTTTGCCGATGGTCAGCCGGGTTGAGATACCGCCAGACCAGCCACAAACCCCGTTGTCCAGCAAAGCTGCAGTGAGTAGCCTCCCGAAGGACGGTTGACATCCAGCAGGTCGCCCACGATCAGCAGGTTGGACATCAGCCGGGAGCGCATGGTTTTCATGTCGATCTCGCGCAAATCCACACCCCCGTCGGCCACCACTGCGCGGTCAAACCCCATCAGGTGGCTAATGGTCAGGGGAACGGCCTTTACCAGGCTGACCAATTGCTTGCGATCGTCCCTGCTCAAGCTATGGACCCGTACCTCTGTATCGAGAGTGGGCAGAAGCATGTTCGGCAATTGCCACATTCCACCTGGCAGCCATTCCTTCAGGACCGTCTTGAGGGTCTTGTTTTTGTGCAGATCCAGCAACGCCAGCAGTTGCCGATCGCAAGCGCCGGCGTCGAGGTGCGGAAACAGGTCGATCTCGGCCGTCACCTTGCCCGATTGCAGTAAATCGCCCACACGAGCCGCGCTGTTCAGGATGGTGGGCCCTGACAGGCCAAAGTGCGTGAACAGCACTCGGCCCTCGGTCCTGAACTGCCGCTTGCCATCCAGGTAGAAGGTGACCCTGCCCGCAACCGTCTTGCCACCGAGCTTTTCGACCCACTTTTCCCGGGTGGCCAGGGGTACGATGCCCGGACTTGGTTGGCGAATGGTGTGTCCGAGGGATTTCAGCCAGCCAAAGCCCGCTCCGGTCGAGCCTGTTTCCGGTCTGGACAGTCCGCCCGTCGCCAGAATGTATGTTGACGCCTCGAACACGCCCTGTGTCGTGCTGACCGACCGGATCTGGTTGTCCGTGCGATTGAGCGAGGTCACGCCGCAGTTGAACACGATCTCCACCTGATGACGTTTCAGCGCCTTGATGAACACGGCCGTGACATCGCTCGCCTTTTGCGTGACCGGAAAGGCCCGGTTGCGAGCCTCGATGGTCAACGGCAGGCCCCGTGATTCGAAAAAGTCAAACGTGTCCTGGACCCCGAACTGGGCGAAAGGACTGTGCAGGAAGTTGGCCGCAGTGCCGTAGTGGGAGAGCAGGAGCCGGATATCGGGTTCGGCATTGGTGACGTTGCACCGACCACCGCCACTGATATTTAGCTTTCGGCCGAGCGAATCGTTCTTCTCCAGTAGGAGCACGCGTTTGCCCGCTTCTGCTGCCACGGTGGCGGCCATCATGCCGGCCGCTCCGCCTCCAATGACGAGGACATCCCATCGACTGGTCGACGTACGTGGGTCGGATATCGTCATGGATTGTCGTGCTTCATGGATGACCTCTTCGGAACCAATGCCGGTCCTGTGATCTGCGATTCAGGCAGTGGACGGGGCGGTGAGCGGGGTATCGGGCGTGACGACGGCGGGGGCCTTGCCGAAGCGGGTGACGAGCAGGACGCCGGTCAGCGAGATCAGGCCGCCGATGATGGAGAGTAATGGTGGCACAACGCCGAGCAGGAGCCAGGCGGTGACGAGAGCGATTGGTGGCAAGGCGGCCATCAGGATGGCGGAGATCGAGGCGGGCCAGCTGGTGTTGACGATGGCCATGCAGACATATCCGACTACCCCGGCGCCCAACGCGATGACCACGATCGAGCCAGTTTCGCGGAACGAGGCCTGGCGGATCTCGCCCGGTAGACCGGGCAGGAAGATCAGCAGCGGAATGGTGGAGATGATCAGGGCCCAGGTGCTGAGTTCGAGACCCGAATATCGTTTCAGGAGTGGTTTCTGGAAGATGTAGTAGAGCGCTTCGGACAAGGCAGCCCCGAGCAGGATCACGGCGCCGGTCGTGAAACCGACGGCGTCCTGCTGACCCGCCACGAGGATGGCGGTGCCGACCAGGGTGATGACGATGCCGCTCCAGCCAATCCCGGTCAGGCGTTCACCGAGGAGGAAGCGGGCCAGGATCGCCGCCATCACCGGCAGCGTGGCGATCAGGAACGTGGCCGTGCCCGGATCGACGGTTTCGATCCCGTAACTGAAGGCGAGCTGCGTGATGGTGATGCCGACAAAGGCCAGGGCGGCGATTTTGAGCAGGTCGCGCCAGGGGGGAACGCGCATGCGGGTGGCGATCGCGATTCCCAGCAGGGCGGCGGACGTGATCAGGAAGCGGAGCAGCGTCAGGTGACCGGGCGAGTAGCCTTCGAGGCCAATGCGGACGAACACGGCCGACGACCCCCAGGTGAGGACCATGACGATGGCCGCCACCACAGTGGTGGCTGGTCCGCCACGAGGCGTGGCCGGAGTAGGTGCCGGAGGGATCGTTGACACGTGCGGGAAACCTCATGACCAGGGCGAAGGACCATGACCGGTAGTATCGGGGCGTTTGTTGCCGGTGAACAGTGGGCGCAAGATGCAGGAAGCCCATGCTCGGCCATGCTGGCAAGATGCACGCAATTGGGCAATCTGGCCGCATGGAAGGACCTACGATGTCAGCATTCGAACCGACCGCCTACCTCGACGAACGCTACAGCGATCCGAACGCGACTCCAGAGACCTGGGCAACGGCGCTGGAGACGTTGGAGACGGCGCCGATCTTCTGGCTCTCCACGGTTACTCCGGCCGGCGAACCGCACGTGACGCCGCTGATTGTCGTTTGGCACGATGAGGCGCTCTGGTTCTGCACGGGGCTGGCCGAGCAAAAGGGCCGGAACCTGACCACCAACCCGCATTGCGTGATGACGACCGGAAACAAGGCGTATGACACCGGGTTCGATGTGACGGTGCGGGGTGCGGCCGAGCGGGTGGCGGACGATGCCGCGCTCCGGTCGGTGGCCGAACTCTACGTGCAGAAGTACGGGGAGGACTGGCGGTTTGAGGTGGCCAACGGCTTCTTTCGGCATGGCGAGCATGATGCGGCGGTGTTCCGGGTGAAGCCGCAGGTGGTGCATGGATTCCGGCGTGGTCCGATTGCTTCGCAGACCCGGTGGACCTGCCAGGATGCGGATCCATCAGGTGCGTGACGTGAGGCGGACGATGAGATCGGCCCGGTGGCGGATTGTTTCGACCAGCTCGGCGTTCGGAGTATCGACCGTGCGCACCCAGGCCGCCGATTCCGCCGGAGGATGACCGTGGCCGATGCGGCGGCGGAGCAGCCGGGCGGTGCGCTCAGCTACTGGCAGGTCGAGGAACCAGACGTCATCCAGCAGCGGCCGCACATCCTCCCAACCAAGGTGGTCGAGCAGCAGGTAGTTGCCTTCGGTGATCACCAATGGAGTCTCGCGGAAAACGGGAATGGCGCTGCCGATCGATTCTTCCAGATCGCGATTGAAGATTGGCGCATGGATGACCGGTGCACGTTGGTGACGGAGCCGGGTCAGGAGTGCCACGTACCCATCGACATCGAAGGTGTCTGGCGCTCCCTTGCGGTTGCGGCGACCGAGTCGTTCCAGCTCCTGGTTGGCGTAGTGAAAGCCGTCCATCGGAACGAGCACGGCTGATTCACCGAGGGCTGCCAGCAGGGCTGCCGTGAGTGTCGACTTGCCTGTGCCCGGGGAACCGGTGATGCCGAGCAGGTGTCGTTCGCCCGGTCGGATGAGCGTGTGCGCGCGGTCGATCAGGTCGGCAATGGTCACCTCGATCACTGGTGGCTCCCCGGCGGCGGCTGATGTGGAACTGGCGGTCATGAGCGTCCTCTTTGCGGTGGCTGGGCGTCTTTCGTGGTCTATCTGGCGGAGCATATACTGCCCGGACACGATGAGGGAACGGATAGTCGGATGAGGCGGCCAGTGCGGCGAGGATAGGGGGAGCAGATGGCAGACTTCAATGGACGAACGATTCTGGTGACCGGTGCGAGCGGCGGGATTGGCGGCGCAACCGTTCGGCATCTGGTGGAGGCCGGGGCAGATGTCATTGCGGCTGGCCGCAACGAGGAGGCACTGGCCAGTTTGGAGGCCGAAACCGGCGTGCGAACCGTGGCCTTCGAGCTGACCGATGAACCGGCGGTGCGGGCCGCAATTGAAGGCGTGGACCTCTATGGCGTGGTCAACTGTGGGGGATGGGGAGGAGATATCGAAACGCCGCAGGATGCCGATGTGGATGTGTTCGACAAGGTGATTGCGACCAATGCCCGGAGCGTGCTGCTGGTTACCAAGTACGCCTCGCGGGAGATGATCCGGCTCGGCCAGGGCGGCGCGATCGTCAACGTCTCCAGCCAGGCATCGCTGGTGGGGTTGAAGGGGCACATCGCCTACGGGTCGTCGAAGGCGGCGGTGGACAACATCACGCGGGTTTCAGCGCTGGAATTGGGGCCGTATGGCATTCGGGTCAATGCGGTGAATCCGACGGTGGTGATGACGCCGATGTCGGCCTGGTACTGGGGGCGGCCGGAGATCGAAGGGCCGTTCCTGGAGCAGATGCCGCTTGGGCGCTGGGCGACGGTGGACGAGATCGCAGCCCCGATCGTGTTCCTGCTGGGTGACGGTGCGAGCATGATCAGCGGGGTGTGCCTGCCGATTGATGGTGGCTACACGAGCCGGTAGGTGTCG
>CAZNQC010000244.1:0-5339 GCA_964574825.1 uncultured Sphaerobacteraceae bacterium | reverse complement strand
TCTTCGATGAGCGGGATCATGGTCGGCACCTCCGTGGTCGTTGGGACCATCATGCCGGAGGCGATGCCCTCTTGACAATCCACCCATGCATCCGGCACGATGCGCAGGACAACCGAAGAGCAGATTGCGACGACAGGGACGAGTACCTGGCAGGAGCGATACAGAGAACCGCGTGTGCTGTGATGCGGGATCAGGATCGCCAGCGAAAAAGCCCCTCGAGCAGCGCCCCCAACGACCAAATGGTTCAGTAGGCGGCGACGGGGTCCGGATTCACCGGACACAGGCTCCCGTTACAGGGCCGGTGCATCGCTTCGATGCCAGGAGATACCACGCTCCCGGAATTGTTTCATCGAGGCCGTGCATGGAGGTCGCTCACCGCAAGGTGACGGCAAACAGGGGTGGTACCACGGGCCCAACACCGCTCGTCCCCAGTCAGGAAGGGGATGGCGGTGTTTTTCGTATCCCGGGCCATCCCCGATCTGACGCCAGGCCGGATTCCGTGGGGAATCCGGGCAGCGTGTTTGCCGTGGAGGCTTCCGTCCATGTCTCATCTGCTCTCGTCACACCAGGCAGCAACCCGCATCCACACCGAGAAGCCCGGCGCCTGAGCGGCGTCCGATCACCGCTCAGGCTGCAGATCACCCTCTGGCCGAGACCGTTTCGGCCGGGGGCTTCGGTGTCGTTTGTTCACCCTGATGCTGTCTGGAGTTTGTTGACATGGCTACTTTCGATTCCACCCCGACCTTCGCCCTTTCCGGCACCTGGACTGCCCTGATCACCCCGTTCCGTGACGGCGAGATTGATGAGCCGGCCCTGCGTGGCCTCGTTGAAGGCAACATTACCGGCGGTGTCTCCGGCCTGGTGGCCTGTGGCACGACGGCCGAAACCCCGACCCTGAGCAGCACCGAGTCCGATCGGGTGATCGAGATCGTGATCGAGCAGGCGGCTGGCCGCGTACCCGTGATGGTGGGGACCGGCACCAACGACACGCGGTCGACACTCGAGCGCACCCGCCGGGCCCAGCAGATGGGTGCCGCCGCGGCCCTGATCGTGATGCCGTACTACAACCGGCCGACGCAGGAAGGGCTCTACCAACACATCGCCCATGTGGCTGCCAATTGCGACCTGCCGATCGTGCTCTACAACGTGCCGGGACGGACCGGTTCCGACATTCAGGCCGCCACCGTGGCGCGGCTGGCCCAGTTGCCAACCGTGATTGGCATCAAGGAAGCGACCGGGAATGTCGATCGGGCGTCGGAGATCATCCGGCTCTGCGGTCCGGACTTTGCCGTTCTGTCTGGCGACGACTCGTTGACGTTGCCGATTATGGCGGTTGGTGGACGGGGCGTGATCTCGGTGGTGTCCAATATCGCCCCGGCGGCGATGAGCGCACTGACGTTGGCGGCATTGGGAGGCGACTTCCTGCGCGCCCGGACCATCCATCACGAGATGCTGGAACTCTGCGGCGCGATGTTCGTGGAGACGAACCCAGTGCCGGTGAAGGCAGCAGCGGCCCAGTTGGGCCTGACGACCGCTGAGGTGCGGTTGCCGATGGTGCCGCTGCTGCCCGAGTCGCAGACCCGTCTCACGGCGGCCCTTCGTGCGTGTCCCTGGACGAATGCACGTTTGACCACTGGCTTGCCCGCCGACTATGACCTTGCCCGCTCCCTGGCCGCCATCGAGGTGGCGGCATGACCGCTGGCCTTCCCCTCCGGCTGGCGGTGGTCGGGTGGTCGGGTCGCATGGGCCGTGAAATCGCGGCCCTTGCTGCGACCGACGACACCCTCGTGATCGCCGGAGGGGTGGGCCGGGCAACCTTGTCGGAGTTACCCCGCGTTCTCGCGGGTGTCGATGTGGCGATCGACTTTTCCGCCCCCGAGGTGACGGCCGAGGTGATCGCGGCGGTTCGTGAGGCCCGGGTGCCGCTGGTGATTGGGACAACCGGGCTGGCACCGGAGGCGGTGGCGGACTTGCGCGAGCTTTCGACCGAGGTGCCGGTCTGGTACGCGCGGAACATGAGCACCGGCGTGTCCTTGTTGCAACGGATTCTGCCCGAGATGGCGCGGGCACTGGCCGGGTTCGATATCGAGGTACTGGAGGCGCATCACCGGCACAAGGTGGATGCGCCCTCCGGCACGGCCCTGATGCTGGCCGAGGCGATTCTGGCCGGGCTGGAAGGTCCGGCACCGTTCGTGCATGGCCGTGACGGTCACGCGCCGCGTGAGGTGGGTGAGATCGGATTCCATGCGATTCGTGGGGGCGGGAATCCGGGGGAACATACGGTGCTGTTTGCTTCCGAGCAGGAGGAGGTGCGGATTTCGCACCGGGCGTTCACGCGGCAGGTGTTCGCGGCGGGAGCGATTCGGGCGGCGCGGGCGATTCATGGCGCCGAGCCGGGGTGGTACGGCCCGGAGTAGCGAAAGGCATTCGGACAGAGGCGAGGAGTTCGCCGACCCAGCACCACCCAGATCGCCTGCGAGGGGGAAACCCATACACCGGCCGGAGAGCTGATGCCAGCCAGGTTTCCCCAGGCCGGTTAGGGTTTCCGTACTGAACCAGGGCAACGTGTTACAGGAATGTTTCCTTCCAATAGAAGGAGGCAGGCGAGCAGGGCGTTTTCGGTGCCGAAGGAACCGGCTTTGGTGGCGATGGGGATCGAGGTGCCATTCGGCAGGTGGGCGATACCCCAGGGCATGGCTGGACTCACTTCCCCGCCGAGGTCGATGTGCGTGACACCCAGTTTCTCCAGTACCCCCATCGCGACATCGCCACCGGTGAGGACCAGGCCACCGACTGCATGTCTGCCAGCCAGCTTGGCGGTGATGCTGGCGAGATGGGACCGGATTTCCGCCGCGCCGTGACCGGGTGAATGCAATCCAACGGTGGTCAGGACCACTGAGTCGCCCGGTTCGAGCATGTCGGTCAGCGGGGTGATGACCTCTGCCTGGAGCATCGCCGGGTCGTCGAGGTGATGAGTGGCGAGGGCGACGATTGGGGTGCCGTGCTCGTAGAGGTGATCGACCTGGCGAGCGGTGGCGGTATCGCGGCTGCCGGCGATGACGAGGATGCCGCCAGTGGCCGATTGTGGGACCGGGAGTGGTGCGCGATCACGGGGGCCGGGGAGGACCTCGGCCAGGGAACGGGCGAGCCCGGCGGTGCCAGCGATGAGTTTCAGGTCGGATGACACGATCGCTTGCGCCAGGGCGTCGAGGTCGGTGCTGGTTTCGGCATCGGCAATGATGATGCCTTCGCTGATGCTGGCCAGGAAGCGGCCGATGGCATCCGTTCCCTGCCGGATGGTTTCCAGGGGCAGAGAAATCGCCTGATCGGTGTGATGCGGGTCAAACACGTTCAGCAGGTTGGAGTCGATGCCGAGTGGACCGAAGCTGGTTTCTTCCAGTGGAAGGCCGTGGAGATGTTGACGGCTCCTGATGGTGGTGCGGCCCTGTTGTGGCAGCGCGGGGGCGACGAGTACCTTCTGCACACCGAGGGCATCCATGGCGGCTTCGACTTCAGCCCGAGGGTGACCGCGCAGGGCGGAGTCGATCTTCTTGTAGACCCAACCGGTTGAGTTTCCAGACTCGGAGGCGACCAAGTGATGGATGGCATCGCGGGTGGCATGGGCGGCGACATCGGCCGGGAGACCGCGCGAGTTCGTGTTGATGACGAGAACCTCCGAGATCTCTGCGGGTGGCTGCTGAGCCAGGATGACGGATGTCCGGAACCCGGCGGCGGCGAACGGGGCGCCGGTGTCGGCGGCACCGGTCAGATCGTCGGCGAGGATGGTGAGGCGGCGAGGGGAGGTCATGATGTTTGTCTTCCACGATCGGCCGAGGGGTGATAACGGGCAGGGTTTGGTTCCTCGGTGATCCGGGCCGACATGGAGTCGGCCCCTACGACGCATGGATCCTTCACTTCGTTCAGGATGACGGGTTCCCTTGGGTAGGACGTCGCATCGTGGACGGACTGCTCAGCCTGCGCGTTGGTTGGCGGGGAGGGCCTGGGCGAGTTGGATGGCGACATCAATGGCGGCGAGCATGCTGGTTTCGCTGGCCACCCCGGTGCCGGCGATGTCGAAGGCGGTGCCATGGTCGACCGAGGTGCGAATGATCGGCAAGCCGACCGAGACGTTGACCCCCTCATCGAAGGCCAGCAGCTTCATGGGGATGTGCCCCTGGTCGTGATACATGGCGACGACGATGTCGTAGCCACCCCGGGAGGCCTTGAGGAAGACGGTATCGGGTGGTTGAGGATCGGAGACGTCCAGGCCACGGGCGCGGGCAGCTGCGATGGCGGGGATGATTTCGCGGGCTTCCTGGTCGCCGAAGAGACCGCCTTCGCTGGCGTGCGGGTTGAGCCCGGCGACGGCGATGCGGGGGTGTTCGATGCCGAAGGCCTGGCAGGATTGCTGGGCGATGTCGATGACCTGCTCGACACGTTCCTTGGTGACGCGGCGGATGGCTTCCTCCAGTGCGACGTGGGTGGAGACGTGAACGACGCGGAGGGTGGGGCCGACGAGGAGCATCGAGACCTTGTCGGCGCCGGTGCGGATGGCGAGGAGCTCGGTGTGGCCGGGGTAGGTGTGTCCGGCGAGGTGCATGGAGGCCTTGTTGAGCGGGGCGGTGACGACGGCATCGACCGTGCGTTCCAGGGCGAGGTCGCAGGCGGTGAAGACGCACTGGACGGCCGTGTCCCCGGCGATGGCGGTTTCCTGGCCGACCGGGAAACCGCCTTTGGGCGCAGTGGCGAGGTCGATAAGGGTGATGGTGCCGGGTTCGTAGCGTCCCTGGGCGGGTTCGGTGACCACGTTATAGGTGAGGTCGGTGGCGTTGACCCATTCGGCGGCGCGTTCGAGGGTTTGGCGGTCGCCGATGACGAGCGGGCGGCAGCGGTCGTAGACGTCCTGGTGCTGGAGGGCCTTGAGGATGACTTCGGGGCCGATGCCGGCGGGGTCACCGAGGGTGATGGCGAGGAGTGGGCGGTAGGTCTCGGTCATGGGGTGTTCCTTGGGTGGTGCGGAGTAGGGTGCGACAGGCGAGAGTACGGTAGCAACGGGACTGGGGAGCGTCAATTGCTGGTGTGAAAGCGTGCCGCAGTAATTCTTTTATTCGGTAATTCCCGGTTTGGTTGATTCCATGGGCTTTTTGGGCCCTAATTGCTGCGGAATTACCGCGATTTACCGCGGAGGTGAGTAATGAGTAAAGAGAAACGAGTAAAGAGTAAAGAGGATGGTTGGCCGGGCAGAGCTGGCTTCCGCGATGAGCAGGGCGGACACCAGTCGCCGGATTGGTGCCCGGAACATATCGTGTCCATCCGGCGACAGGTCCGCCCGTACCCAG
>CAZNQC010000243.1:0-5368 GCA_964574825.1 uncultured Sphaerobacteraceae bacterium | reverse complement strand
CCGGCCAGGAAAACGTGGTGCAGGTCTTCAACTGCGACGGGACACCCGGCGATCCAGGCGACACGCCGACGAAGTATCCGGATACCGGGGTTGAGCTGCTGCTCAACCATCCAACCTCAACCGTTCCGGGAGCGAGCATGTTCGCTCCCGGAACGGTTGAATGATGAGTGAGGCATCCCTACCCAAGGTGATGGAGGATGGCATCGCCGACTTCGCGGGTGGTGGCGGTGCCGCCGAGGTCGGGCGTGACGACACCGGAGGCTGTCGTCGCCTGGATCGCCTCCATCACGGCAGCCGCCTCGCTGGCCAGCCCGAGGTGGTCGAGCATCAGGGCGACGGTCCAGACGGCGGCGATCGGGTTGGCGATGCCTTGCCCGGCGATATCCGGCGCGGAGCCGTGAACCGGTTCGAACATGGAGGGTTTCCGCCGCTCGGGATCGAGGTTGGCGCTGGCGGCGATGCCCATCGACCCGGCCAGCGCGCTGCCGAGATCGGAGAGGATGTCACCGAAGAGGTTCGAGGCAACGACCACATCGAGCGTGTCCGGCCGGAGGACGAACCGGGCGGCCATCGCATCGACCAGCCACGATTCGGTTTCGACATCGGGGTAGTCGGCGGTAACCCGGGCGAAAACGTCGTCCCAGAGGGTCATCGCGTACTGCTGGGCGTTGCTCTTGGTAACGCTGGTGACCTTGCGGCGGCGGGTGCGGGCCAGCTCGAAAGCGTAGCGGATGATCCGCTCGCACCCGGTTTCGGTGAAGAGCGCGGTCTGCAGCGCCACTTCGGTACTCTTTCCGCGACTGGCGAGGTTGCGGCCACCGATCCCGGCGTACTCGCCTTCGGAGTTCTCGCGCACCACCACCCAGTCCATCGTGTCCTCGGTGGCATTCCGCAGCGGGCTGGTGATGCCGGGCAGGAGTTGGACCGGACGGATGCAGGCGTATTGATCGAAGCCCTGGCAGATGGCGAGGCGGAGGCCCCAGAGTGAGACGTGGTCGGGCACATCGGGCCAGCCGACGGCACCGAAGTAGATGGCATCGAAGGATTCCAGCCGGGCAAGACCGTCTTCGTCCATCATCCGGCCGGTCTGGAGGTAGTACCGGGAGCCCCAGGGGAAGGATTCGTATTCGAAGGCGATGGTGCCGTTGGAGCGTCCGGCGAGCCGGTTAAGGACGCGAAGTCCTTCCGGGACGACTTCGGTGCCGATGCCATCGCCGGGAATGACGGCGATGCGATAGGTGGTGGTCATGCGGATGATCCTCGGGCGGGCAGAATGGGCCGGTCCTGCCGGTAGGTGATGCCAATGAGGTCGCAGTATCTGATGGAACCCGGCTCACCGCTACCCTACCCAGCGCTTGACTGAGCCAATGACTTCCCCAAACCCATAAGCGATGGCGATTTCGGAAGGGAAGAAAACGGGAAGCCCCCTCCTCTAGGATGCAATCAGTCTCAAGGCCGAGACGATTGATTCACACAGACCGACAGGAGGAACCCCGGTCATGAAGAAACTCGCTACCCGTGCCGCTGTCATCGCCACCGTCGCCTTCAGCATCTTCCTCGGCGGCGGGGGCCTCGCTCCCGAACAAGCCGATGCGAGAATGCCCAATTTGTGTGGGCTAGAGGTTCTCGAGGATGAGACACCAGGCCAGGGGAGCCCCTTCTGCATCTATATCAAACGCTGACCTCCCATCTCTCAAACACCATTCCCACCGATGCCGGCCCCTGGTGCAGGGCCGGCATCGGCACTCCCGACACCTCACGTTTCCCAGAAACCCCTGACCCGGAATCGTGGGTATACTGGCTACAGGCCATCGCCATCATGTTCCGCACCGGGTTTGTACCAGGGTTCGTAGTTGTGTCCGTCGCCAACGCTGCTCAGCTCAAAGTTCGCCTCCTCGGTCCGTCCGACATTGCGCTTGGAGACCGGGTGCTCGGCCGCAGCGCCTGGAAAGGACGCAAGGCCCGCACCCTCCTGCTGATTCTGCTCAATGCCGCCGGTTACCAGATCCACCGCGAACAACTCCTCGACCTCCTCTGGCCCGACCTCGACCTCGATGCCGGTAACAACGCCCTCTACAAGACCCTTCACTCCCTGCGCCGTACATTGGAACCGGATCTCGCCCGCGGCCGCACGTCCCGCTACATCGAGACCCGGGGCGAAACCATCGGCATCACGCCCGGTGCCCCCCTCTGGGCCGATGTCGACCAGTTCCACACGCTGGTCGCGCAGGCCGAGACCAGCGAACCCGAGACCCGCCGCAGACTGCTCCGGCGGGCCCTCGATCTGCATCGCGGTTCCTACCTGGCGGACGAGCCCTACGCCGACTGGGCCGTCGCCCGGCGAGAGGCCCTGAACACCGAACGTGAGCAAGCCGCCCTCACCCTGGCGATGCTAGACCGCGAGGCAGGTGATCCGCTGGTCACGGTTCCGTACCTCGAAGCGCTTCTCGCCACCGACCCAACCAACGAACCCATCCACCGAGCCCTGATGCAGACCTATGCTATCGGCGGCCAACGCGAACTCGCCCTCCGCCAGTTCGAGCGTTGCCGGGAGACGCTCGACCGCGAACTCGGGGAGGAGCCCGATCCCGAAACACGGCACCTGGCCAGGGCCATCCGTGACCAGACCCCGGCCGAGCAGACCGACCTCACGCCGGTCACCATGACTCGCGGCTTCCTGCCAACTCTCCCTTCGCGCACCGTTGGCCGCGAGGACGAGATCGACCGACTGGCGGCCCTGCTGCTCGCGCCGGAAACCCGCCTGGTGACGGTGCTCGGTCCAGGTGGTGTCGGCAAGACTCGCCTCGCCACGACCGCCGCGCACCAGGTGCGGGATCATTGTTCAGACGGGGCCCATTTCGTCTCGCTCGCCCCGGTGAGCGATCCTGCCCTGTTGTTCGATGCCATCGCGACCGCCCTGCGCCTTCACGATATCCCGACGAAAACCAAGCAGGACCTGGTGATCGATCATCTCCAATCGAGGTCGATGTTGCTGGTGCTGGACAACCTCGAACAGCTAGAGGACGCCGCGACCGGTATCGCTGACCTGGTGGAAGCCTGTCCCGGCGTGACCGTGCTGGCCACCAGTCGTGTCCCGCTGCGCCTACGAGCCGAGCGATTATTGCGACTGGACCCGTTGGCCCTGCCGGACCCGACGATCGACCTGCAACCCCGCCAGGGCGCGACCGAGCTTTTCTGGCAACTGTTGGAAGCGCTGGATGTGACGCCCCACAGCGCGGCTGACACGCGCAGCGTCGCCGAGCTCTGCATCCAGTTGGACGGCCTGCCCCTGGCCATCGAACTGGCCGCGGCCCGGTGCAGCGAACATTCCCCGGCGGCCGTCCTCGCCCAGCTTCAGGAACACAGCCGCGTCGCCTTGCTACGAGATGGTCCGCGTGACCTGCCCGCCCGCCAGCAAACATTGGAGGATGTGGTGCTCTGGAGCTACGAACTGCTCCCGCTCGCTGAGCAAGCCCTCTTCCGGCAGCTGGCCCTCTTCCCCGGCGGAATCGAGTCCGATGCCCTGCAGATGCTGGCCGGTGACGATGCCGACGCGCTGGCGACGGCCCTGGCCGAGGCGAGCCTGGTGCAATGGTCGGTGGTCGATGGCGTGCGGCGCATCACGATGCTGCAAACGATCCGCGATGTGGCCCACCTGCTACTGGAGCAGGCTGGAGAGATCCCGGACCTGCGCGAGCGGCAGGGTGCCTTTTACCGGGAGTTCGCGGCAACGGCGGCCAGGGGTTATGAAGGTGTAAACCAGCTGGAGGTCATGGCCCGCTTCCGGCGCGAACTCCCCACATTGCGTTCGGTGCTCGATTGGGCGGCGTCAGCGTCACCAGGGCTACCGTTGAAGATCATGACGGACAGCGCCCCGCTCTGGGGGAACCTGGGGCTGGTCCACGAGGGGCATACGCGCATTGGGCAAACACTGGAGCACCTGCCGCCCGATCCGACCCTCCAGCGGGTGCTCGGCACGATCGTCCTGGGCAAATTTGCCCTGTGGCTGGCGCGATACGATGAGGCCCGTCATTGGGCCAACCATGCCCAGGATCTCGCCGCTGAGCTTCGCGACCCGATTGGCATCCTGAAGGCTGGCCGGCTCGCCTGCCAACTCCTCGAGCGCGACTCGGCGTGGGATGCCTGTGTGGCGCTCAACGAGGATCTCCTTCCCCTGATCCAGCAAAATGGATCTCCGAACGAGATGATGGAGTTCCATATGAGCCTAAGCGTTGCTCTCTACTATCAGAGTCGGCAAGCTGACGCCCGCGCCAGGCTGGAGGATGCCCTGGCCATCGCCCGGCAGACTGGCAACCTGCTTTACGCTTCAAGAATCCTGCATAACATGGTCGGCGTCGCCCACGAACAGCAAGACCTGGCAGCTATGGAAACACTCATTGAAGAGACCGAGCGGGTTGCCACGCTCGTGAACAATCTGGAAATCCTGGCGGCGTGTGACTTCAACCGCTCGTTCCTGCATGGTGGCAGAAATGAATGCCAGGAAGCTGCAATCCTGGCCCTCCGAGCCTCCCAGCGATTCCAGGAGATCGGCGCCTATCGCATGATGAGCGCTGCCCACTTCAGCCATGCCATGCATCTGACTGAAGCGGAGGCCTATCAAGAGGCCATCGCTGCCTTCCGCACGGCAATCGACTCAGTCGATTCCATGGGCCACGAGCACGACATCATGAGCTGTATTGAAGAAGTGGGATTTCTGGCGATTGCCATTGGACGTCCGGCCGATGGATTGACCCTGTTAGCCGCTTTCCTTGCCGAATTTGAGCGTCTTGGCGAGGTGATGAGCGACTACGAGGCAACCCGTCTTCAGGACAAATGGGGCGCAGCCCGCGCCAGTCTGAATCCAGCCGAAGCTGATGCCGCAGAAGGAACTGGACGCCAGATGACACTCGCCGAAGCAGTGGAAGCCGCCCGAACCTTCTGCGCCACCTCCACGGTTGTTGACGCTGCTGCCTGACGGGGCTCAGCCTTTATAGTGACTGCCCCACCTGGAATCCTTCCAGAGACAGGACAACGCCCCCTCCGACAGCCGGGAAGAAAAAGGGAAGAACCGCCTCCTAGGATGTCATCAGTCTCCACATTGAGACGACTGAGTCACCAGAACGGACCTGTCCCCGCACCCATGGACAGTTCTGTCTCTCCACAGGAGGCCATCAGGTCATGAAAACATTCATCGCACGCGCCGCTCTCCTTTCCACGTTCGCGTTTGGCGCACTGGCCGGCGGCGGCATTGCCATGGATGGCGGGCACCTTTCAGTCACCGGGCCGCAATCTGCGGAAGCGAGAATGCAGGGTCCTCCACGATGCGGCGCCGACCTGGATACCGGCTTGCCGATGCCCTGTCCCAAAC
>CAZNQC010000242.1:0-5375 GCA_964574825.1 uncultured Sphaerobacteraceae bacterium | reverse complement strand
GCTTGCTGGGCGGCGCCCCGTCCGGCCACCGGCTCATAGCCACGGGCCAGCGCCTCGTCCTTCGTGACGTTGAGGTGGACCTTGCTATCGACCGACGCGATCTCGCTGAGGGGAACCAGGTAATCCGTGGGGAAGAGCCAGCCCTTGGCCACCACGATGTGGTCCTTGGCCAGATGGTCGACACCGCCGACCTTTGCCCCGGTGACATCGACCACATCCATGCCGACTTCGATTGTCCATTCCTGATTGTTCGTCATGTAGTCACCATGCTCTTGCTAGTCCGGCAAGCCAATCGAATCCACCGGATCGTCGTTGAACGACCCCGAATCCCGCCGGACCTCGGACGGTCCTTCATCCCAGCCGCCTTGCTGGAGTGTTTCCTTCGTCATTTCCAGGTGCACACCATCGTCGACACCAGTGACCATCGCCAGGGGAATCTCGTAGTCGGTGTGGAAGAGCCACCCCTTCTCGACCACCACATGGTGGCGCTGCACGTGCTTGACCACGCCAACCTTCGCCCCATCGGCCCCGAACACCTCCATGCCCGGATCGATACGCCAGGGAACCTCATTCGCTGCATGCTTCGACATCAATGTCCTCCAAACATGTGCAGGACCACGACGTGCCACGCGGCGCCCGGGGACCTGGAGTGGTGTTGGGATGAGTATTCACCGGGAGTGGCGGATCTCGCCAACCGTGAACGTGCCGCGTACCTGGGACCTGACCAGGTCAAGCGGCGGTCACCGGCATCCGCATCGACGTTTGGCCTAGCGTTCGTCGTCGTGTCCAAGCCGCAAGAAGGTCAACACGGCCAGCACACGGCGGTGGACCGATTCAGTGTCTTCCAGGCCCAGTTTGGTGAAGATGCCCCGGATATGCTTCTCAACCGTGCCCTCACTGACGAAGAGGCTGTCGGCAATCGCGTTATTGGTCCGCCCCTCGGCCATCAATGCCAGCACTTCCTGCTCGCGCTGGGTAAGCGCGGCCAGGCGCTCGTCCCGGCGGCGACGGGTGACGAGCTGGGTGACCACTTCCGGGTCGAGCACGGTGCCCCCGCCAGCCACCCGGCGCACGGCCACGACAAACTCCCGCACATCGGCCACGCGATCCTTCAGCAGATAGCCAACGCCGGTCGTGCCCCCTTCGAGCAGCTCCGCGGCGTAGCGTTCTTCGACGTACTGGGAAAAGACCAGAATGGGCGAGTGGTGCACGAGGCGCCGAGCCTCGATCGCGGCCCGCAAACCTTCATCGCGGAATGTGGGCGGCATTCGAATATCCACGATCGAGACATCGGGCCGATGCTCGACGACGGCGGACACCAGGTCTACCCCGTTGTCCACTGCCGCCACGACATCGAAGTCGTTCTCGGTGAGCAGCCGTACCAGGCCCTCCCGCAACAGAACCGCATCCTCAGCAATGACTACCCGCAACTGCGCCACGACACCCTACCTTCCCAAGAAGGGGAAGCAGCAGCGCTCCCCAGCCAAGAGCATAGGGGAGCACTGCACGGATGGCTACCGGGCAAGGGCCGGTCGCCTGTTCAGAGTTGGGGGGTGCGAGCATCGAGATATGCTTTGGCAGCCACCGTAGGGGTCGACCTTCCGAGCCTGGGCAACTGGTTGTACATCCTCCATTTGGCTCGGATGTGTCGACCCGTCCCCACCGCATCTGCCCAGGCCAGGACCAGATGCAGGTCTTGCTGATCAAATCGGGGCGATCGCCCCGCCGGCCTGGGCGGATGCGGTGTCAAGCGCAGGGAATCTCGACTCGGATGGTCGTTCCGCGACCCGGTGGGCTGCTCAGGGAGAAGCGGCCGTCGAGGGCCAGGATGCGGTCCTGCAGACCACGGAGTCCGGATCCCTGTCCCAGATTGGCGCCACCGCGACCGTTATCGGAGATCTCGAGTTCCAGCCAACTTCCCCGGCGCCGAATGTGGACGCGCGCCATGGTGGCGTTACTGTGCTTGGCAATGTTGGTGAGGGCTTCGACCACCACGAAATAGGCGGTGCCCTCCACCTCCTCCGATTGGCGCGAATCCAGGTCGATATCAACATCAACCGGGATGGGCGATCGTCCGGCGATGGCGGAAATGGCGGCATCGAGCCCACGATCGGTCAGCACGGCCGGATGAATGCCGCGCACGAGGTCGCGCAACTCGGCCAGCACGCGCTTCGATTCGTCGTGCGAGGACTGGATCAGTGCCCGGGCCGCCTCGGGATCGGACTCGATCTTCTCCCGGGCCAGGCCGAGATCCATGGCCAGCGCCACCAGGCGTTGCTGGGCCCCATCGTGGAGATCGCGCTCGATCCGGCGCCGTTCGAGATGCATGGCCCGCATCACGGCAGAGCGGCTTTCGGTGAGTTCTTCGACCCGCTCGATCAGGACTTCTTCGGTCGACGTGGCCAGCAACCGCTGGCCCAGCCGGCCGTTCAGCGTCGTCAGGATATTGATGAGGAAAGCGAACGGCACAACGACGATGGCGCCGACGATGAAGGCCACGATCGCTTCGGGGAAGGAATTGATGGTCCAGCCCTGAACGGTACCCGTGCCCAACAGGACGAACCAGAACGGGGCCAGTACCAGACTGATGGGGAACGTGATCAGGAACAGACCGATCATGCCGATTGGGAAGAGGAGGAGAAGGTAGGCAAGGTCGCGCCACAGCTGGGGATTCTTCAGCAGCGCCCAGGCCCGTTTCCAGGGGGCGCCAGTATCCGGGAAATACCGGTAGGGCGAAGCGATCTGCAAGCCGAGGAAGACCCGCAGGCGATCCCGCTCCATCTGGGCGCTCCAGATGGTCATCGCCACCAGCGCAGCCAGGATCGGCACGCCAATCCAGACGATCAGCAGGCTGGCGCCGACGGCGGCCATCACGATGAAGAAGATGAACCACGCCAGACCGATACCGAAGGTCATCAGCGTGAACACGCTGTCGTTGACGATTTTCCACGACCGCACGAGCGGCAGATCGTGGATGACACGCCAGAGCTTGTCGGAGGTGTAGCGCCGCGCGGCGGGGCGCAGGCGGCTGGAAACGGATTCGGTCATGAACGGCACATTGACATACTGGTCGACCGGATCGATCGAAGATTGGCTGGTTTGCTGAAGCCCCATGGTGGTTGATCCTGCCTGTTGTATCGGAGGCTGCATTCACTATACGAGAGTATCGGCAGCCGCAACCCAGGCCAGCAGTGGGACATCGGGAGATTCATCAGTAAGGTTATCCCCCAGCCGTCAACTGTGGGTATGATGACGACATGGATTCGCAATCGCTCCCGGGGAGGAACCTCATGGCCCGATTTCTCGTTCAGACCACCTTCACCAGCGCGGAAAAACGAATGGCACACCGGGCAGAACATCGCGTGTACCTCAACCAGCTCGTGGCCGAGGGCAAGCTGTTGATGGCTGGTCCGTTCGCCGACGAAAGCGGCGGCATCATCATCTTCGAGGCGGTCGACGAAGATGAGGTGAAGGGGATGATGGACAACGACCCGTTCACCATCAATGGCGTCTTCGCCACGACCGACATCAAGCCCTGGACGCTGGTTGCCGGATCATAGGGCATCGTCAGCTTCGCGGGCCAATAGTGCCGTCAGGACACGTTCCGGTGTGAATGGCAGGTCACCCAGCCAGACGCCCACCGCGTCGTGGATGGCGGCGGCAACCGCCGGGGCGAATGGCACCAGCGGCATTTCGGCCATGCCGCGAGCGCCAAACGGACCGTTGGGATCGGCCAACTCCAGGATGAGCGGCGTGATCTCGACCGGCATGTCCATCGCGGTGGGCATCAGGTAGCTGCTGAGATGCGGCGTAAGGACCTGGCCATCGCGAATGACCAGGTTCTCCAGCAACGTGTACCCCAGCGCCTGGGCCAGGCAGCCTTCGATTTGCCCCTCGACCTGCTGGCGGTTGATGGCCGTGCCGACATCGTGCGCACTGATGATGGACCGCACGATCACGACCCCGGTTCGTACGTCAACATCAACCACGACCGCCTGGGCGGCATAGCCGTAGCAGAAGTTCGGCGTGCCGGCCCCGGTGACCGGATCGAGCGGGGTGGTGGCGGGTGGGCGGAAGTTGGCCGTCGCCACGACGTGCCGCTCTTCACTGTTGCGATAGCGCTCCAATGCATCCGTCGCGGCGGCATGAACTGCCCCGCCGGCCAGCAGCGTCAGCCGGGAGGCCGAGGCCGACCCGGCATTCGGCGCGAGACTGCTGTCGTCGGCCACCAGGCGAATCGACCGGTGATCGATCCCGAGCACACCGGCGGCGATCTGGCGCATGGCGAGATGGGTTCCCTGGCCGACATCCGCCGCACCGACCCGGAGGATGGCTTTTTCGATCTCACCCCGACCGAAAAGTTCGACCGTCGCGGTCGCATTGTCCGGATACCCGAAGGAATAGCCGACGTTCTTCATGCCGGTGGCAAGGCCATAGCCACGCCGGATGTGCGAGGGCAGGGATTCCGCCCGCCACGGTTCGAACTGCCGTTCCATCTCGACGACGGTGGTATCAAGCACGGTCCGGATCGACACGCCAGCCGGAAGTGGATACCCGGTCGGCTCGACACTTCCCTCCTGATAGAGGTTGATCCGGCGCATCTCCGTCGGCGTGAGGCCAAGTTCGGCGGCCAGCCGGTTCACCATCGACTCGGCGGCGAAGTGGGCCTGGGGAGCGCCAAACCCACGAAAGGCACCACTTGGAACGTGATTGGTGTAGGCCACGTAGCCGTCAGTCGCGATGTGCTCGATATCGAACGGCCCGGTCGCGAAGACCGCGGCGCATTTCATCACTTCAACCGAGGTCGAGGCGTAGGCGCCACCATCGGCCACAATCCGGGTCCGGGCGGCAACGATCCGCCCATCCCGCCTGGCGCCCCAGGTGCATTCGAAGCGCATGGGGTGCCGTTTGTGATGCCCGATGATGGATTCCTCCCGCGTCCACTGCAGGGCGACCTTGCGGCCAGGGAAACGGTCGCGCAGGTTCCAGGCTGCCAGCGCCAGCACATGCTGGATCGAGAGATCCTCGCGGCCACCGAAGGCACCGCCAATCGCGTTGTAGCGAATCGTCACCTGCTCTTCTGGCAACTCGAGCATGGCGGCGATCTGCCGGCGATCCTCATGCAACCATTGACCGGCTGTTTCGACGATCAGCTGGCCATCCGGTTCAACCCAGGCTGTCCCCGCTTCAGGCTGCAGGAAGCCGTGCTCCTGCCAGGTTGTCGTGAAGGTTGCCGAAAGCACGACATCCGCCTCGGCAAGAGCAGCTTCGGCGTCGCCTTTCCGGATCGGAACGTGAATCAGCTGGTTGGACGTCCTTCCCGCGTGCACAAGCGGCGATGCTGGTTGGAGCGCCTCCTCCGCGTCCAGGACCGG
>CAZNQC010000241.1:0-5444 GCA_964574825.1 uncultured Sphaerobacteraceae bacterium | reverse complement strand
CGACGGACCCGCCAGCCGTGTCGTGACCCGGCAGCAGAGACGTTGCCCGAAGGGACGCGGCGGCAGCCCTGCTCATCGCGGAAGCCCGCTCCTGCACCGCCGTCGACGCTCTTTACTCTTTACTCGTTTCTCTTTCCTCACCTCCGCGGTAAATCGCGGTAATTCCGCGCTAAATAGGGCCGAGAAAGCCCATGGAATCAAGGAAACCGGGAATTAATGAATGAGTGAATTAGTGCGGAGCGAAAACACGGGCGACGCGGATGCCAGGCTATCGGAGTGAGCGTAGGGAGTGAACGCCGTGTGACTCCGGCCCGCGCGAAACCGAGCCGACGATTGGCATGGATGCGTCGCCCCACACTGGCTTGGCTCCCTGCGATACTTGTGAACGGAAACATACGGATTGCCCAGGCCAGTGGGAAGCGATCACCTCATGTCGATGTCGCGCGAATCGGTCCCTGCAGAACCCCTCTCGATGGTGCGAGTCACCCCCCTCACCCCAGCGGTCATTTCCATTCCGGCCGATGTTGCTCCGTTCGTGGGACGCGAGCGGGAAGTCGAAACCGTCAGCTCGATCCTCCAGCAGCCCACCACCCGCTTGTTGACCGTGGTTGGTGCCGGTGGGGTGGGCAAGACCCGGTTGGTCATGCGCGTCGCCAGCCGGCTCGACCCACGTCAGCGCCGGTTCGACGCCATTCATTTCGTGCCGCTGGGCACCGTCTCCGAACCGGAGATGGTGCTGGTGTCCATTGGTCTGGCTTTGGGGGTGCGCGATGGTGGGATGTTGCCGCTCAAGGATGGCATCGGCCTGGCCGTGCGGGGACGCGAGGTGCTGCTGATCCTCGACACGTTCGAGCATGTGCTGGCCGCCCGGCCAGCCGTGACTGATTTGCTGGCCACATGCCCCTCCCTGACCGTGGTGGTGACGAGCCGGGTTCCGCTCCGCATCTATGGAGAGCAGATCTACCGGTTGGCACCCATGTCGGTGGAATCCTCCTCCGCCACCGGTGGCCTGCCCGACGCGGTGCGACTGTTCGTCGACCGCGGGCGAGCCGTGCGGGACGACTTTGTCCTGACCGCGGACAACAGCGCTGTGATCGACGAGATCTGCACCCGGCTCGATGGCTTGCCGCTGGCAATCGAGCTGGCGGCGGCCCGGCTCGCGGTTCTCTCACCGCATGCGCTGCGGGACCGGCTCGATCCCAGCCTGCCGCTGCTGACCCGGGCCCCCGGCGACGTGCCCGCCCGGCAGCGAACCCAACGCGCCACCATCGCCTGGAGCTATGACCTGCTCACCCCGATCGAGCAGGAGGGGCTGCGCCTGTTGGCCCACTGTGCCGGTGGGTTCGGACTCGGGGTGTTCGAGACAATGCAGGACGAATGCGAGGACCTGGTAGCGCTCGACATGCTGGAGGCCCTGGTCGATGCCAACCTGGTTCAGCAGGAAGTAACCGGCCACGACATGCGTTATCGCCTGCTGGATACCGTGCGCGAGTTTGGTGTGGAAGAGGCAGCCCGGTTGGGCGAAACCGACCGGATGGTTGCCCAGCACGCCCAGGGAATGCTGGCCTGGATGCTGGAGGTGGAACCCCATCTCTACAACCGGCACCGCCTGTCACCCTGGCTCGACGACCTTCAGCGCGAGTTGGAGAATGTCCGCCAGGCGCTACGCTGGTTCGAGCAGCACGATCCGGCGAGCCTCGCTCGCTTCTCCACAGCCCTCGGCCAGTTCTGGTTGCGCAAGTCGATGCTGGTCGAGGGGCGATATTGGGCGCAACGGACACTGGACCTGATGGATCCGGCGCCGTCTGCTGCCCGGGTTCATGCCCTGGTCGATCTGGGCCGGATGCTGATGTACCAGCTGGATGATGGTGACGATCCGGTGCAGCGTGAGGCTCACGCGATGGCGCTGGCCCTTCGTGATCCCGATCTGCAGGTGACCGCACTGATCGGCCGGTTGACCCGTTGTCTGATCCGGGGTGACCGGGAGACGGTGCAGTCGGTGATGCAGGATCTGGACGCCCTGCTCCCGCACATCCGGGCAACGGATCAGCGATTCGTGCTGGAGACGGTGCTGGCCCTGGAGTCGCTGGGTGCCGCCATGCTGGAACAACCCGACCGGGTTGATGAACTGGCTGTGGCGAGCCTGGCGCTGCAGCCAGCGGCCAACCCCGACGACTTCGACACCATCGTCGCCATCTGCCGCCGGGCCCAGGCCATCGCCGCCCGGCAGCGCAACGATGCCCCGCGGGCCCTCTGGTGCTACCAGGATGCCTTGCGCCACTATGCGGGATTCGGCGAACGCTGGACCTGTGCGGTGATTCTGGTCGAGATCGGGGTCGTCGTTTCATCCTGGGCACCCCACATGACCGCGTTCCTCTATGGCGTGGGCGACAAGACCCTCGGATTGCTGGGGTTGCAGGGACCGTTTGGCGCACACGGCACCTATGTTGCCGTGCAGGAACGCGTGATGAGCCAGATTGGCGCCGATACCTGGCGTACCGAGTACGAGGCGGGTTACCAGGCCGAGATGACGGACGCGATCGAACGGGCGCGAACGTTGGCGTGGCCGGCCACGGCGGTGAGCGGGGAACGCAGGCTGGAGTCGCCGCGAACCCCGACCGGCGAAGTGCTGACCCCACGCGAGATGGAAGTGCTGACCCTGATCATCGACGGTCTGACCGACCGGGAGATCGCCCAGGAACTCGGTGTGCGCTATCGCACGACCACGACGTTCGTGACCCGCATCCTGACCAAGCTCGACGTGCCTTCCCGCACGGCGGCGGCTACCACGGCCATGCGGCTGGGAATCGTGCCCGGGCCGCCCAGCCGCTGACGCTCGTTCTGCGGGCCGACGTCTCCAGGGGCGAACGATACGTACTCGGTCCTACGTAGTTTCTACGATGACAGCCAGTCAGCCGTTCTCCATGCTGGTACCCAGTGGATGCGATGGGCGGTCCATGATCTCGGAGGAGGCCTCTGGCCAGGTCTCTCCCGACGTCAAGGGAATTGGCCCATCTCATCCCTCCCCATCAACTCGTCATCTCCCAGGAAGGGAACGAATCACCATGTCCATCTCGGGCTTTCCCACTGCTGTGCAGGATGGGACCGGACTATCACGTCGTCACATGATTGGCGCAACGGCAGCAGGGGCAGGAGTGCTGGTTCTGGCCGGCACCCAGCGATCCGGGGCCAGCCAGACCGCCTCCACGCCCGCCGCGTCACCCTCTGCTTCTCCCGCGGCGACGGCGGTGGCAGCCGTCAATCCGGTTGTCTCGTCCGTTCCCCACATCTTCCAGTTCGAAGGATTCCAGTATTCGGCACTCGGTGTGCTGGGGGATACATTCGAGCAGGCCTCCGACGTCGGTGAAGTCTTCGCGACAATCTCCCAGATCACTGATGGCGACTTCGATTCCTGGTATGCAGCCTGGGTGGCGACCGGCGATCGAGTGAACGGCATTGCCGAGGAAGCCGCCGAGGCTGGCCTTGCCGCCAGTGCGCGTGAGGCCTTCCTGCGGGCGTCGAACTACTACGGTGCGGCGGCCTTCTTCGCCGACGGCACGAAGGACCCGAGCGTGCTCGTTCCCACCTGGGGAAAGTCACGCACGGCGTTTGACTCTTTCGCCAGCTTGCTGCCGGTCCCGGCGGTGCCGGTGGAGATCCCCTACGAGGACACGACCCTGCCGGGCTACGTCCTCAAGGTGGACGACACGGACACCGCGCGGCCCTGGCTGATCATGAACAACGGTAGCGACGGCACCCTGACCGACATGTGGGTACAGGGTGCCGCGCCCGCTTTGCGTCGTGGCTACAACGTGCTGCTGTTCGACGGTCCCGGTCAGGGTGCCGCGCTGTACCGGCAGGGACTCTATTTCCGGCCCGACTGGGAAAAGGTCATCACGCCGGTCGTCGACTTTCTCCTGGCCCGGCCCGATGTCGATCCACACCGGATCGCGCTGGTTGGGGTGAGCCAGGCCGGGTACTGGGTGCCGCGGGCACTGGCCTTCGAGCATCGGATTGCAGCCGGTGTCGCCGATCCCGGTGTGGTCAACGTGATGTCGTCCTGGACGGCGTCGATTCCCCAGGACGAACTGGAAGGTCTGTTGCACACCACTGGATCCGAGCAGGAGCAGATCAAGCAGCAGTTCGATCAGGGTGTGGCCGAGGGAGAAAAGCAATCTGCCGCCTTCCGCCAGAACATCCAGTTCCGCATGCGCCCCTTCGGCACGACGTCGTTCGCGGAGACCCTGCTTCTCCTTCAGGACTACACCCTGACGGACGACATCATCGCCAGGATCGAGACGCCCATGGCCGTGACCTCGCCGGAGGGCGAGTCATTCTGGCCGGGACAGGCTCAGCAACTCTACGACGCCCTGCCGGGCGACAAAACGTTCATTCCGTTCACGGCCGCCGAAGGGGCGGACCTTCACTGCGAACCGAAGGCGAATGGCCTCCGCTCGCAGCGCCTCTTCGACTGGCTCGACACCATCATCGGGAATTTTGCCGGCTAATCCGGCGACATTCCGTTCGGGTCCCACTCTCGGCAACCGTTGGATTCATCATTCAGGGGAGTACACGTCATGCGCCGATTTACTCGATCCTTTGCCCTCATCGCCGTTGCGTTGATGGCCGTTTTCTCCGTCCAGGCTGCCTCGGCGCAGATGATGCACGACGTGGTCTACATCGTTGTCGAAACCGCTGATGGAGCGGATATCGCCAGTGGCGAGGTCTGCATTTCCGGGGAAGTCGGCTTCGACTGCCAGGACATTCCGGCCGGCACGCCAAGCGGACGTGAGTTCCAGTTCAACGGCATTGGTGATGGTGAACACAAGATCAGCGCCGCTGCAGCCGGCTACGACAACGTCCTGGAAACCGTTACCGTCAACGAAAGCGGTCTGGTGTTCACGCTCGTGCTCCCGGTGCAGGCGCCTGCCAATCTGCCGAACACTGGTGCCGGTGTGACCGCCGCGGCGAGCGACTCGCTGGCGACGACGCTGGGCGGCGCGGCTGGAGTGCTTCTGCTCGGGGCGACGGCCGCATATGTGAGCCGGCGCCCGGCTCGCTAGGTTCCGGTATCCCCTCGCGGCTTCATCGCCATCACCATCAACCGAAGGACACATCACCATGGACCCACGTCGTTTCGATCGTCTGACCCGTTCGCTCTCCGGTCGCGCCAACCGCCGCTCGATGTTCAAGCTCGGGGGTGCGGGGCTCGCAGCCACCCTGCTCGGCTCGTTCGGGCTGGGACATGCCTCCGCCGCGCAGATGGGTGGCGCGCCCTTCACCGTCATCCGCACCTACAAGCTCGAAGGCACCTACGACCAGGTCACCCAGGCCATCAACTCCGGCTACCTGCCCACCCTCCAGCAGGAACCCGGCTACCTCGGCTACAGCCTGGTGACGATCTCCGAGACCGAGATCACGACCATCGCCACCTTCGCCAGCGA
>CAZNQC010000240.1:4326-5448 GCA_964574825.1 uncultured Sphaerobacteraceae bacterium | reverse complement strand
TCCGTGTACTCGATCATCAGCACCGGTTTCCCCGCAGCGGCGTAGGGCGTCATCTCAACACACCAGCCATCGACCAGGCAATCCTCGGTCACCGCGAAGTCGAAGCTGCCAACCAGGTCAGCGGCCAGTTCGGGCACGTTCTTCTGGCCGATGGCGAGTCCTCGCTCATGGGCCTCGTCCGCCAGCCAGCGATTGAACCGCAGCTGATCCGTCTCCGTGAGCGGAAAGCCACTCTCGGTCAGGTACGTATCGACGTTGTCGGGATCGACGGCGGCAAATCCCTTGGCCGCGCAATCATCCAGCCGGGCAGTCAGGATCGGCCCGAGCACATCCAATTGCCGGATATCGACGAATCGCTCCCCATCCCAGCCCGGATAGGCATTCCCGATGATCTCTGCCGGGTAAGCGTCAGCGTCGTCCCGCCACTCTTCCCACGCCCCGGCGTTGACGTAGCAGATCGGCGTGACGCCCTGCGCCCGGAGCAACTCCACGTCCTCCGCCGTCGCCTCCGCGCCATCGATCTCGACCAGGGTGACGTCCGTCGCCAATTGGTCGGCTGAAATCTCGGCAAGCTGGATATCCCACACCAGCCCCGTGGGCGCCGGAAACGTCGTGGCCGGGGTAGGCATTGCGGCGAATGTCCCGCTGGCCAGCACCAACCCGGTGATTGCCAGCAGGAGACCGAAGAACCAACCAGGGGCACGCATCAGACACCCCGGCCTCGATCGCCGAAGAGCCAGATCAGGCCGTCAGCGAAGGTGCCCCGCCACCAGGCATCGTCGTGGCCACCCACATACTCCCGGTAGACGGTGTCATAGCCCTTGAGTTCGAGCAGGTCGTGGAACCAGCGGTTACCAAACGTCTGCCAGATCCGGGCTGGCGGCGGACCGTTCTCCACCGTGCCACACTCCTGGTAAATCCGCACCGGCACCGCATCGGCCGCCTGGTACGCCGCGATGATCGACGGCACCTGTGCTCCCTCACCGACCGGCAAGGGCGCCGGTTTCCCGGTCGGATCGACGTACCCGCCAAGCACGCTCGGATGCATCCAGCACGACCCCGACTGCATGAACGCATTCCCGAACACATCCGGGTGTTGCAGCGCGGTGTAGGCCGAACACA
>CAZNQC010000240.1:0-4226 GCA_964574825.1 uncultured Sphaerobacteraceae bacterium | reverse complement strand
CGGATCGAACCCAACCGGGGTGTGCATCCAGATCGGTCGTTCGTTACCCAGAATCTCGCTGCGGAAGGTGTGGACGTGGAGCTCCCCGCGCGGAACCTCCGGTCGCTCGGCCCACCATGGCAGCTCACGCGCGTCCGGCATCACCAGCACCGAGTCCGCGGCCACATCGTCGAACCAGTCGCCGCGCTGCTGGTGCCGGTTAAGGGGATCTGCCACCCGCGCCTTGTCATTCGGCTCCTGATGACGGCTGAGCGGATCGGACTGCCGGCTGCGATCCCCGGCCGCACTCGTTACTTCGAAGCCATAGGTGCAGCGCAGGTCGCGCCGGATCCACCAGCTGAGGAACCAGATGTCGGTCTCCGCCAGTCGCATCAGGTGCCGCTCGGAATCGGGTTTCCAGGAGCAGACTTCGCGCACGAGCGCCTTGTGCACTGGCGTGGTCTCCCGGAAGAGCCAGGTCACCAATCCATGCTCCGGGCGGGCATCATCGAGTTCGACCAGCGGCGTCCCCGATTCCGCCATCTCGGCCCAGAAGGCATCGACCACCGCCGTTGCATTCGCCCCCGCCAAAAGCTCTTGCTGCAACCGCTGCAGCCGCGGGCTCTCCGGATTGCTCGCTTCGTGACCCGTCATCAGGTTCCATCTCCATTCCCGCCAGGCGCCAGTCGCTCAAAGCAGACTACGGCACTCGGGCTTTGAGCGGCAATGGCGATGTGGAAGTGGATCGCTACCCGACCAGCGTGGTGAAGAGCTGCTGCAGCGTGGCGGCGGGATCGATCGTGACACCGGTGTGGACTGGCGACGGCTGCACGATCGTTGAACTCGGAGCCACCAGCCAGTGAAACCGCTCCGCCTGCGCCATCTGCGCGACCGGTCCGCCTTCCGCGTCACCGTGCGCCACCGCCGCCATCGCCACCAGTTGGGACTCGACGAAATCCGGATCGGTCTCGGGCGAAATGGCCTGCAGTTTCCACGGATCGAGCGTCCATTCCATCCCCAGGAACCGCAACGAGCGCGAGAAGAGCACCACCCCGGCGTTGATGCATTCGCCCCGTTCCACCCGCGGCACCACCCGGATCACGGCGTAGAAGTAAGCTTGCGGCTCACTCACGACGGCGTCCCCTCGTCGCGCGATCCGGGTCGATCGCCCCGACGTTGGCCTCGGTGCGGGCGGCCTCGGCCCCGGCGATGAACGGGCGCGGGGCCTCCAGGCGGGACATGAAGTACTCCAGGTACGCCTCGCGCTGGGCCATGGCGTTCCCGATCGGCTCCTCGTCATCCAGCCACTCGTCCGGAATCGAGGCGATCGCCGCCCAGAGGTCGGTTTCGGTCAGGCGGTCGGCCAGCCGCCGGTCGGCCTCCACCAGCGACCCGGCCTTCGGCAGCAGCACGTGGTCCTTGATCGACGGGAACGGTTTCCGCCCATCGGCCTTGGGATCGGTCCAGCGATGATGGGGCAGGATCGCCGCCCCCTGGTCGATCAGCCAGAGATTGTCGTGCCAGCGCAGCATGTTCGGATTCCGTGCCGTGCGGTCGACATTCGCGATGAAGGCGTCGTACCAGACGATGTCGGCGGCGAGGACCGGCGAGACCGGTTCGCGCATGGCGAGGTCGAACGGCAACGCCCCCGGCAGGAAGTCCAACCCGAGATTCAGCCCCACCGAGCGATCGAGCGGCCCCTTGATCTCCGGGTCGGGTTCGCCCAGCGTCAATGCGGCCGGGAGGTCCACCAGCACCAGTTCCGGCACCCGCAGCCCCAGTAACCGCCCGATCTCGCCGGCGACCAGTTCGGCCACGAGCGTCTTGGCACCCTGGGCCGCCCCGCGCAGCTTGACCACATACAGCCCGTCGTCATCGGCTTCCATCAGGGCGGGCAGCGAACCACCTTCCCGGAGCGGGGTGACGTAGCGGGTGGCGGTGACCTTGCGCAACCGGAACCCACCGTGGGTTTCGAACAGGTCGCCCATGTTGCCCGGCGACCCGGTTTCGAGTTCGAGATTGGCCTGTTCCCTGATGCGCCACTGTTGTGGCCGTCCTTCGCTCACCTGCGTTCCTGTTCCTGCGCATTCCAGCCGACCTGCGTTGACCTGCATGGAACCATACCCTGTCTCCCGGCGTCACGCGCGGCGCACCCCCTCCCCGGTCGGGTCCGACCGCCGGTTGCCCGGTGGTCCCGATTTCTTGCTCATGCTTCCCGGGGCAACACCAACTGCCCCAGCCGTTCGTTATCATGCCGAGCGGGGAACCCCCGCCGGGTTGGATACGGGCCAGCAATGGCTTGGCAGGAGATACATTCATGCAGCGAATTTCTCGTCAGTTTCGAATATTGGGGTTGATGCTGGCCCTGATCGGGGGCATCGCCACCGCGACCTCCACCGCTGGTGCCCAGGACCCACCCACCACCCCCGTGCTGGTGATGGTGGTGACCTGCGCCGATGCCAGTTGCGACGATGCCGGCACCGCCCCCCGCGTTCCCGACATCACCGTTCATGCCTGGGATTCCACCGACGAAGTCTGGCTGGCCTCGTGCGAAACCAATGCCGGAAGCCAGTCGGGTGGCTGCACGATGGAGATTCCCGATGGCGTCGACTATTACCTGACCTGGGAACCGGCCACCCTCGACGGCTACACCTTCTTCGGTGACCTGATTCCGGTCAACGATCCGCAGGCACCGAGCGGCTGGATCATTCCGTTTGTGCCCGCCGCCGTCGATCCCTCGACGACGATTCTGGCCAACGCCGCGCTCTGCACCGATGCCTCCTGCGCGGAGTTCCAGACCACCCTGACCGACTTCGAGATCGAGGTCTTCAACGCCGATACCAACGACTTCCTCGATTCGTGCATCACTCCGGACGGCAGCCAGAGCGGCGCCTGCGAGCTGGAGGTTCCAGCGAACGTCACGAACTACGCCTTCGATTGGCGGCCGGACCAGGTGCCGGTGGGTTACACCTTCCACAGCGTGATCGTCAGCGATGGCACGATGGGCCCGGTGACGCACACCCTGGCGTTCGCCCCGGAAACGCCCGACACCGCCAGCGTGCCGGTCAACGCCCTGCTCTGCGACGATGCCACCTGCACCGACGGCGCGGGCGACTGGATTCCGGACTTCGAGATTTCGGCCTACCAGGACGGCACCGACCTCTTCCTCGATTCCTGCCTGACCGATGAGGGCAGCCAGTTCGGCGGCTGCGTGCTGGAGATTCCGGCCGACAGCCCTGACTTCTACTTCGACTGGGATCCTGCCCAGGTGCCGGCTGGCTACGAGTTCTACGACATTCTGGTGAGCGACGGGGAGATGGGCCCGGTGGTTCACACCCTCGCCTTCGTGCCAGCCGGAACCACCCCGACCGAGACCCCGGCAACCACGACTCCGGCGCCGACCGCCACGGCCACCTCGACCGCGATTTCCGGCCTCCCCGCCACCGGCACGACCGGGTCCGGCGAGTCCGGCTCGACCGGCCTGCTGCTCCTGGCGAGCGGCGTGCTGCTGGCCGGGGCGCTGATGCTCGGCGCGAACCGCCTGGGTGCGAGGAAATAGACGGAAGAAGGTAGGAACGTAGGGGTTGGCCGAGGCGTGGAGTGACCGGCATGAGGTGATCGCCAGGTCATCGGGCAGGGGCGGACCTGACGCCGATCGGGCGCGAGCCTCATCATGAACAGTGAAGGCGGCGGTTGTCCGCCCAGCCCCTTGTCGGTCGCACGTGTCCGGCGTTCTACCAACCTGATGCCCGGTGGGGATGACCTCCCTGCCGGGCATCGGCTTTTGCGGAATGACCGAGCAGTCGCCACGCGCCGCCGGGATGGCCGCGCCCATTCGACGCCAGCAGGTTGGAGCGCTTCGAAAAAACGCTCCGGGAAAAAGGGAGAAGGGGGATAAGGCCCATGTTCGTTGATTCCATGGGCTGTTCGCTCGACCCTTTACCCCCTTTATCCCCCTTAACCCCGGTGTTCGGTCGACGGACAGCGCGTCCTTCCGGGAGTTGCTCTACCTATCGTACGCATCGAACGGGCCAAATCTCGCCACTGTTACGAGAAATTCGTAAACGGAGTGCGGTAACGCACCGGCGGAGTGGGCGGGGGCAACCGCCAGAGTTCGTGCCAATCGCGATCAGGACCCCGGACGCCAATCGAACCTGCAAGGAAAATTTGCAGGTTCGATTGCGTCGTTCCACCTCGCATCGATCGGTGCCACGGGGAAGCAGCCTCATCATCCAGGGACCGATCGT
>CAZNQC010000239.1:2758-5468 GCA_964574825.1 uncultured Sphaerobacteraceae bacterium | reverse complement strand
GGTGCGGTGAGCAGCACGCTAAGCCCGGCTACAACGGCCAGACGGCCGATCACGAGTCGCAGGTCCTGCTTCCAGCCGAGGTGCCGGAATTCCGCCAGTGCGACGATGACGATGGCAATGCTTGCCAGTCCGATTGCAATCGACGAGCGGGTGTTGGTGTACATCGCGACGGTTGCTGCCAGCGTCGCCAGCACCGCGAACCCGCGATGCCCTTCCCGCACCCACCGGCTCAGGGCTGCCATCATCACGAAGGCCCAGGCGCCACCCGCGACGTTGGAGATCAGGCCCCAGTAGACAAGTTCCGTGCGGCCGCCGTTGGTCCACTCGCCCGGCACTGCCACGTGAACGGCCAGAGCCAGCAACGGCACGAATGGATTGAGCCGGTCGCCGCGGGCCAGGATCCAGAAGCCAACGACTGGCAGGATGAAGACGACGGCGACGGCAATCTTGTGGATCGCGATGATCGGAATCTGACCGAGCATGGCGGCCCAGAGCGCAATCTCCAGCCAGGCTGCCCCGAGTGGATAGAACTCGACCGGGTAGCCACCTTCGTGGCTGGGAATCCAGCGGAGGATCTCGCCTTCCTGCAGGCTGTCCAGCAGCAATTGGGCCCGGGTGGCATGGAATGGGTGGTCGACCGAGGCGAAGGTGTTGATAACGTCGTAGATGCCGTGCTCGGTGGAGACAGTGGTCCACAGATCGAACACCCCGAGGTCAGCGAAGGTCCAGCCGATCAGCAGGCCGATCGAGACCAGCGCGGCGACGGTCAACCAGGTCCCGGGCGAACGCCAGGTGTCGGATCGCCGCTTCACAGGTGCACGATTCGGGTGTGATAGGCGAGCGTCATGATGCAGATGAGCACCAGATACGCCCAGAACCAGCGCGGCACGGCAACGACTTCGGCCAGGGAGTTCTCTGTTTCCGACGTCGCGGGGCTGGGTGTCTGTCGCGAGGCGTCGAAGGTGATCAGGACGGCGAGCGGAACGATCGGCCAGGTCCAGTACCAGGGGTGCGAGTTCACCGGCAACAGGGCGAGCGAGGTGAGGATGATGGCCCAACTCAGGATCAGGGGTCTGGTCCAGACCGGCAACCGGTTGGCCGGGTCCTCGGACGTGGCGTGATTCCAGCAGAACAGCGCGAAGCGGACCAAAACCACCAGGGTGATCGCGATCGTCACCACCTGCATCACGGCGCGGGTGATGTTGGCCCAGGCCCGGGCTACCTCGTGCGGGAAGAGCCAGTCGAGCAACATGTACGGATCGAACCAGATCGGGTTGGTGTAGAGCCGACCGGGCTCGGCCAGCATCTCGGTGATGGTTGAGATGCCGTTCCAGAAGGGGAAGAACGCGACGAACGCCACGAGCAGGAAGGCCAGCACGTCCAGCGCTCCAGCCAGGATCACCCGTGGCAATCCGCCGGAGCGACGCCGGTCACCAAGCCGGGTCAGTGTCAGCAAGGCGAGGATCGGCAGCGTGACGTATTTCACCAGGGCCGAGAGGGTCACCAGGATCACCCCGCCCCGCACCGCCGCCGTGCCGCCGGCGATCACCAGAAAGATGCCCGCCGTGGACAGCAGCAGCATCAGGGGATCGTTGTGGCCCTGGCCAGCACTTTCGAGGATCATCGCTGGTTGCCAGGCGACCAGTACCCCCGCGACCGTCGCAAGCTGGGCGTTTTGGGTGAGATGGCGGACGAAACGGTAGACGAGGAATGCCAGCGCGATTGCGACGATACCGAAGAAGATCTTGTAGAGGATCGTCGCGGCCACCGGATCGGGACCGGTGATTGACATCAGGGCCGCATTGATCGATGTCCAGACCGGCCCGTAGACCGCGGTCATTTCGATCCAGTGGTTGAAGGGCAAGAGTGGATGGTCGGGGAACTCCATCAGGGCGTGGGCGTAAGGGTTGATCCCGTTCGCCGCCAGGTCACCGGTCATTTCGTAGAAGAAGATATCGGCATTGCTGGGGACGAGGCCGATCATCAGGATCTGGGCGATGATGGGGGGAACCAGCCAGGTCAGGATCGATCGCGCCGGTCCCCGCCAGGCCAGCCAGAAGGCCCAGGCCTGGGCCACGCAGAGTCCGATGATGCCGAGCCGGGCCAGCCAGGCAATCGCCTCCGGCGCCAGCGTGAAATCTCCCGCATCCGTCCCGATGCCTGGAATCCAGTCGAAGGCGTCTTGCCAAAGGGCCACGCGTTCGAGCGCACCGTAGGACTCGGTCAGGTTGGTCAGCCCACGATTGCCTGCCGATACCGGAGTGCCGAGGTACACCACCACCAGCATCAGACTGGAAATACAGAGCATGAGCGCCGGTGCCCAGAATCCCACCCGCTCGAACCAGCGCGCGCGCGAAACCGTCACCGCTTCCACCACAGGCTCAACTGCCGGAGCGGTTGACGGCGGTGCGATGAGTGGGGTTTCGACTGGGGGAGTGGCGACCTCAACCGACACCAGAACCACCCTTCACCACGGGCGATGGCGGCAACGAACAGGACGGTTGGATGACGATCAGGTTCTGGGTCACGGCTGGCTTCTCGAATCAGGAGTCGGTGGCGAGGCGTTTGAGCTCGAACAGGGCGTTGATCGCTTCGAGCGGGGACATGGCTTCGACCTCGAGCGTGCGCAATCGCTCCACGGCCGGTGAGGTCGATTCGAACATCGTCAACTGGAGGTTCATCGGTTCCGGCCGCCGCATGGCGTCGCGCC
>CAZNQC010000239.1:0-2658 GCA_964574825.1 uncultured Sphaerobacteraceae bacterium | reverse complement strand
TAGTGGGTGGCGAAGAGCGTCTTGGCTCCCAGGTGCGACGAGTTGTGGATGTATTCCACGATCGCCCGGGCAATGGCGAGGCCGTCATAGGTGCTGGTGCCGCGCCCGATCTCGTCGAGCACGATCAGGCTGCGTGGTGTCGCGTGGGCCAGGATGTTGGCCGTTTCCAGCATCTCGACCATGAACGTGCTCTGACCGGTCGCGATATCATCCTGTGCCCCGATCCGGGTGAAGATGCGATCGACGATGCCGATGCTGGCCTGGTCGGCGGGAACGAACGAGCCGATCTGGGCCATCAGCGTGATCAATGCCACCTGCCGCAGCCACGAACTCTTGCCGGCCATGTTCGGGCCGGTCAGGATGATGATCTGGTCGGAATCGGCATCGAGCAGGGTGTGGTTGGGCACGTACTCGCCGGTTGGGAGTACGCTCTCGATCACGGGATGCCGCCCGGCAACGATTTCGATGCGGGTGCCGTCGGTGAGATCGGGACGTACGTAGTTGCGTTCGATCGCCACTTCGGCCAGGGCGCTGACGGTGTCGACCCAGGCAATCGCATCTGCCGCCCGCTTGAGGCGTTCCGCATGCTCGGCCACGCGCAGGATCAGCGTGCGGTAGATATCGGCTTCGAGCGATGCCAGCGTATCTTCCGCCGTCAGGACCAGCGTCTCGTATTCCTTCAGCTGCGGTGTGAAGTAGCGGGTGGCGTTGGCCAGCGACTGCTTGGGAATGTAGTCGTCGGGCAGGGTGGTGCCGGTTTCGCCGCGAGCCATCCTGTCGCGATCGGCCGAGGCGAGCGCGGCAGTGGTGATTTCGAGGTAGTAGCCGAACACCCGGTTGTAGCCAACCTTGAGGGTGCGAATGCCAGTCCGGTCGCGTTCGCTCCGCTCCAGATTGGCGATCCACTCCCGGGCTTCGGTTGCACGGGCCCGATGTGCATCTAGTTCGCTGGCATACCCGGGTTGGAAGACGGGCCCCTTGCCGAGCGCGACCGGTGGTTCGTCGATGATTGCCTCGCGGAGGATTCGCTGAACTTCGGAGGTGTCGGGTATGCCGGGCAATCCGGGTACGTCCCGCACCAGGTCCACGAGAGTGGCGACGTGCACCAGGCTGTCCCGCAGTGAGGCCAGGTCGCGGGGCGAGGCGGCGCCAGTGACGACTCGGTTGGTTAGTCGTTCAATATCTGAGACGGCGCGAAGCTCCTGACGCAGACGTGCGCGAATGGCTGTTTGCCGGGTGAACCATTCGACGGCGTCGAGCCGGGCGTTGAGTGCGTCGATGTCGAGCAACGGTTGCCCGATCCAGCGGTCGAGCAGGCGGGCTCCCATTGGAGTCCGGGCCTGATTCAGGACTCCTCCCAGACTCAACTTGCGATCGCCGCGTGAACTCTCGGTGAGTTCCAGATTGCGGCGGGTCTGCGCATCCAGCGTCATGAAGGTGTCGAGCGCATAGCTGCCCAGCGAGGTGACCTGCTTGAGTCCCGAGAGCTGGGTGTCCTCGAGGTACTGGAGCAGACCACCGGCTGCTCGAACGGCGAGCGGCTTGCCTGCCAGGCCGAAGCCGTCGAGCGACTGGACGCGGAAGTGCTTTGCGAGGGCGTCCTCGGCCCGGGTGACCTGCCACCGCCAGGAGTCGGTCTTCGAAAGACTCGTACCTTCTGGCAGCCAGGCGGAGGACGGTAGCGGCAGCGATTCGATCTGGTCGGCCGGCAGCACGACTTCGGCCGCTCTGAGACGGAGCAATTCCCGGCCGGCGGCCAGGGTGGCTTCGCCGGTGTCGGCGCCAGCCAGTTCGGTTGCCCGGAACTCGCCAGTGGTGATGTCGGCATAGGCGATGCCCGCCCGTTTGCCTTCGATCACGACGGCGGCGATGTAATTGTTGGTCCGGGCATCGAGCATGCCGGGGTCGGAGACGGTGCCGGGGGTCACGACGCGGGTGACGTCGCGTTCGACCAGCCCCTTGCCCCTGGTGGCCTCGCCAACCTGTTCGCAGACCGCCACCTTGTGTCCAGCCGCGATCAGGCGGGCGATGTAGCCGTCTGCTGCGTGGAACGGGATGCCCGCCATCGGCACACGCAGGTTCTTGCCCATTTCCCGGCCGGTCAGAACGATGTCGAGTAACCGGGAGGCGGTTTCGGCATCGCCGTCGAACGTCTCGTAGAAGTCACCGAGCCGGAAAAAGAGGATGGTGTCGGGATAGCGAGCCTTGATCTGCAGGTACTGCCGTCGCAGCGGCACCACGTCCTTGTCTTCGCTGGCCTCGCGAGCAGGCGGCATCAGGGCATTCCTGGGGTGGAGGATGGGTCGAACCATGCCGGGTGGCATGGCGGAAACGCTGCAATCAGGATAATCTGCCGGTCAACGGTCTGCCCGGATTCCTGTATCACGGAGAAAGCACCATGCCGCTGTTTGCCGTCAACCTCACCTTCACCGACAACGTCGAGCGCCGCCTCGAAGTGCGTCCGACGCATCGTGAGTACCTGAAGAAGCTGCTGGACGAGGGCAAGCTGTTCGAGTCTGGCCCCTACGTCGACGACTCGGGCGCCCTGCTGGTCTACGATGCGGCCGACATCGCCGAGGTCCAGGAGTTGCTTGCCAACGACCCTTACGCCCCGAACGGCATTGTCGAGAGCGTGACCATCAACGAGTGGAACCGGGT
>CAZNQC010000238.1:0-5523 GCA_964574825.1 uncultured Sphaerobacteraceae bacterium | reverse complement strand
CCTTGATGCGTTACCTGCTGGGAGGAGCTCCATGTCCACACCACCAACCCTCTATGCCAAGACGCCGTTGTCTCGAACCGAGAGCTCAGCCAATGCCGTGGCGCTGGTGGGAGGGCATTTGGCGCTTGATTTCCTGAACACCACACCCCGCCACGGTGAGCATCATCCGGGAGACCTGCTCGCACCTGGGTATGTCAATCTGGTCGATTGGGCGGCAGCGGCTGGGGCGATCGCCCCCGATTCCGCACGGGGTCTGATGTTGCTGGCTGGGAAAGAGCCGCGGGAGGCAGCGGCCGTGCGGCGACGGGCGTTGGCCTTGCGGGAAGAACTGGCCGAGGTGGTAGTTGCGTTGGTAGCCTCAGAAACCGACTCCCGAGACCTCCCGGTTATCGGCGCAGAAGTGATGTCTGCACAGGATGCCCGCTCGCTGGTATTGCGAGATGGTTTCGGAGCCTGGATCTGGAAGCGGGAACGAGCGTTGGAGCAGCCGCTCTGGGAAGTGGCGCTGGCAACAGCAGACCTGTTGCTGCATGCGGACAGGACGAGATTGCGGCAATGCGATGCGCCCGATTGCGAGCGGTTTTTCCTGGACACGAGCAGGAACGGGATGCGCAGGTACTGTTCGGCGAGCAGCTGTGGTACCGTCGAGCGGGTCCGCCGATTCCGCGCACGGCAGCGACAGGGTGACTGACGGGTCATGCGTTTTGGGGTTTGGGCATAGCGAGCAGCCCCTTCATTGCGCCCAGTAATATGTCTGGCTTGATCCGCCCCATGGATCGTCCAAGATTGAGATCGGCCTCCGGCCGATGCGCCTGGCGCAGGGACTCTTCGCTCCGCTCAGAGTGACGAATCCTTCCGTGTAGAACATATGGATCTGGGCGGACCACTGAAGGCTGACACCACATGAGCGTCTACGAGGCAGGGTGATACGTTGTCATCACATGTACGATCCGCCAGACACGTTTCCTCCGAGAATCTGATCCCGCTTGGATCGATCGGACGGTTGCAGGTGCAGGTCGCGCACCTGAAACAGGGTGAGAAGCCGCATCGCTGGTATGACCCTGGGCCGATCACGGCTGTTTCCGCGCTGCGGATCGAGCCGGGTGGGGTTGTTGGCCTTGATGGTGGGACCGAATTTGGCGACGTGCACCACATGCTCCATCCGATCAGCCGCTTCCGAGGAGACAATGGGGTGTCGGTGGGGTTGACCGGACACTATGCCCGGATGCGGGAGCGGTTCGGCAACCATCTGACCGACGGCATCGCTGGTGAGAACATCCTGATCGACGCTGACCGGATGCTGACCGAAGAAGATGTGTCGCGGGGTGTGGTGATCGAGACCTCGGCAGGACTGGTCGCGTTGACCGCCGTGGCGGGCGCCCCGCCCTGTGTGGAGTTCAGCCGCTTCTGCGCCGGCTACGGGCTCGACCAGCGCTCCGACCGGGTGATTTCCGAGACGCTGAAGTTCCTGAATCAGGGCATGCGTGGTTTCTACGCCACACTCGCCGATGGGCAAGGTGAGCCGGTGATTGCCGTCGGCGATATGGTCTACCTGCGAACATAGTCACAACGTCCACCAGCCCGTGCGCAACGAAACGGCCCGCCGATAAACTGGCAGGCCGTTTGCTTCGGCTGAAAGTAAAATCAACGTCGACCCGAGGTGGCTATGGGCGCTGAAGGCGACCAGCGGAGCACGCCTTCGAGCGACCACGGACCAGGCCCGGTGAGGGCGAGCGCGGCGCAGATGATTGCCAGCAGCAGGACGTATTCGAAGCCGCCTTCCTGGGCGAAGAACCCGGCGTCACGATGGGCAAAGTACATGGCACCCAACATGGCGATCGACAACAGGGCACCTGCCAGGCGCGACCAGATACCGAGGATCAACGCCAGACCACCCGCCAGTTCGAGAATGATCAGCGCGATCGCCGAAATGTCGGGCAATGGAACGCCCATGGCCGCAAAGCCATTCTGGGTTGCGCCCACACCGTTCTCGATCAACTTCTGGTAGCCGTGCATGATGAAAATGAATCCGGTCATCAGGCGAGCAACGAGCAAGCCTGTGGCCAGCCCCGGATCGGTGGATTCTGATGGTCGCATGGGATGGGACCCCTTCCTGTGGTGTGACGACAGGCGGCCTGGTATCAGACCGCCATCGCCGCGGAACTGTGCGCCCCCCGTTCAGCCAGACGGGAGTTCCGGCGCAATTCCAACCGTAGGGGCGTCCCCGGCCCGGTTCATCCGGTATACGCTCCAACTTTTATGGACATCTCATGAAAACCTGGAAGGGTCGCGCGGAGGTTCCGCAAGCCCAGAGACTTCTTGCAGGCAAGTTGATGGCGAATCCTGGAAGCCGGTTCAGTGGACGCTCCTGAACTCCGGATGGGCCGCCATATAGGCAAGGATGGTGGCCGGATAGAGACCCTTTTCGGCCATGAAGACGCGCGTGCCGAGCGTGACCGGGTCATCACCTGGCTCGACCGGCACTTCGATGCGGGCGAGGGGTGGCCCTTCGTCGTAATCCTCGGTCACGAGGTGGACGGTGGCGCCAGAGACGGTATCACCATGAGCGAGGACGGCCGCGTGGACCCGCTCGCCATACATGCCCTTGCCGGCCGCGTAGGCGCCGGCTTCCGGCAAGAGGCAGGGATGAATGTTGAGTATCCGCCCCTCCCATTCCGGCAACACCAGCATCTTGCGCAGATAGCCAGCCATGATTGCCAGGTCAATATCGAAGTAGGCGAACTCGTCGTAGATCGACGCACTGAACGCCGCGAGTGACGGATAGTCACTTCGAACGATGACCCGGGTGGGAATGCCGGCGGCGGCGGCCACGTCCAGCCCACGCACATCCGGTCGGGACGAGATGACCACCGGCACGCGAGCATCGAGGTCCCCGGCATCGATTGCCGCCAGCAGATATTCCAGGGTGCGGCCCGCTCCCGAGAGAAGCACGCCAAGATTCCAGGGTGTGTTGCCCGCGTCCGTCACCAATCACCTCATCGACGCATTGCGCCAGGAGCGCCGCCTGACGCAAGCGCTGGCAAGCACCGACCGGCGACTACAATGGAAGTTGCCGATCCCAGCGGATCGTCACGCTGCCGAAAGGATACCCTCCATGGACACCCAACCCGAGCTTGCCTGCCGGCTCACCAGCCCCGAACTGGCGCAACGGCTGGACGACCTGCGAACCGGCCTCTTCGACCGGGTAGAGAGCGTGACATGGGATGACGCCAGCGCCGTATTCACGTTTTCTCAGACGGACACCGTGGTGGATGACCTGCTCGACTTCGTGCGGGGTGAACGGCAATGCTGCCCGTTTCTGACCTATACCCTGACGCTCCCCGCAGACCAGTCTCGCTTGATGCTGCGACTGTCCAGTGACTCGCCGGAGGGCGGAACGTTCATCCGCCAGACCTTCGGCCCGCTCGTTTCCAAAGGACCTTCTCAATGACTGACTCACGTTCCCGCCGACCAGCTCGCACTCGCCCAGGCAGTTCGGGACCGGGCAAACCAACTCACCGTTCTGGTGGCCAACCATCTCCAGCGCGTCGTCCGGCCCGGGCGCGTCACCAGCGGCCGACGCAAGAGGTGCCCGACCTGGTGATTGAAGACTTGAAGATCGAGCGAATCGTGGGGGATGGCCTGGGCCTGGGTTTCGAAGGAGACGGCCTGGCCGTGTTCGTACCGCTGACCGCTCCCGGCGATGTCGTGCGGGCAAAGGTGACCAAGCGGCAGGGGAAGGTGTTCCACGCCGCAATCGAGGAGATCATCGAGCCATCTCCGATGCGGATCGAACCACGAGTGCCGTACGAGGCAAGCGGCGGGCTCGATTTCATGCACATCCGCTACGAGGACCAGGTGGCGATCAAGGCCGGCATCATCAGCGATGGATTGCGTCGGATCGCAAAACTCGACCCGGTGCCGGAGGTGGAAGTGGTGCCTTCGGAAAACGATTGGCATTACCGGTCGCGAGCCGAATTCCAGATCGACCAGAAATCCGGCGCGATCGGCTACTTCGCGCCGCATTCGCACACCGTGATGGATGTGGAAGAAAGCCCAGTGCTGACGCTGGATACGCAGGCACTGCTGACGACCCTGCGGGACGACTTCGCGGCCGGACTGGTGCCGAAGAACGCGTCGGAATACCGGGCTGTCACGGGTGATACCGGTTCGGTGCTGGAGCAGACCCACTCGCCCCGGTCGCGCCAGATCATGCGCGAGGTGGGAGGTGACCTCTACCGCTACTCGGCCGAGTGTTTCTTCCAGGCCAACATTCCGGTCACGAACGACCTGCTGGCCGAGGTGGTGCGCATCGCCGACGAAGCCGCCACGGACGACGCGATCGCGCTTGACCTTTACTGTGGAGTCGGGCTGTTCTCGATTCCGCTGGGGCGGCGCTTCCGGCGCGTGGTTGGGGTGGAATCATTCGGTCCGGCCATTCCCTACGCCGAAGAGAACCTGGCCGAAGCTGGATTGAAGAATGGGCGGTTCGTCACCGCACCGGTGGAACACTGGCTGGCCGGGGATCGGTCGCCGTTGGGCCGGGTGGGGTTGGCGGTGTTCGATCCGCCGCGGGCTGGCGCCGGGAAAGAGACGTTGGAGCACCTCGTGCGACTGAAACCAGCGCACATCGCGGCGGTGTCGTGCGATCCGGCCACCTTCGCCCGGGATATCCACGACCTGACCCAGATGGGGTACGAGGTGATGTCGGTTCGCGGATTCGACATGTTCCCGCAGACGCATCATGTGGAAATTGTGGCGCACCTGCAGGCGAAGTAGGGGCGTGGGTGAGGCGCGGGGTTCACAGACTCCCACTGGGCCGTTCATGCCATATTCTGGATGCTACCGTGGGAGCCGAGAACCCCTACATTCTGGACGACAGGATGACCCGACACTGATCGGCATGACGGCTGACACCGGGCCGACATGGAGTCGGCCCCTACGACGCAGGGATTCTTCGCTGCGCTCAGAATGACGATGGAGTGGGCGGAGGAATTGTGCCATGCCAACGATCATTACGCGGGGGCAGATCGAGCGGATTCGGGAGCGAGTTGCGGAAGCGGTCGCGGCGGAAGAGTTCTCCGGGTCGGTGTTGATCACGCAGGGCGAGACGACGCTGCTGGAGGAATCGCACGGATTCGCGCACCGGGGATTTGGGATTCCGAATTCGGCGGCGATGCGGTATGACGTGGCCTCGATCACCAAGCTGTTGACTGCGGTGGCGGTGCTGCAGTTGGTGGAACAGGGCAAGCTCGGCCTGGACGACAGGATCACCGAACTGATCGACCTGGATGGGACGGCCATCGGGCAGACCGTGACCCTCCAGCATCTCCTGACGCATTCTTCCGGGATTGCCGATGATGCCGATGAGGAGGCAGATGAGGAGTATGAGCTGCTCTTCGTCGACACGCCCAGTTACCGGTTCCGGGAAACCGCCGACCAGCTTCCCCACTTCGTCCACAAGGTGCCGATGTTCGCGCCCGGTGCGGACAGCCGCTACAACAATGGGGGATTCATCCTGCT
>CAZNQC010000237.1:0-5566 GCA_964574825.1 uncultured Sphaerobacteraceae bacterium | reverse complement strand
TGCATGAAGATCACCCGGCTCGAACCTCTCCTCGTCGACCGTTGTCTGCTGGTCCGCATCCACACGGACGCCGGCCTTGTCGGGCTCGGCGAGTGCGGCCTCTGGGCGCACCATCCCGAGGTGGTGACCGCGCTGACGGAACTGGCTGACTACTTCGTCGGCAAACCGGCGGGCCTGATGGAGCATCACTACCAGGCGGTTACCCGCGATGCCCATTTCGGCGGACCAGTCCTGGCGGCGGCGCTCTCCGGGATCGATATCGCGCTCTGGGACCTGCTGGGACAGGAAACCGGGAAACCGGTTCACCAATTGCTGGGCGGTGCCGTGCGCCAGAAGGTGCGGGTCTTCGCCCACGTCACGGGAAACACCCTCGACGAACACCTCACCCACGCCCGGACAGCAGTGGCGGAAGGCTACACCTCATTGCGGGTGATGCCGTTCCTGGCCGGGTGGGAGGAGCGGCCCGCCTCGGCATATATCGGCGAGGCGGTGGAGATCGTCGGCCGGGTGCGGGAGGTGGTTGGGTGGGAGATCGACCTCGGCGTGGAACTGCACCGCAATTTCGGGCCGGAGGAGACGATCGTGCTGGCTCGGGAGATCGCCCCGCTCCGCATCCTCTATCTGGAGGATCCGGTCGCCCCGGAGAGTCTGGAAGCCCTGCGCTACGTCGCCCGGCACGTGGATATCCCGATCGCCGCCGGGGAGCGCCTGTGGAGCCTGTTCGGCTTCGGTGAGTTACTGGCGACCGGCACGTCGGCCTGGATCCGCCCCGATCTGTCGCTGGTCGGCGGTTTCACCCAGGCGCGAAAGATCGCGGCCATGGCCGAAGCCAATTTCGTGAAGGTGTTTCCGCATCTGATGGGGAGCCAGGTGAATCTCGCCGCCTTCGTCCAGTTCGCCGCCGCGACGCCGAACTACGTGCTGATGGAAGGCCAGGCAACAGTCCTCAACGACCTGGTCGACCATCCGCTGCGAGTGGAAGACGGCTACATATCGGTGCCCGACCGACCCGGCATCGGCCTCGCGCTCCGTGACGAGATGCTGGACCGCTTCTCCTACCGCCCCCACCGCATCAATCCACCGTTGCGTGCGGACGGTGCGATTGCCCACTGATATTGATGAAGCGGGAGTCGATGCAGCCCGACTAGCTCCTCCCGACAGATACGTCAGTCCTTCTGGGACCCGATGGAAAAGACCGGGTCGAGATAGGAGGCCACCTGTGCCATCTGATCGTCGAGGTTGGCATCGCTGATATCCTCGAGGTGTTCCTTGCGTCGCCATGCCGCCCATTTGGCCTGACCGATTGCGCCGTAGCCGACGACGTGCGCCCCGATGGGTTCGAGGGGCACGCCCCGGTATCGGGCGACCGCACGGGCAGAGCGGAGCAACTCATCGCGATCGAATCCCTGGCTGGCGAGCTGCACGATATCGACGTAGTCTCGCCACCTGGTGCTGGTGATGCCGCGCTCGAGGATCGTCACGCCCTTCTCGGCAATCGTGGTCTCCGGGGCGTAACCGAGCAGGGTGATCGGCTCACCGAGGATACGGTCGAGCGCGACCATTCGGGGTGCGGGCACGACCGGGTCGCCCGTGGACACATCCCACACCGCCGTCCCTTCCCACGGTCCGATCCGCACTCCGACACGAACGCGCTGTGCCGGGTAATCGGCGCTTTCGCGGATCTCTTGTATACCGATCGAGTCCAAGTTGAACTCTACCCCATCGTCGGTGCCAACAGCAGCGATGTCACCGACCACGGCGATCAGGTGTTCGGCAGTGACATCGGCACCGATCGCATTCGCGTCCGCATCTTTTGTCGGTCGGCGCACCCCGTATGCGGCAAGCAATACCCCTCCCTTCAGCACGAAATCATCAGCATGCTCGGTGCGTGAGAGGCGGTCAAGGAACGATTCCAGCGCATGCCGGATCAGGTATTCCTGCGTGGGCGCCCCGCCACCACTCTTAGCCGCTGTGGATCTTGCAGCGGACTGGATCCGCCGAAATACCTCATCACCAGTCGTCATGACAGCAGTTCCAGCGCCTGCAACATGGGTGCCTTCGCGCGCGGGAGTCGTGTTGCAAGCTCCATCAATCGGATGGGTTTCCCACCGCGACGCAGCCATTCCTTCAGGGCGTCGCGGGCAAGCTCGTAGCCGACATCACCGCGCAAGCGAAACGCGTCGACGATTGCTCGCTCCGGTGTGGAGATTCCGATCATCAGGTCCGTACCATGAATGAGGATCTCGTTACGTCCGAGAGTAAAGGTCGCATTGTCGAATTGGTGCCATGCGATCGCGCCGGTTGACTTGGGGATGCGAGTACCACGGGGGATGGCGACATCCAGCGCCCGCGGGATGGTATCGGTCAGGTCGTAGCGCGCAAGTGCGGAGGTCAGGCAGATCGTCGCTTCGGGGCGGCGGGTGACTGCTTCGATTGCATCCCAGTCCGCGACCGCGGTACCTGCAGGCACGTAGATGCCGCGCGCGATCCGTTCGATCTCGCCTCGCTCGGCAGCCCGGTACAGGCCGCTGCGAGAGATTCCGGCCCGCTCGGCGGCACTCGGACGGAGTGTTGTTGTCACGATGCTCATCCCTGGACTGAAACGAAACGTGTACAGATAAGTGTATCTGGATGCGCTTCGTTTCGTCAAGGTGTGCAGAGTCGGTAACATCAGCACTGACAGGCCAGGTCCACCGTCCTGGCCTGCCTGCCCAGTCATCTCATTGGCCTGCAGGTCCGCGTCCGACGGGAGGCCGGGAATCGTACCGCTGATGCTCGCCCCGCTGCGAAACCGGTGGACCCAGTACCTCGCTGATGACGATGGCCGTGCGCAGGGAACGAGGGTTGGCCAGCATCGACCGCAGCGCCAGGGTGCGGGCCGACACCGGTGCCTGGGTTGGCGTGACTCCGGGTCGGCGCCGGGACGGCACCTCGTCCGTCATCGGTTCCTCGGCGGGAGGTTGGGTGACGCGGGTTCGATATTCACCACCCACATTTCCCGCCTGGTAGAGGGAGGTTGGCCGGTCGAGGCTACCGCCACTCGCGAAAGTTGCCCGGTCGCGAAGGTCGCGCAGCAGGTCTCCAAGTCGTCTCATGCAGTTCCCCTTCCGTCTCGCGCCGACGGGCTAGCGAGAGACGCCCGATTCGTTGTGATTCTCGCTACCAATCGACTCCCGCATGGAGGTATCGGCCTGCATGTTCTCCATCTTGAAATAGTCCATCACGCCCAACCGGCCCGAACGGAAGGCCTCGGCCATTGCCAGCGGGACTTCGGCTTCGGCCTGCACCACCCGAGCACGCATTTCCTGTTCTTCGGCCATCGCCATGGCGCGCCGTTCCTCGGCTTTCGCCTGGGCAATCTTCTTGTCGGCCTCGGCCTGGTCGGTTTGCAGTTCCGCCCCGATATTGCGGCCAACATCGACATCGGCAATATCAATCGAGAGGATTTCGAATGCCGTACCGGCATCCAGCCCGCGTTCCAGCACGTGCTTCGAGATCTGGTCGGGATTTTCCAGCACTTCCTTGTGCGAGTTTGCGGAACCAATCGATGACACGGTGCCTTCACCAACCCGGGCGATGATGGTTTCCTCACCGGCGCCACCCACCAGCCGGTCAATATTGGCGCGCACGGTTACCCGGGCAACCGCCACGAGTTGAATGCCGTCCTTGGCGACGGCCGAGACGCGCGGCGTTTGGATCACCTTCGGATTGACGCTGACCTGGACAGCTTCCAGTACATCCCGCCCGGCCAGGTCGATGGCGGTGGCCCGCTTCCACGGCAACTCGATATTGGCTCGGTCGGCGGAGATCAGGGCCTGCACGACGCGTCCCACATTGCCACCGGCCAGGTAGTGCGCTTCCATCTGGCTCACGTTCAGGTTCAGTCCAGCCTTGACCGCGCTGATGTACGGGCGAACGATGTCGGCCGGGTTCACCTTGCGCAAGCGCATCCCAATCAGGGTGCCCAGGCTCACGCGTGAGCCGGAGAAGACCGCGGTGACCCACAGTCCGAGCGGCACGAAGTAGAAAAACAGGCCAATCAGCCCAAGGACGATGACCAGCGTCACGATTAAGGCAATGGGTCCATCTGGCACAGGGTATTCCTTCACTCATGCGCCTGCCTGGCGCTCGACGGTTCAGTTCATCGGATCATTTCCGCGCATCATGGCCCGGTTTTCCGGTCGCTTCCGGCATCTGCACATCGCCCGCCTCCAGGACATCGTGCCCACCAAAGCGATGGAGGAGCCAGCCCCGAGGCTGAGCCCGACTTTCCTGCTCTGGACGTCCCGTACTGTCGACCGTGGCCGCGAGGGCCAGGCCACCAAACCGATTCGCCGGTTTCGACGACCGGGGCACGATCAGGATGGCGGCGATCAGGCCAACCACCACCAGCACCAGCGATATCGCGACGATCCAGCCCGCCCGGATCACGTCGTCGGTCAGCTCGAAGTTCCGGAATCCGCGATTGGACATTGCCAGCACCAGACCCGACCCTAGCGAAAGCAACCCCAGCACGCCCGCTACCCCGAACCCGGGAATGACGAAGACTTCCAGGGCGATCAGGACCAGGCCAATGACGACCAGCACCACGTCCTCCCAGCCAGCCAGCCCGGCCAGCGCGTACCCCCAGAAGAACAGCCCCAGGCAGGCGACACCGGCCACCGCGGCAATCCCGAAGCCGCCAAAGAGGCCATCGGCGATGATGAGGAATAACCCCAGGAGAATGAGGAGCGACGACACCACCGGATCGGTGATCCAGCGCACCAGATGCTCGATGGGTGACATCGACGTCTGCTCCACCGTCGCCCCGGCAAAACCCAACTGATCGATCAGCGACGCCACATCGTTGGCTACCCCGTCTGCATACCCCCACTCGAGTGCCTGGTTGACCGTCAGGGTCAGCAATGATGTGGCATCATCCAGCCCGTCGACCGTGACCGCCGGGTCTACCATGGCCGCGGCGATGTCCGGGTTGCGCCCGGTCTCTTCCGCCGTGGCGCGGAACGTGGAGCGCACCGCCGAGATGGTCTTCTCGCTCGATGTTTCACCCGTTGCGCCATCGATCGGCGTCGCCGCGCCAAACACCGCTCCTGGCGCCATCCAGATTTCGTCGGAGGCAATGGTGATGAGCGCCCCCGCGGAAAACGCCTCGCGATTCACGAACGCCACGACCGGCACCGGGCTGGCCAGAATGGCGTCACGCATGTGCAGCACGGTGTCCAGCCGCCCACCCGGCGTTTCGATATCCAGGATCACCACCGCGGCTCCGGCTTCATCGGCGTCCTGCAGCGAGCGTTCCAGGAAATGCCCGATCCCGGGCTCGATGACTCCCCGAATCGGCACCACGTAGACGGTGTCGGTGGAGGTTGTTTGGGCTGCTTCCGTGGTTGAAGAAGGGATGGTTTGGAGGATGAGCGCGAGGAGGATCAGGAAGATGCCAGCAAATGCCCGTGCTCCGGCCTTCCGCCCTGCACGACTGCCACTCGCGACAGGCGCCACTCTGCGGCCAAACGACAACGTCGTCGTTCCCGGGGAGGTCAATCGGGCCATGGTGCACCTCTTTTGC
>CAZNQC010000236.1:3406-5583 GCA_964574825.1 uncultured Sphaerobacteraceae bacterium | reverse complement strand
GGCGTGGTGGCGGTGATGCGACGGTTCAATGGGGAGTCGAGCACGAAGTTCCAGGTGCCGGTCTCGTCGCGCTGGATTTCGACGACGCTGAGCCCGTGGGCGGCCAGTTCGATGTCGACGATCTCCTGCGAGGTGTTGACGAGGATTTCCGGGATGTCCTCGCTGCCTTCGACGTAATCAGGATTCGGCGTGAGGTATCCGGCGAACATCATCTCCGGGTTGGTGTACTCGTGATTAACCACCAGCAGGCCATGGTCAGAGGTGGTTGATCCCTGCGGAAGCGGGTAGAAGCCGATCCAGTCGCAGTTGTAGCCAGCCTGCAGGGCCTGGGCTTCGGCAGTCTGGTTGGCGAAGTCGAATTCCGGGGCACCGGCGACAATCGGATCACCCCAGCGCAGGAAGGGGATGGCCACGTGGTTCGCGGCGACCGTCAACTCCTCGCCCTGGGTGAGGGAGATCGGTTCGAAGGTTGGGCCGGCGGTGACATCGGCCACTGGTGAGGCCTCGGGCGTGGCCTGGGCGCCAGCCAGGGCGGGGCCAAGCGTGAGCACCAATCCGGCTCCGGTGCCGGCCTTCATCATCGCGCGGCGATTGAGCCGGCGCTCCATCACGGCCTGGAGCGTTTCGCCCCGGCTGTTCGTCGACAGCACGATATCGCGGTCACCCTCGTAGAACTCTTCTGTCCGCTTCATCAACTCGCTCCATGTGCTGGTTCGATCGTTGGCTGGACCACGCGGGCCAGGCAATCTCCATGGAAGCAGGCCTCCTGCGAACGAGTATCAAGTGCGAGTTAACCGCAGCTTCTGGCAGTCAGCGGGCGTTCAATCTCTGGGGCACCGTGCACGTTCTAGCCCCTGAAGCAGTTTTTCCGGCCGATTTGGTACTTTTGGGTGGTATCCACGCTCGAGATCTCTTCATAGCCTTGGAGACAAGGGGAAACGGCAGATATCTGGACCGGGCAGCGAGTTTCGTGAGCCCACTTGGTGTATTCGCATTCCGCACGCGGTGCACCGTTCAGACAGATGACGTTTTCCAGGCTTTGCCGGCCGGTTGGCTGGCACCGAAGCGGAGGGACCCATGGGCCGAGACACTCGCCCAATCGCACAGTATCTGGCGATCGCCCTGGCGGCGATGGCACTGCTGTGTGTGAGTTCCCACTCCGCCACGGCTTCTCCCCTCGACATTCTTGGTGACGTGACCGATCCCGTCGAAGAGACGGTGGGGGCCGTTACCGACGTGGTCGAACCGGTCGTGGACACGACCACCCAGGTCACCGAACCCATCATCAACACGGTTGAACCCATCGTTGAGCCCGTGGCGGACGTTGTCGCGCCGGTAGCTGAGGTGCTTCCGCCCGCGGCCGAGCCAGTGGTGGCATCGGTGTCCGAGGTTGTGGAGCCGGTGCTCGATACGACCGCACCTGTGACCGATACCGTGGTTGAAGTGGCGGCTCCGGTCGTGGACACGACAACCGAGGTGGTCGAACCCGTTACCGCGTCGACGACTTCCCTGACTGAACCCGTCAATCAGATTCTGGAACCGGTGGTCGAGACCACGGCTCCCATCGCCGCTCCGGTGACTGACGCGGTCGTGCCGGTGGCAGATGATGTTGCTCCAGGCACTGACAACACAACGCTGGCGGTTGAAGAGACGACGGCCAGCACCACTGAAACGACGCAGGCGGCTCCTCTCGAGATCATCACCGGCAGCGTGCAGTCGCTGGTGAACGATCTCGTGCCGACAGATGACCTCGCCGGGCTGGCCGGTATGGCGCCGGACCTGCCCTTGAACCTGGTGCTGAATCCAACTGGAACCGATTCTCCGACACCGGTGGTCGGCGTGGTCGAACCGCTCGTGCCCGATCTGATGGCCCCCATCGCGCCGGTGGTGGAGACGATCATTCCGCCGGTGGCCGACGTGCTCAGCCCGGTCACTGCCCCATTGCCCGAGGTGGTCACCCAGGTCGTTGAACCGGTTGCCCCCGTGGTAATCGACCTGACCGCGACCCTGCCTGACCTGGCACCGATCGCGCAGCCCGTGCTGGAGCCAATCGCCCCGGCCGTCTCACAGATCCTTGAGCCCGTGCTTCCGGTCGCCGAGACGAGCATCGCTCCACTGGCACCCGTGCTTGATTCGACGCTCGCCCCAATAGTCCCGGTGGTTGAAACGATCGTTGT
>CAZNQC010000236.1:1719-3306 GCA_964574825.1 uncultured Sphaerobacteraceae bacterium | reverse complement strand
GCTCCGATAATTCAACCGACGGCTGAAACTGCAGCAACCTTCTCACCGTCGCCGATCGACTCTCAAGCGGCCATCGCCGCGGCAATTGCAGCCCTGCCTGGGCTCTTCGCCGAAGACGCGGCCACGCTGCTGCAGGGTCCGGTGAGCAGCACCGCGACCGATGTCGTGCAGGGTCTGCTCCACGGGCCGGCCAGCCTCCTGGCCGCGACCACGAATGTGGTGAATGTTGCGGGCTCGTCGCTGGGCATGGCTCCGTGGGCCCTGCTCCCGTTCGCCCTGGCCTCCGGGCTCTTCCTGAGCGAACGGCGCCGCCTCGGTGAACTCCTGGTTCGCATTCCCTCATCCATCCAGCAGTCCATACCAGTTCCTCCGGGATAAGGCGTTCCACCGGGCATGATTCATGCCCTGGTTGCGAATGTCCTGATTTCCTGTGCCCTGGCCCAACGCCGGCACACCCTTTCGGAGGAGTCTCTCCATGCGACCTGCAACACGAGTACGGATCTTCCTGCTTGCAGTCCTCCTGGCAACAATCTCCACCACCAGCGCCCTGGCTTCAGAGGACGATGGCGGCATTCTCGACACTGGCGGCATCCTCGATGACGCCGTGGTCGTGGTCGAAGATGTCACTGGCGTCGACACCACCGTGGTCACCGAGCCCGTGGTGGAAGTGGTCGAAGTCGTCGTTGAACAGCCGGTTGTCGAAGTCGTCGAGGCACCGGTGGTCGAAGTTGTGGATACGACGGTTGAAGTCGTGGAAGACACGACGGTGACCGATGTCGTGGACACGACCGTCACCGATGTGATCGAAGACACCACCGTCACTGACGTGGTCGATACGACCGTGGGTGACGTGGTGGATGACACCACGGTGACCGGTGTGGTGACCGACACGGTTGACGTGATCGTCGAAGACACAACCGTCACCGACACCGTTGATGTCCTGACCGGTGATACCGACGTCATCTCGAACAACCCGGTCACGGCCGTGGTTGGCGATGTGGTGGATGACACCACCGTGATTGGCGACGATGCCAACATCCTGAGCGGTATCGGTCTCGGCAACATCCTGAGCGGCACGACCAGCATTCTCACCGGCGACAACGACGTGGTGGATGTGGACAACGTGCTGACCGACTCGCTCGACACCGTCAACGTGCTCGATGGCGGCATTCAGGTGGTCGAAGTCGTCAACGATGTCGTGGATATCGATGACACCCTCAACGGCAACAACATCCTTGGCGGTGACATCCTCAACGTCGACAACACGCTGAATGACGTGGTCGACGGCGGCGTGGTGAACGTCGATGACACGCTCAACGATGTCGACGTGATCGATAACGATGGTTCGCTGCTGAGCGGCAATTCGCTGAACGTGCTCAATGGTGTGCTCAGCGGCGTGCAGGACATCGCCATCATCGACGGCAGCGTCCTGGACGGCGGCATCCTCAACAACAGCGAGGTACTGAATGGCGGGATCGTGACCGACGTGATCGATGGCGGTGTGCTCAATGACGTCGTCGACGGTGGCATCCTCAACGATGTCGACGTGCTGACGGGCGACATTCTCACCGGTGACATCCTGACCGG
>CAZNQC010000236.1:0-1619 GCA_964574825.1 uncultured Sphaerobacteraceae bacterium | reverse complement strand
GTGCTGAATGGCGACACCACCATCATTGGTGGGGACCTCATTGGCGGCGATCTCATCGGTGGTGACCTGATCGGCACCGTGATCGGCGGCGACCTCATCATCAACGACTTGCTCGACCTCGATCAGCTCATCACCATCGGTGATGTGATCAACCTGGGCGATGTCGTCAACATTGGTGGCGGCTGTGGCTGCGGCGAAGGTTCCGGCAATGGAACCAATGGCGGCACCATCACCACCATCATCAACAACGTCACGAACAATGTGACAAACACCACCAATAACACCACGACGAACAACACAACCATCAACAATGTCAGCAACACCACGAACAACACGACGACGGTCAACAATACGACCGTCAACCAGACCACCAACAACACCGTGATCAACAAGATCGTGATCAAGAAGTACCACGTCGTCCATCAGACCGTGTACCGCGTGGTTCACGTGCAGAAGGGCGACCGCGTCGTGATTCACCGCGTGGTCTCCATCACCAAGTCGGCCGGCAACGGCACTGGTTCGCAGCAACTCGTCTCGGCCCTGCCGGTGACCGGTAACGGCGCCACGCAGGAAACCGCCGACCTGGCGACCATGTTCGCTGCCGGTTCGCTGGGCCTCGCCCTGGCCGGTGCCGGCATCCATGTCATCAACCGCCGCAATGCCGATCTCCCAGTCGCCTGATCGTACCGTCACCCTGGCGCTCGGGGCATCCACCGCCCCACTCATTCATCGGTTGGTTGGTTTCGAAGCCATCGCTTGAAAGGACCCCGCGTATGACGTAGGTAGCGGTCGCTGGTTCGCTGGCATCCCGGATGTCCCGCCGTTTCCCCAAACCGTGGACATCCGGATGCCGGAAACAGGTCACCGCTCCCTGATTGATCGAGTTCCCGACATTGCGTCGGAACCTGTCGTGTCCGTTCTCATCTCGACCGGCGAAGCACCGCGGTTGGCCTGGCTGCCGTTTCCCCTGACAGCTGGCCGGGCCAACCAGAATCTCCGCCAGTCGCCAATGGTTCCCGGCCGGGGTTGGGACATCCATCCCCGGCGAGAGCCATCTCGTCGTGAACGGCGTCGCCCGACGAGTTGCGACACCGCTACGATTGACCGTGTACCGTGTCGTCCGAATCTATCCTGGAGGTATCGCGCATGGAACGTACCGATCGCAGGCGCCTGATGCTGGCGGTCACGGCCGGAATGGCTGGCGCCGCATCACTGCATCACGTCAACCAGGCCGTCGGCCAAACCCCCGCTCCGGAGCAGGATGTCGTGGGGCCACCCGCCTGGTACGTGCAGGTTCATGCCCTGCAGGATCCCTACCCGGGCGTCATGCAGGCCCCCGCCGAACCGCCAGCCGGCACGAAATACGTGGCGGTGGAGGTGGAAATCATCAACGATTCGGAACAGGGGCTGAATTTCACGCCAGTGGAGGTGCGTCTGCGGGATGCCGCCGGGATCGACTACCGGGGCGGGAGCGCGATCGGCACCGAGCCGATGATCAGTCCGCGCAATCTCAATCCGGGCGAGCGTTCGCGGGGGTGGGTGTGGTTCATCCTGCCGACCGAGACGCAACCGGTCGAGGTCGTCTACGTGGCGCCCGCTCCACAGTTCCGGGTGCCGCT
>CAZNQC010000235.1:0-5586 GCA_964574825.1 uncultured Sphaerobacteraceae bacterium | reverse complement strand
CCGGTCCGGACGTGACGATCATTCCGCCGCCGGTGACGGTCGAAGCGACCACTCCCGAGCGCGGTCTGGCATTCCGCGAAGCACACGATCTAGGCCCTGGCCCGGTCGTCGGGTTCGCAGGCCGCTTCGCGATCGAAAAGGGGATCGACGTCCTGCTGAAGACGCTGCCGATCCTGCAGGAACGCTGGCCCACCGTGAAGATCGCCATGATCGGGCCGGATGCCGGGATCGATGGGCAAGCCTGGACCGGACCGTGGGACGACCTGATCGCCGCCTCGAACGGTGCGGCGCGCAAGCTCGGCATCCTGACCGGGCAGGACCTGGCCGATTTCTACGCCGGAATCGATGTGCTGGTGCTGCCGAGCATCAACTGGACGGAGACGTTCGGGCTGGTGCAGGTGGAAGCGATGCTCTGCGGCACGCCGGTGGTGGCCAGCGACCTGCCGGGCGTGCGTGAACCGGCACTGCTGACCGGGATGGGGAGGATCGCGGAACCCGGCAACGTGGAGGCACTGGCCGAAGCGATTGCCGATGTGCTGGCCAATCGCGCCGACTACGTGAAACCAGCCGCCGAGATCGAGGCGCGGTTCAGCCTGCCGGTGACGATCGAAGCCTACCTGGCGCTCTATCGGGGCGAGGAGGTTGAACTGAGCCGGCCTGGTCCGTGGGTCTCACCGCTGAAATCCGCCGATGCTCCCGGTAAACCCCCGGTTGCAGAGGCAACCCAGTTGGCCCGGGAGCGAGTGCGGGAGCTGATGCCGGTCGAGGGGGACCTGGCGTTCCGGCGGCGCTGCGAGACGATTCTGGAATGGCTTGATCCCCAACCGCGGGCGAAGGTGCTGGATTGCGGTTGCGGCTACGGGTTCACGCTGCGGATGCTGGCCGAGCTGACCGAGGCCGACCTGACCGGATTGGACTACGACGCTGACCGGGTGGCGCAGGTTGAGCGCGATCTGGCGCGGTTCCCCAATGTGTCGGTGGTGCAGGGCGACGCGCAGAACCTGCCGTTCCCCGATGCGTCGTTCAACCATGTGGTCTGCAGCGAGGTACTGGAGCACCTTGAGGACGATGCGGCAGCGGTGCGGGAGATTGCGCGAGTGTTGAAGCCGGGGGGCACGGTGGTGTTCACCGTGCCGGACGCCGATTTCCCGTTTACGTGGGATCCGCCGAACTGGCTGCTGAAACGGCTCGGCGGCTTCCAGTTGAAGGGCGAGCGACCGTGGTCGGGCATCTGGTACGGGCACCGGCGGCTCTATTCGCCAGGCCAGTTGGCGCGGTTGCTGCAGGACAATGGGCTGGATGTAAAAGATGAGCGCGGGCTGACCTTCCGCACACCTCCGCTCGCGCACCTGCTGATGTACGGGATCGGGAAGCCACTGTTGCAAAGCGGGTTGGTGCCGAAAGGGTTGAGCCAGCAGGCGGATCGGGTATCGGCGAGTGGCAAGCCTGGGATGCTCGCCGGACGGGTGATGGGGGTGCTGGAAGCGATCGACGCCCCAAACGACGATCCGGACCGGGTGGCCGAGGCGACCGAGTTCGTGGCGATTGCGGCCCTGGCGGGGAAAAGAGAACAGTAAATAGAAAGTAGGAAATAGAACGGCCGATTGTTGTTCAAGCGAGCGAAACGACTCTCCGCGCCTTACGTCTTGCGAGACGTAAGGCGCGGAGAGTCACCTATTTTCTAGCCACTATTTTCTGCGATCAGGCGGTCTTGGCGTACTCGATCGGGTTGTCGTTGACCGTCAGGAGCAGCGGGCGGGAGCGGTTATTGATCACGTTCGCATCGACCACGCACTTGCGGACGTTGTCGAGCGACGGAATCTCGTACATCACTTCCAGCAACACCTGCTCGATGGTGGTGCGCAGGCCGCGGGCACCAGTCTTGCGTTCTTCGGCGTTGCGGGCGGTCGCTTCGAGGGCGTCGTCGGTGAAGACGAGGTCGACATCGTCGATGTTGAAGAACTTCTGGTATTGCTTGACCACGGCGTTCTTCGGCTCGGTCAGGATCCGCATCAGGTCGTCGCGGGTGAGGTGGTCGAGCGCGACCGAAATCGGCAGGCGTCCGACGAACTCCGGAATGAGCCCATATTTCAGCAGATCGTCGTGCGACAACTGGCGGAGCGGATTGTCGACCTTCTCGCCAGCCTCGGCGCCGAAGCCCATCACGCTCTGCTTGCCAACCCGCTTGGCGACGATCTCTTCCAGGCCTTCGAATGCACCGCCACAAATGAAGAGGATGTTGCGGGTGTCGATCTGGATGTATTCCTGGTGCGGGTGCTTGCGACCACTCTGGGGCGGCACGTTGGCGACTGTCCCCTCGATGATCTTGAGGAGCGCCTGCTGGACACCTTCGCCGGAGACATCGCGCGTGATGCTCGGGTTGTCCGACTTGCGGGCAATCTTGTCGATTTCGTCGATGTAGATGATGCCGTGCTGGGCGCGGGCGACATCACCGGCCGACTGGATGAGACGGAGCAGGATGTTCTCGACGTCTTCACCAACATAGCCAGCCTCGGTGAGGGCGGTGGCATCGGCGATCGAGAACGGCACATCGAGCAGGCGGGCCAGCGTCTGGGCCAGCAGGGTCTTGCCACAACCGGTGGGGCCGACGAGCAGGATGTTGCTCTTCTGCAGTTCCACATCCTCATCGGAGTTGAGACCAGCCTGGATGCGCTTGTAGTGGTTGTAGACCGCCACCGAGAGGATCTTCTTGGCGTTGTCCTGGCCGATCACATACTGATTGAGTTGCTCGTAGAGCTCTCGTGGGGTCGGAATGCGGGAGATTCCGATTTCGGTACGAGGGGCGCTGGGCTCCTCTTCCTCAATAATCTCCCGGCACAGCTGGACGCATTCGTCACAGATGTACACCTGGTTCGGCCCGGCAATCAGCCGCCGAACCTCTTCCTGTCCCTTGTTGCAGAACGAGCACCGATAATGCACCAAACCACCTCTTCGTTCCCCGGAACCAACTGGGTTCCGCTCTGGCCGGCCAGGCTGCGATGTGAGCGACATGTGGCCGGATCGTCCGAATGTCCCGCGTATTCCGACTAGCTCTCGATCAGGGCCGGTTCACGGCTGACCGCCGATGGGGTCAGCACCTCATCGACGAGGCCATAGGCCTGCGCCTCTTCACCGGTCATGTAGTAGTCGCGCTGGGTGTCGGCCTTGACCTTGTCGAACGTCTGTCCGGAGTGGTCGGCCAGGATTTCGGTGAGCTTGGTGGTGAGGGTGAGGGTCTCGCGGGCGGCGATCTCGATGTCTGGCACATTGCCCCGGAAGCCGGCCGACCCCTGGTGGATCATGATGCGGGAGTTGGGGAGGGCGTAGCGCTTGCCCTTGGTGCCGGACGCCAGCAACACCGCCGCCATGGACGCTGCCATGCCAACGCAGTAGGTGCGCACATCGGGGCGAATCATGCGAATGGTGTCGTACATCGCCAAACCGGCGTAGACCTCACCGCCCGGCGAGTTGATGTAGATGGAAATGTCGGCCTCGGGGTCGTCGTGGTCGAGGAAGAGAAGCTGGGCGACCAGCAGGTTGGCGACCTGGGAATCGATGGGGGTGCCGAGGAAGATGATGCGGTCCTTCAGCAGCCGGGAGTAGATATCGAACGCGCGTTCGCCGCGGTTCGTGCTCTCCACCACCATCGGCACGAGATTCTCGATCTTCGGGATTTCCATGAATGAATACCTTTTACATGCCGGGCAGCGCGAACCTGGTCGCGCTTTCCCTGCCGCGGAAACCTGCCAGCCACTCGCGACTGACCAGCTGTGAAGGGAATGGGGAAGGTTTCCGGTCCGTTCCATTTCACGATGCAATGATAATCGCGGCCACCGGACCTCTCACCTAGTCAATCGGGCACGGCGCACCGTTTGCCGAATGGTAGCACCCCAATCCACCTGCCCGGCCGCCTGAATGCTCGAAGCAGTTACGGTTCCTGGCCGACTACCTCCTCGCAGATGATGGCCCAGGGTTGGTCCTCGACCCGGGTCATCGCGACGGTGAAGGGCCGGGCACCGGAACCACGTACGCGGCGGGAAATGGCATCGACGTCACCGGGCAGCCCCCGGCGGCGAATGTCGATCGGTCCGGCCTCAAGCTCCCGCAGGCGACGCTTGAGGTGTTTTTCGTGCCAGGGGAATGAGTCAACGACGCGCAATGCGCGGGCAAACGGTGTTTCGACCGGCTCGGCGGTGACCAGAAATGCGATCCGCGGGTCGATCATCGCGGCGGGGACGGGCAGTGAACGGGCCAGGTCCTCCACCAATCCAGCCCGGGTCACAGCCGGGTTGGGATCGAGCAGGACATCACCGGAAACTGGTGCGCGCCGGGGAATCGGCTCACCATCGATCGGATGCAGCGAGACCGGTCCGGTCGCCGTGATGACGGTGGCCGTGCGTGGAGCGCGGGCCAGCGCCGGTGACCAGAGGGCGGCTTCCTTGAGGTCCGTATCGATCGCGATCGCCTCAAACTCCCAGCCTGCGGGCACCAGATCGTGGGCGATACCGGGCGCCGCCTTGATCCCGACCGGTCGTCCATTCCGCGCGAGATCGAAACACCAGTCCAGTGGCGGTTCACTCTCCCCGGTGGCGAGTCGCCCGGTCGTGGTCCGCCGGGCCGGGTCGATGAAGACACCCGCAGCGGGAGGAAACATCACATCGCGAACGTCAGCGTCGACGAAGGTGATCTGGTCGGCCAAGCCGAGTGCAATCGCATTGGCCTCGGCCATCGCCAGGTGCAGCGGATCACGGTCGACCGCGGTGATCGCGCCGATGGACAGCTCGTTCGCCAACCCGAGCAGGTCTCCACCGATGCCACAGCAGAGGTCCCAAACGTCAGTGAGTCCCTGATACCGAGCAGCCCGGTACCGTGCGATCGCCATGCTGGAGGCCTGTTCGAGACCAGCCCGGGTGAACCAGAGTCGCTCAGGTTCGGGGAAACGCCCGGCCGCCCGCTGGCGCAGGTCATGCATGGTGAGGGCCGCACTGACAAGATCGGCAGGCCACTGGGTGCGCAACCGGCTGGCCAGTGAAATGGTGGTGGCCGATGTGGGGCGTGCCGTGGCAATCGCCTCCAGCAACGCCAGTCCATCGGGTGTCTGCAGTTGCTGGAATTGTTCGAGAGGTGTCATCGCTCGGTCCGCTCACCGCTGCCTTGTCGCACAAAAACAGGAGCGGGGCAGGTCGCTGCAGACCTGCCCCGTTCTTCATGCCTCGTCTGGTGATCGCCAATCGTCACGATTGACGATGCATCTATTCGGCGTCGGCCTGCTCGGCAGCAGCCTTCGCGGCAGCGGCGGCTCCGCTGGCAAGGTCGGCCCCCTGCTGGGAGGCCGGAGCACGGAAGCCAGCAGCTTCGGCATCCTCGGCGGTCTTGAAGTACCACTCGGCAATGGTGCGGCCGTAGAAGCTGCTCTCCGGCGTGTGGTAGATCATCGAGTCGGCGTTGCCCTTGACCGGGTAGCCATCCGGCACATTGTCGGTGCCATCGCCCTTGACGCCGTTGGCGTACTCCGGCTCATCGCTGGATGCTTCCGGCAGGTCGCCAGATTCGATGTCGGCGGTGGCCGACTCGACCACGACATCG
>CAZNQC010000234.1:4372-5627 GCA_964574825.1 uncultured Sphaerobacteraceae bacterium | reverse complement strand
AGCGGCGCGGTGGCGGAATCCATCAGCACGCTTGCGGGTGTATCGGTCTGCTGGTACAGGCTCGTGCCCGCATCAAGGACCGTGCCTGGCGCCGCCTGGTCCGACACCGTGAATGTCACCGTGAAGGTCGCCGCGTAGGTTCCCGTCGCAACGACGGTGGGATACGTGTGGAACGCCTGATTGGCAACGCCAGGGTCAAGGTTCTCGTACGCAATCGGTCCCAGATCGAGATTGTCCGAACTGACCACGTAGGTCGTGGCCGGGTCCACTGCGACTGGCTCCAGCTCGCTCGAATCATAGAAATCGGCGACCCACAGCACCGTTCCCGCCGGGGCGCTGCCCGCGATGGTGATGGTGAAGGTCACGTCCTGTCCCGGATACGGCGTGTCGTCGTCCACGGTCTTCGTCACCGCTCCGGTCACCGCTGTGCAGGGTGGAGCCTCGACCGTGATGGTGGCCGTGGCGGTGAGGCCATCTGGGGTCCAGACAGCCGGGTCCAGCGGCCTCCAGCCGGTGTAGCCGGTCCGGGTGGCGGTGATTTCCAGCTTGCCACCGGTGGCGAGGAATTCGTCGATCTCGCGATCGTACTCGTAGGAGACGCCATCGGTTTGTGCGGGTATGAACGTGGGAGCGGTGGAGACGCCATCGAGACAGGTGCCGTTGGTGGTGGTGGGCAGTTCCGGCGCCACCGTGAGGCACTCGATGGTGAAGGTCACGGTGTTGGAGACGAGATTGACCGGCTCGCCATCGACGGCGGTGATGGCGGCGGTGTTGTCGTAGGGGATGTTGCAGTGGACCGGTGAGAGGCTATCGAGTCGGGCATGGGTCCCTACGGCGATCACCCCGGAGGCTCCGGGTGGCAGGTCGGTGAGCGTGCAGGCGATACCAGCCACGGTGATCGTGGGGCAATCGTCGCTGCTGAGCGGAGTTCCGTATTCCACGTCAAGGCTTCCGGCCTGGAAGTCGAACGGGAACTCGTCGGCAAAGCTGACCGTGACCGCCGTGCCTCCGGAATTGGTGACGGTAATCATCCAACGGAACAGCCCCGGGGCTGCCATGCTGACGTTGCCGCCGGTTTGCTGACCGCCGTGGTTGACCGTAACTGCCTTGGTGATCGACACGCAGGGCGGCGCCTCGATCGAGACGGTGGTGGATGCCGTATTCCCCGAAACGGTCCAGACCTCGGCGTCCACCTCCCACACGGCATCGGAAGCCTTGGTGGCGGTCACCACCAGATCGCCGCCAGTGGCAAGAA
>CAZNQC010000234.1:0-4272 GCA_964574825.1 uncultured Sphaerobacteraceae bacterium | reverse complement strand
ATGGTGCCGGTGCAGGTCAAGGTGGGTTGGCCGGCGGGGAACTCGCAGGCGAACGCAGGTAGCTCACCCACACCGTGTCCCGATCGTTGCAGCGGCAACAGGATGGTGTCGGTCATCTGGTAGGTGACCGCCGTGCTACCGGTGTTGGTGACGGTGATCCTGAAGTCGGCGATCTCGCCTCGCTTGACGGTGATGGATTCGGTCCAGGCATCACTGCCGCCGCGAGCCTGGGCGAGTTTGGTGATGCTCAGGCAGGGGGGCGCCTCGACTGAAATAGTCGTTGTCGCTTCGTTGCCGTTCACCGTCCACACCGGGTCGAGATCCCGCCAAACTGCGGCGTTCGGCTTGGTTGCAGTCAGCACCCGGTCGCCGCCGTTGGTGAGGAAATCGTCGCGCGTGCGGTCGTAGCTGTAGCGGATGGTGCCGTTGGCGAGGAAGGTCAGGTCTGGTGGGGTGTAGACCCCATCGATGCACGTGCCGTCGGTCGCGGTCGGAAGGTCAGGTGTGACGAAGAGACAGTCGATGTTGGCGTGAATCGTGTTTGAGGCGATTGAGACAGTTTGCCCATTGATGAGGGTCAGATGGGCCGTATTGTCCGCTCCGTTTTGACATTGCTCCAATGTGGTGGGTCGCTGAACGGCGGTAGAGATGTCGACGACGTGACTGGCGCCAGGAAGCACGGTTCCCGAACAGGTCATGGTGACGAGTGAAAACGAGCAATTTGGTTGGGGGGTGCCAGTGGGCCAACTGAAGTAGTTCCACCCGAGGGGCGCAGCGGCTATGTCTTCCCACTGGAACGTCGCGGCTGATCCGCCCGTATTGGTAACCGTGACGCGGAACAGAAAGCCGTTCGCTTGCGTGATGGGCGAGGTCGTCCATCCGCCGGGATTTCCAAACCCCTGCATGCGGATGCTCAGGCAGGGCGGGGCCTCGACGGACACGGTGGTGGTGGCCGTATTCCCGGAAACGGTCCAAATTCGGCTGTCCACTTGCCAGGAATCATTACTCGCCTTGGTTGCGGTGATCACCAGATCGCCGCCGGTGGCAATGAACTCATCGATCTCGCGATCGTAGCTGTAGGCGACCTCGGTGATCTCTGCTGGCGTGAAAGTTGGATCAGTGTAGACGCCATCGAGGCAGGAACCGTCCGTTACCTGCGGCAATTCCGGGGTCAAGCTGCAGAGTATCTGGGTGGTAGCCACACCGGATCGGGCGAGTTCGGACTGACCCCCGTCGGGCCGCCATAGGATCGCCGCTTCGTAGCTGACCTCGGTTCCACAATAGGTGTGATCCATGATCGGCGCGCTCGCCGTCAGGGTTGCGGTGGAGCCTGCCGCGAGCGTCTGGACCAGGCAGCTCACCTGCGTACTGCCGCCGATATTGCACTGTCCCCAGCTGGCAACAGCCGGAGTGATGCCCCAGGCGGAGCCGACCGAAGGGAGCGTGTCGTCGATCGTGGCAATGCCGAGGATGACGGCGGCATTCCAGTCGTAGGGGCTCGTATTCGTCACCACGATCAGGTAGTCGAGCGTTCCACCCAACTCCACCGTCGGCGGCGCGGTCAGCGAAATGCTGAAACAGCCGGGCTGCGGAGGCAGGGTCACCGGCGCGGTGGCGCTTTGGCCGTTGACGGTCCAGACAGACGTATCCACCCCGTGCCAGGACCAGCCGGTGGTCAACGTGGCTGTGACGGTTTGGGTCCCACCGGTGGCGAGAAACTGCTCGATCGGTGGGTTGTAGGTGTAGGTCACCTGTGGCGTGCTGGCGGCCTGGTACCTGGCGGCGGCGTAGGCACCATTCTGGCAGGTGGCAGGCGTTACCGTTGGCAGGCTCGGTGCGGCGCAGGCAACCGTGGTGGTAACGGTGTTGGCAAAGACGGTCTGGAACGGATCCTGCGGGACGACGTTCCAGTTGAACCTGGGACTGAAGCGAAGCTGTGTTCCACAAGGTGCGTCGTCCAGCACGGACGTGAGGGTGAGGGTGATGCTTGCCCCGGCCGCGAGACGGTCGATCGTGCAGCTCATCGGCGATATAAATGGAACGTAAACGTAGCAGTTGCCCCAGGAACCAGTGTTTGGCGTGAACGTCCAGCCCGAAGACCATTGGCTTGGTGCCATATCGCCAATTGTGCTTTCCTGATTTGATGCCGTCCGGACCCAGTTTTCAGAGCTCGTGTTGGTCAGGGTGATCGTGTATTCGAGCACACCATCTGGTGTCACTCGTTGCGGTCCCGTCGTAGTCAACGTGAAGGCAACGGATTCGGCATCAAATGCCCCCATGTCGTTCTGGGTCTGGAATATGCCGGCTGGAACTGGCTCGTCCTCGGACCCCGTGGTGGTTGGTGCCCCGGGCTGCTCGGTGGGTTGGAGCGGTTCGCTGGTGGGCGGAGGCGGTGGTGTCGGGGTCGGCTCACCATAAGGGGTCTGGTCCTGGTCGTCCGGAATCCCGTCGCCGTCACTGTCCAGTGGTGGGGGCGGCGCAGTGTTGGTGAACCACACATCGACGGTGCCATCGCCCACAATCGTCACGTATTGGGTAGCCGTCGTCATGCCGTAGGCGCCGGGCGCCGAGGTCTGGGTTACCGTGGCCTGCCCGGCGGCCAGATTGGAGACAGTTGCCAATCCTCCGCTGGACGTGGCGCCCTGGTTGGCGCCGCTGGCATCGGAAACGGAGAAGGTGGCGCCGGAAAGGGATGCTCCGTCACTGCCGGAAACCCAAATCTGCAAGGTGCCGGTGGTGGGGGCTGGATCGTCTTCCTGGGCGAGGGTGGATGGCGGGACGAGCGGCGAGAACAGGCTGATGAGGAGTAGTGCGATGCCCAGGCGGTTCATCGGCGACGTGGCGCGCGTCATGCTGCTGCTCCCAGCTACTGTTCGAATGGCGAAAAGGCCTATGCATATGCGCGACATGCATGGGCTGGTCCTGGAGGTGGCTCAGGGTCCCTGGCTTTGGCTATCTTGATCGATTGAGTGTCCGGTCTTGGGTCGAGCATACGGAGTGGCCTGGCCAACTGTCAAATGGTCCGGCCCGCTCGTTGACAGATGGGGGAGGACCCTGGTTGCGGCGGGCGGGATTTGGCCAACGGCGATTGACCGTCACGACCTGGCTGGGGGGTGAGGAATGTGCTCCCGTTTCGGCGCTGGCTGCGCGATACTGTGCAGGAATTGTCGATCCAGCACATGCCCATCTGGAACCAGCTTCCAAATCGGCGCGCACGGGAGGAATCGGAGTCATGACCATCGATCGTCGTACCCTCGCCAAGCTTATCGGTGTTGGCGGTGCCGCGGCCCTGTCCGCCACCTCGCCGGTAATTCACGGCCTCGCCCAGGACGCTGAAGGCGGCAGCACGCTCATCATCGGCAAGTCGGCCGAAGCGGTCGGCTACGATCCGGCCCTCGTCACCGCCACCTCCAGCTTCGAAATCCTGTCGGTGGTCTACAACCGGCTCATCTCGTTCGACGAAAACGGCGATCCGCAACCGGAACTCGCCGAATCGTGGGAACTGGTCGACGACCTGACCTGGACCTTCACCCTGCGGGATGGCGTGACCTTCCACGATGGCCAGCCGTTGACGGCCGACGATGTCAAGTTCACCTTTGACCGCATCAAGGATCCGGCGACCGCCTCCACCTGGACCTCGCTGCTGGAGCCGGTCGAATCGATCGAATCCGACGGCGCGCTCGGCGTGACATTCAAGATGGCGACCCCGTATGGGCCGTTCCTCTCCGCCCTCACCTCCGGCGCGGCGGCCATTCTGCCCAAGCGTGATGAACCAATCGACTTCGCGACGACCCTGGTGGGCACCAACGCCTTCCAGGTCGAGTCGATCACCGCCGATACCGAGACGGTTCTGACGAAGTTCGATGGCTATTGGGAGGAGGGGCTACCGCTGCTCGACACCATCAGCTACCGGATTCTGCCCGACGAAGCTGGTCGTCTCGCGGCCATCCGCACCGGCGATGTCCAGTTGACCACCCTCACCGATCCGGTCTCGGTCGATTCGGCCAGCACCAGCGACGGGGTTGTCACGATTTCGCAGGAAACCACCGACTACTACCTGCTTGGCTTCAACTGTGCGGCCGCGCCGTTCGACAATGAGCAGGTTCGCCAGGCCCTGAGCCAGGGCATCGACCGCCAGGCGATCATCGATGCCGTCTTCTTCGGCAAGGGGCAGGTGAGTGGTCCCATCGTGCCGACGATGGGCGACTGGGCGCTGCCATTGGATGACCTGCCCTTCTACACCTACGATCCCGAGGCGGCGAAGACGCTCCT
>CAZNQC010000233.1:0-5730 GCA_964574825.1 uncultured Sphaerobacteraceae bacterium | reverse complement strand
CATGGAATCAACGAAACCGGGAATTAATGAATTTGTGAATTACTGCGGAGCAAACACGCGCTCCACTGTTCGCCAGCAGCCAAGCGGTAACGTTGAAGCGACCTGTCCTGGCTGCACGCGCATCCCAGGCGAAAGGCCCGGATCTCCGGGAAAAGGGGGAATGGAGGGAAAAGGTCGGCAGTCAAAACGCCCATGGAATCAATGCAATCTGGCGCTATCCCCCTTTACCCCTTTTCCGGAGACAATGCTCGAATGGTGGGTAAACTCCACCCCATCGTCGGCTCTGAACCCAGTGCTGGATCCCGTCCCGCCACGGTCCACCCGGATCCTGGAACGGCGTTCCTACACCCACCGACCAACCCGCACGTCGTTTCTCGCGTGGGCCAATGGTCTTATGACCTTCGGGTATCCACGCTACACTCTCCCGGTAAGGATCTCGCGACACTCGATCGTTCGAAAGGACTCTCTCGGCATGGCAACCAATCCCGTTCGGAAAATCCAGGCGTCCTCCTTCGAGTCGCCACTGGACATCAACACCATCGAACCCCTGAATTTCCTGGCAAGTCTCACCCCTTCGCTGGAAATCCCTTACCTCACCATGACCATCGACTGGACCCCAGCTGGCGGTTCGCCCGGCCGGGAAGCACCGCCCGAACTCCTGCGCTCGGAACTCCGCAGCTCAATTCGGCACGAAGAAGGCGCCAGCCGCCGCCCGGGCAAAACCGAGATCCGCAAGAAGCTCACCGAACTGCTGGACACCCTCGAACCGCGCTCCGACCGCCACGTGCTGCTCCAGGCCGACATTGAGGCCCTCGACGTCTGGCTGGACAAGGAACTCGATCCTGCCGCCCAGGGTGTCTACATCGTCTCCGGCCCCGACCTGCTGCTGCCGCTGGCCCTCGCCGTGCCGGTGGAAACCAACGTCTGGTACGAGCCGTTCCCCGTCCTGCAGCCCCTGGCGCACATCGCCGAGGACTACGCCACCTACGCCGTGCTGGCTGTGGATCAGGAGAACGCCGAACTCTCCTACCTCACCCAGGGCGTCCGCAGCGTGGCCGTGCGGCTGCAGAGCAACCTCTATCCCCGCCACCAGCAAACCGGCGGCCCCAGCCAGCGCCGCTTCCAGAACCGCGCCGGTGAGCGCACCTCCCACTTCGCCCGTTCCATCGTCGAGCAGGTGGAACACGCCCTCACCGAATGGGACGTGCCGGTGATCGTGCCGGTTGGCTCGCACACGTTCCTCTCGGAAGTCCGCAACGCCGCCACCGAACCGGTCGCCTCGCGTCTCACCGAAACCGTGCCGCTTCACCTCAACCCCTGGCCATCCATCCATGACCTGGCCGATGCCACCAGCGCGATCGACCTCGCCGCCGAGCGCGGTCGCGAAGCTGCCGCCGTGTCCGAGGTGCGCGAGCTGCTGGGCCAGAACCAGGCCGTGGCCGGCACCGTCGACGTGCTCAACGCCCTGCAGAGTCACCAGGTGAAGCAGTTGGTGATGAACGAGGACTATGCCGAGACCGGCTGGGCCGACCTCACCCTGCCCATCTACGGTGTGGGCGAGATTCCTACCGAGCATCCAACCGGTGGCGATATCGCGAACCTGGTGCAAATCGACCTGGCCGAAGCAATCATTCGGCTGACGCTGCAAACCGACGGCATCGTGGAACTGGTCCACACACAGGTGCCGGTAGGCGCCGACGAAGGTGTGCCAGCGAAGGGAAGCGACATTCCGCGCTCCGAAGCTGCCGCCCAACTCGACGAGGTTGGCGGAATTGGCGCGGTGCTCCGCTTCACCACGTAACCATCACCAGCAATCACGCACGCCCCCGGTCCTGGATGCTGGATCGGGGGCGTGTGCTTTCGGCTTGTTCTCCGGAGCACGTCTCCTGCTGACACGCGTATCGCAAGGTGCAGCGGGGCTTCCCGACCCGAAGACGTACCGGCGAACGATCACAACCTCGCCCGGATCACGGCCAGCGTCGCGGTGAACCCATGGAGCACGACGGTCCGCCCGAGTGGCCCAATCTCCCCGGCCAGGAACGCACCGGCCAGCGGCACCCCTGGCAAACCGGCCTGCACCAGACGGCTATCGTGGCCCGGTTCGCCGAACACCCGCGTGCCGCGCCCCTCGCAAGTGCAGAGCAGGGCCGCCACCGGCGCCCCGGCAGCCGATTCCGCTCGCCTGGTCACCGCCTGCAAATCTGCCGTGGCCAGGGCCGGATCGCGCAGGTGGAACTGCATCGTCTGGCCGATCCGGGGCAACCCGCCGATCACCACCGCCCGCCGCCGCTGATCGACCCCCAGAATGCCGCGCACCATGAAATCCCCATGGTCGTACTGGTCCAGATACTCATCGACCGCCAGCCCAACCATGACGTTGCCGGGCGCAATCTCGCGCTGGGCGGGAGTCAGCGTCTCGATCGTGCGCTGAAGCACCTCCACGGCCGGCCGGTTGGAAATGCTGAGCAGGGCATTCCGCTGGACCTCGGTCACCGTCCAGCTCTCGCCAATCGGAAAGCATCCCTGCGAAACATGCGCGGACATCGTCCACGGGCCACCAATGCCGATTGCAACCGCGCCATCGGAATACACCTCGTCGTTCAGGAAGACGATCCCGCCCTGGCCCCGGTCCGGACCAGCCGCCATGCCCCCGGCAATCGGCCGCCCCGGTGAAAGACGCTTCAGGCGCTGGAGCAGGCCAAGCGTGTCGATCCGGGCGGGGTCGGCGAACATCATCCAGCCAGTGATGCCGGCCAGGTCCTCGGCCGCCGGGAGTGGTGAGTCCGCATCGAGCCGCAGCCCACGCAGGTCGGCATTGGGCAGCCACAGTGCCAGCAGCGAAAGCCCCGCCCCGTGCTCCACTTCCATCCCATTCGCCAGATAGCCACTCACCGAGCAACCGGTGAGCAGGCGGGCACCGGTACGGCGCCGTGTGGCTCGCAACAGATCGGGGAAGTGAGGCGCGAAATGGGAACTGGCAAAGAGGATGACGAGATCGGGAGCGGTGGTGGTGGGCGAAAAACTGGTCAGGGCCTCGGTCAGGGCCGCCCGCCAGGTGGGTCCCAGGCCCAACGCTGCCTGGGCGCGAGCCACACCGGCGCCGGTCATTGCGGCCGGCTCACGGCGTGTTTCCCATCGGTCATCGAGTCCCTCTCCCGGCAGTGGCGCACACGAATCCATGGCCCGGCTGGATCATCCAGCGAAGCAACCTGTGTGCTGGTTCCGTGATTTGAGAGGTGATTGTACCCAGCTATCGCCGGTTGGCAAGTGGGTGATGCCGAATGCGATCGTTCAGAGTTAAGGGTAGAGCAAGCGCAGGTGGTAATCGTCGTGCACGTCGGCTGTGGCGCCTACTCCGGAAGGTCGTACCGAATCACCACCATGCCGTAGGACGATGCCCAATCGCCGTCCCACATCCAGTCGACATCCTCGGCCAGCTGGTTGGGCACCGTGACCGTGCCGGGATTGCCATCGCTGACGAACATGGTGGCCTCGCCGGTTTCGACCTGGCCCATCCAGTAGTTCCACGACTCCGGGTCCGTGTTGATGCGGGAGATGCTGCGGCGGTTCCACTCGCCACTGGAGGGCGACGGGCTGAAACCACCGGAGACTTCGACGATGCCCCCAATGCTGATGTCCTGCCCCTGGTAACGAAATCCATGCAGCAGCCAATCGATCTGCTCATCGTTCCGCGGCCATTCGCCGAACGGCAGAATCAGCACGTTGGAGAGGTTGGCCTCCCGCACCTTGACCCGCTCGTCGATCCAGAGCTTGGTGTCCCCAACCTGCTTGAGGAACATCTCGTTGGAGACGGTGTGGAGGTTCTCGTGCCACCAGGTGTGGTTGGCAATTTCATAGCCATGTTCGGCCAGCCAGGTCAGCCGTTGCTCGCAGGTGACCTCCTGGGCATCGTAGGAGAAGCAGTTGACCGGGTTGATGGCGAAGAGGCCACCGCGCCCGACGTCGGGATGGTCAGCGTAGAACGCTTCCATCACTCCCACGGCGGAGAGGGGATCGGGCGTGAGCGTTCCATCATCGTTCTTGAACAGCCGGAACTGGCCCGAGGACGAGTCGTCGAAGGTGAGAACCACCGGTTTCTTGCCGGCGGGCACCGAGATCTCGTTGTTGATCAAATCGACCAGCGGCGTGATGTAGAAGTCGTGGTCGTAGAGCCATTGGAGATGCTCGTGAAACTGGTCGGTGGTGACGGTCCACTCATCGAGGTAGGCCTCGTTCTGGGTGAACGCGTGGTACATCAGCACCGGAATGCGTCCGAGTTCATTGGGCTGGAACTGCGCGCGTTCGGCCGCCGAGAGCACCACCGGCACTTCCACGGAACCACCAACTCCCTGGGCCACCTCTTCCTCCGGGGTGGCGGCCACGGTCGGCACGGTCATCGCCAGATCGGCCACGGAGGTTGGCTGCTGGGATGCCAGCGACGTGGAGGTCGGTTCAGGCGTGGTCGATGAGGAGGACCCATTTGACCGGTTCACGGTCAACGCCAGGACAGGAAGAATCAGGAGGAGGGCACAGCAGGCAGCCAGGAAAGCTCCGCGGTGCAGACGACGAGGAGACGAGATCACACAAGGCTCCCGGGGTGAGCGGGCGGATGGTTCCGGAGTCGCGATCAATGGCAGATGCGAGTGGTGAACCGGGACCCAGTATACATACCCTGTGCTGTGGTGTCACCGTTCGTACAGTATTTACATGTTCGAAATTGCACGATAGACGCCCGATTGCACGGCCCAAAACGATCAGCGGTTCACGTTGTACAGATCGCCACCTGGCAAGGCGCGATGCCCGGTTTCGTTAGAACGACGGCACGTAGTCGGGGTCGATTGGGCGGATGCCGTTCTCTGGCGGGGTGTAGCCGCGGGCGGCCAGGTAGTCCACCACGTCCTGAATCACATCGTCCGGCGTGGAGGCACCGGCGGTGACACCAACGTTGCCATCGCCCAGGGAGGCCAGCCATTCGTCCTTGATGTCTTCCGGCTTTTCGATGTGGTAGGACGGAACTCCCAGCGAGTTGCCGACATCGGCCAGGCGGGCCGTGTTGGATGACTTCATGCCACCGATGGCCAGAATCAGGTTCACTTCGTCGACCATCTGGCGCAGGGCCTGCTGCCGCTCGGTGGTGGGTTCGCAAATGGTGTTGCAGAGCCGGAACTCACCGCCGTGCGGGGTGACCATGGCCTGGAGGGCGGTGGCGAAGACCATCAGGTCGTCGATGTTCTTGGTGGTCTGGCTGACCAGGGCGACCTTGCGCGGCGGAACGACCTTGCCCGGTCCTTCCTCACCCCGCGGCGCGTTCCAGGGCAGTTGCTCGATCTTCTTCGCCGCGACCGCCTTGGAGGTGTTGGCCCAGGCGATCACGCTTTTCACTTCGGGATGATAGTCGTCGCCGTAGACCACGATGAAGTAGCCCTGGCGGACGAGCTTCTGGGCCAGGCGCTGGACCTTGATGACCAGTGGGCAGGTGGTGTCGATCAGTTCCAGGTTGTTTTCGGCCGCCTGCTGGGCGAGGTGCGGTCCCATGCCGTGGGCGGTGATAGCCACACGGCGGACACCCCGGTCGACCGCTTCGGCCACGGATGTCGCGCCCTTCACGCCGCGAGCCTGCAACCGCTGGACCACCTGCGGGTTGTGAATGACATCCCCGATCGGCGCGATTGGCGCGGTCGGGCTGGAGGCTTCGGTGATGATGTCGACCGCGCGGCGAACACCCCAGCA
>CAZNQC010000232.1:0-5753 GCA_964574825.1 uncultured Sphaerobacteraceae bacterium | reverse complement strand
CACTTGACCAGGGCCGCATAGCCAGCGGCGGCGGCCAGAGGATTGGCGTTGTAGGTGCCGGCCTGCGGAACGCGGCGATTGGCGTTCCAGCCCGGCTCGTCCCGGAACTCCATCATCTCCATCACGTCACGGCGGCCAGCGACCGCCCCACCGGGCATGCCACCGGCGATGATCTTGGCCATGGTGGTGAGATCCGGCGTGATACCGAACCGATCCTGAGCGCCGCCGGGGGCCCAGCGGAAGCCGGTGATGACCTCGTCGAAGATGAGGAGGACGCCGTGCTTGCGGGTGACTTCCCGGACCTGCTTCAGGTAATCGTCGCGGAAGGGGATGGTGGCCCAGGAGGCGCCACTGGGTTCGAGGATGACGGCGGCAACATCACCCTGGACCAGCCGCTCTTCGAGCATGGCAATGTCGTTCGAGGGCAGGACTGCAACGGATCCCAGCGTTCCGGCGGGGACGCCTGGCACCGTGGTGGACTCGAACGGCGGTTTTTCTCCCTTGAGGGCATAGTCCTGCCAGCCGTGGAAGTGCCCTTCGAACTTGAGGATGGTGTCGCGCTGGGTGTAGCCACGCGCAATGCGCATTGCCAGCAGGGTCGACTCGGTGCCTGACGCCGTGAAACGTACGAGTTCGGCCGATGGCACGAGCTCGACAACCTTCTCGGCCCAGCGGATCTCACCCTCGTGACCGGCGGAGAAGTGTGTGCCATCCACCACCTGCTGCTGCATGGCAGCCGCGATATCGGGGTCGTTGTGACCGAGGATGAGCGAACCGTGACCGATCGCATAGTCGATCAGCTTGTGGCCGTCGATGTCCCACTTGTAGGCGCCGTCGGCCTTGACGATGTATGGCGGGAATGGCTTGATGTGCCGGCCATCATGCGTGATGCCGCCAACGATGGACTTGCGGGAACGCTGCCACATGGCCTCGGAGCCGGGAAACTCCTGCAGGTAACGAGCTTCGATGGATTGCTGTGTCGTGTCGGTGGCCATGTTCTGGAAGACTCCCCAACTTCGGATGGTGTGATGTGGCCCGGGACCACGGCTGAACGGGCGGCCAGCTTCGACCGCTCCGGCCATTGCACTATATGACCTCCCCCGGAAGTTGGCAAAGCCGGTTCTCCTGCCTGCCTGCCCCCGACGGAAACTTGAGAATCATTCCTGAATCCGTGCCAGTTTAGAGCGAAAATCCGCACAAGGTGGGGTAAACTTGTGAGAGTCGTTCGCACCGCACGTCACTGGAAGATGTGGCAACGGTGCGATCTGGTGTTGGTGGGCAGGCAGAGGCAACTGGTTTGACGGCACCCAGGGTCGTGATAGTTGGATCGAATCATGAATATGCCCCGGTGGCCATGCGCGAGCAATTGGCCTTTGCGGGGGAGACCCTCACCGAGGGGCTGCAGCAACTCCGCAGCCACGTCGGCGAAGGGTTGATTCTTTCCACCTGCAATCGCACCGAGATCTACGCTGTCGAACGCGAAGGGCAGGACGCGCGGGGCGAAATTTTCGAGTTCCTGTCCGGGTACCACAGTGTGCCTACTCACCTGCTCGAACGGGCCTCCTACTCCCACGCCGGTGACGATGCCGTGTCGCACATGTTCCGCGTGGCCAGTGGTCTGGATTCACTCGTTCTTGGCGAGCCCCAGATTCTCTCCCAGATTCGCGATGCGTTGCACGTGGCGCGCGATGCCGGAGCGGTCGGACCCGTTCTCCAGCGGTTGGCCACCGATGCGCTGCGAACCGGCAAGCGGGCTCGCACGGAAACTGATATCGCGCGCAACCGGGTTTCGATCTCCCACGCCGCCGTGGACCTCGCCATGGCCGAAATGGATGGCCTGGAAGGGCGAACGGCACTGATTCTGGGCGCGGGCAAGATGGCGACCCTGACCGCGAAGCTGCTGCGGGCCAATGGGATCGACGAGGTCCTGGTGGTGAACCGGTCGATCGATCGGGCCCACGAGCTGGTCGCGGCCGTCGGCGGATTTGTGGTGCCGATCACTGGTCTCCGCCAGGCAATCAATGCAGCCGATGTCGTGATCGGTGCGGTGGCGGTGGATGATCCCCTGGTCACGCCGGATGTCCTCGATCCACGGGTGCGGCCGCTCTGGTTGATCGATATCTCCGTACCGCGTTCGATCGATCCGGCCTGCGGTCAGCTGCCCGGGATCCACGTGCGCGACGTTGATGCACTCGAACCATATGCCGCCGAAACGCGCCTTCAATATGCCGACGAAGTGACCAAGGTTGAGATCCTTGTTGGCCAGGCTGTCTCCGGATTCGGTGAGTGGAACCGCAGCCGGACTGCCGTCGATGGAATCACGCGCGTTCGCGAGTATGGCGATGCCCTCGGTGAACAGGAAGCGGCGCGGACACTGCGCAAGCTGGGTCACCTCTCCGAGCGGGATCAGCACCAGGTCCGCTTGCTGGCGCACTCCCTCAGCCGCAAACTGCAGCATGCCCCAATCATGGCGCTCCGCAATGCCAGGTCCGATGATGAGGTTGCGCAGATTCTCGCCACCCTGGGCCTGGACGAAGCCGAATAGGCGATGCCAGCGGACCGTGCAGGTCCGATTGCTGCGATCCTCGCCCGTCCAACCAACCAACAGGAGTCAACGATGACCACCAGCCCCACGTCGCCCGTCCTCTCCCGCTCCGGCTCTGCCAGCGCATTCGCGACGGCCAGGGAACGGATTCCCGGCGGGGTGAACAGTCCAGTGCGGGCATTCCGGTCGGTGGGTGGTGAACCTGTCTTCGTTGAGCGTGGCTCCGGTTCGAAGCTCTTCGATGTTGACGGTAATGCCTATATCGACTACGTGCTCTCGTGGGGACCACTGATTCTCGGTCATGCCCACCCGGAAGTGGTCGAGGCAACCATCGCCGCCATTCGCAATGGCACGAGTTTCGGCGCGCCGACCGAGGCAGAGTCCGAGCTGGCGCAGTTGATCATGGACGCCGTACCGACCGTCGACCTGGTCCGGCTGGTCAATTCGGGGACCGAAGCGACCATGAGCGCGCTCCGCCTGGCTCGCGCTGCGACCGGCCGCGACAAGATCATCAAGTTCGCGGGCTGCTATCACGGGCATGCCGACATGTTGCTCGTACAGGCGGGCAGCGGCGTCGCCACGCTTGGATTGCCGGACAGTCCTGGCGTTCCTGCTGGGGCCACGCAGGACACGCTCGTCGCGCCGTTCAATGACCTCGAAGCCGTCCAGGCGCTGTTCGATGAGTACCGGGATCAGATTGCGGCCGTCATCGTTGAGCCGGTGGCGGGGAACATGGGCGTGGTAACGCCGGTTCCTGGTTTTCTGGAGGGACTGCGTGCAGTCACCCAGGCGAACGGCTCGATCCTGATTTTCGACGAGGTCATGACCGGGTTCCGCGTGGCCCGCGGGGGCGCAGTTGAGCGGTTCGGGGTCGTTCCGGATCTCATCACCTTCGGCAAGGTTGTGGGCGGCGGCTTCCCGCTGGCAGCCTACGCCGGTCGCCGCGACATCATGGAGCACGTTGCCCCCGCCGGGTCGATGTACCAGGCCGGAACCCTTTCCGGGAACCCGGTGGCGACGGCGGCCGGAATCGCCACGCTGAAGGTGCTGGCGCGACCAGGCGAGTGGGAAAAGGCTGCTGCCTCGACCACCACCTTGATCGACGGAGTTGTGGCCGCGGCCGAACGTACCAATACCGCCATCCAGGCGACAGCCGTCGGGACCATGGCCGGATTCTTCTTCAACGAATCGCCGGTGTTGTCCTATGACGACGCGAAGACGAGCGACACGGACCGGTTTGGCCGGTTCTTCAATGCCTTGCTGGACCGGGGTGTCTATTTTGCGCCCTCCCAGTTCGAGGCGCTCTTCCTTTCCACGGTCCACTCGGCTGGCGATCTCGACGAAACTCTGGCCGCGGTGGAAGCAGCTCTCACCGAGTCTGCCTGATACCGACTCCGGGAGTTCACTTGGGGCACCTGTCGTGGAGGTGTCACAGATCCCAGCGGGTGGCGACTGGCAGAACTTGCCGAAGAGCGCTGGGGCCGGACACCGTACATTTTTCCCCCATGCCACAACGACCCGGGCCGAGCCGGTATGAGGCGCATGTGCACACGCCGGTCGGGGCTGAGATGCTTGTCGTCAGCCTTCGACGCCGATTGACGTCAGGAATCCATCGCGACTGCCGAAGAAGGCCCGGCCACCGGCGATGATGGGTGCGGTATCGATCTGGTCGCCGGCCAGGAAATACCAACTCGCCGCGCCGGTGGTGATGTCGATTGCCAGGAGCGTGGAGCCAGCTCCAACGAACACCTGGTCGCCGCTGATGGATGGGGCAGTCAACGTCGCCTTGCCCGTGGCGTAGAGCCAGCGTTGTTCCCCGGTGACGAGATCGAGGCCATAGATTCCGCCGTCGGCATCGGACACGACCACGATGTCGCCGTTCGTGGCGGGCGATGTCCCGCTGCCATGGAGTGTTGACCAGCGAACCGCGCCGGAACCGGCATCGAGAGCGCTGAGCTCCCCGGCCTGGGTGGTGACCAGGACCAGCCCCGAGTTCGTGACCGGCGATGCAAAGACCGCTCCCGTCACGCGTTGCCGCCACGTGACCCGCCCATGTTCAATGTCGACTCGATAGACGACGCCTTCATCCGTGGCGTAGTAGGCCATGCCATCGACAATGGCCGGAGCACCGAAGACGATGCCTTCCGTGGGCAGCCGCCAGACCGTCTCACCGGTTTCGCGGTCGAGCGCGTAGGTCCAGCGTTCCTGGCTCGTGACGATCACGAGGCCGTCGGTCAGGACGGGTGAGGATTGGCCCACGTATTCCAGCGGCACCGACCATTTCTGCTCGCCCGTGGTGGCGTCCCATGCCCCGAACGAGAACCCTCCTCCAGCGTAGACGACACCATCCGCCACCGCCGGTGAGACGCGGGTAACGTAGCCGGTCACTGGTGCCGACCAGAGTTGGATACCGGTTGTCGCATCGATGGCGATCAGGGACCCCGATTTCGACATCACGTGAATCACGCCATTCGAGAGGGTGGCCGCGCCCAACACTTCGCCGCCCGTGTCGTACTGCCAGATCATCCGTGCGGAGGCGTCTGGCGCGGGTCCGGGCATGATGCCGTCGTGCGTCGCGTTGCCTCCCGACATCGGAATTTCGCCCACCAGCCGGTCCCCCGAGGGAGTTGCCAGGAGTGTTGAGGTCGAACCAGGAGTGGCGATCATGAGGGGAGCCGGGGTCGGGTCTTCGAGCTGGCTGGCCTGGTACGCGCGCACACCAACGAACCCGAGGAGCAGGCTGGCGGCGACCCCAAGCACCGTGCCAATCGCCCGGAGTGACGAAGGGTTGGCTCGCAACTGCCAAATGCCGCCGACGATCAGCGAGACCGAGGCCAACCAGACCGGTACGGCAATGAAGGCATCGGGACTGATAGCCAGCGTGATGATGACGATGGCGAGACCACTGGCGAAGAGTCCCTCGCCGCCTCGCACGTCAAGGTGCCGACGGCGAGACTCCACCCGTCGCTCCTGCTCCAATCGCTTCTCGAGCGCGGCAATGCCGGCAGCCTGCGCTGACGACGGCTGTGCCGTGACCATGGAGACGTCTGCTCCACAGGACATGCAGAAGCGCGCCGACTCGGCGTTTTCCCACGAGCAACTCGCGCATCGCCGGACGTAGGCGCTGTAGCCCGTCCAGTGGCGCCCCTTTGCATTGTGGACCTTGCCGCCGAGTGGATTGGTTGGGGATTGAGAGTTCGAGGTCATC
>CAZNQC010000231.1:0-5770 GCA_964574825.1 uncultured Sphaerobacteraceae bacterium | reverse complement strand
ACCTGCCGCGATCGGGCACGAAATGTCCCGTACAGGAATCGAGCGGCTGTCGTCCTCCCTGCCTATTGGCGCGTGCTCGTTTTCGGTCAACGGCTCCAGTAGCGGCGGATCAGTGGAGGCGGCGGGTAGGGAGTTCGTCACGGACCATCGCCACGGCAATGTCGTTATGTCGCCGCACGATCGGCGCCAGATCGAGTCCGACGATCTGGCCGTCCTGAACGCGCACGACGCCGTTGATCATGCTGAAGTCGACGTTGCCCGGCTGGCAGAAGACGAGTGCCGCGACTGGGTCATGAACGGCTCCACCGGCATAGGGCAATGTATCGACGCGAATGCCGATGATGTCCGCCATCATCCCCGGAGCCAGCATACCGATATCATCCCGCCCCAGCACCTCAGCTCCCCCTCGCGTCGCCAGGGCCAGTGCCTCGCGGGCGGTCATCCCGGCCGGATCGCCGCCGACCCGGTGCAGCAATAGCGCCATTCGCGCCTCCGCCAGCAGATGGGACCCGTCGTTCGAAGCCGACCCATCAACCCCCAGTCCGACGCGCATGCCGCGTGCCTGCATCTGGCGAACGGGCGCAATGCCGGAGGCCAGCCGCATATTCGACGATGGGCAATGGGCCGCACCGGTTTGCGATCGCCCCATCCGTCCCACTTCTTCAGCCGAGGGGTGCACCATGTGAGCATGCCAGACATCGGTGCCCATCCAGGCAAGATCCTCACAGAGCTCAACCGGCGTCCGGCCGAAGGTGGCCAGGCAGTAGTCGTGCTCATCCCGCGTTTCGGCCAGGTGCGTGTGGGAATGAACTCCATACGATCGGGCCAGGGCCACACTCTCCCGCATCAGATCGGGCGAAACGCTGAATGGCGAGCAGGGCGCCAACACTATCCGCGTCATCGCGCCGGGACGGGAATCGTGCCAGGTCTCGATCACCCGCCGCGAATCGGCCAGGATCGCCGCCTCATCTTCCACCACGGCATCGGGTGGCAGGCCGCCCTGACTCTCCCCCACCGACATCGAGCCGCGCGAAGCGTGGAACCGGACCCCCAGGTCGGTCGCCGCCTCGATCTGGTCATCCACCCGGGCCCCATTTGGCCAGATGTAGGTGTGATCGCTGGCCGTGGTGCAGCCAGAGAGCAGCAATTCGGCGAGTGCCACCTTCGTGCTGACCTGAACTGCCTCGGGGGTCATTCGCGCCCAGATTGGGTAGAGCGTGCGCAGCCAGGTGAACAGGACCGCATCCTGAGCTGCGGGAATCGCCCGCGTCAATGTCTGGTAGAAGTGATGGTGGGTGTTCACCAGACCGGGCAGCAGCACCATGCCGGAGGCATCGATCGTCTCGACTGGCATCGGCAATTCCGGCACCGCCTCGTCTGCACCACCGAGCGCCACGATCCGGTTCTCATCGACCAGAATCCAGCCGCCAGCAATCTCGTTGCCGTCATCGTCCATGGTCGCAACGACGACAGCATTGCGGATCAGCGTCGCCGCCATCGGGCTACCTCTTCCATCACTCAGCGTGTATTCAGGCGCATGAGGAACATATCGAGTGCGCCCCGCGTTTGCTCCGCACCAGCCCCGAGGAACACATCCGGTCCAGAACCAACAATGGTCTGCGCCTCGGCCTGGGGCATCACTGCTTGCATCCGCGCGGCGGTGTCATCACCGATATGGCTCCGCTGGCCACGAAGAATCAGCACCGGAGCAGTCACCCGTTCCAGCACCTCCCAGTCGCTGCGCGGAGCGGCCGCAGCTTCAACCCGGGCAATGACGTCCAGATCGTGCCGCCAGATCAGACCGTCTTCGGTCCTGGCCAGGTCGTCGGGCATGTCGTGTCGCGCCCGCGCTTCGGAAACCCCAAGCCCGGCGGTGTAGAAGGCAACCGCCTCCTCATCGCTCGCAAAGCGGCGTGGAATGCGCTCGATGAAGGCCAATCGCCCGTCGGCGCGTTCCTGGCTGACCTCCGGCGTGCTGTCGCCCAGCACGAGGCCATGCACCAGGTCTGGCCTGGCCGCCGCGAGGTGATACGCCACGACCCCGCCGTGATTCCGCCCGATCAGCACCACGCGTTCCAGGTGCAGATGCTCGATCAGGTTGGCCACATCGGTTGCCATGGTGGCCGGGTCCGCTGGGGTCGACTCGAACAGCGGTGTCTCGCCCCGGCCACGGAGGTCGGGCATCACCACGCGATGGTGGCGCGAGAGGTGACGAGCGATGTGGGAATGCGGGCTGGCCCGCTGGAGGATGCCATGGAGCAGGATCACCTGGCAGCGGCCGGGCAGCCCGGGCCCCGACCACTCCAGCCACGACTGAGGTGATCCACCGAGTTCCGCCGAGTTCCGGATCGCGACCTGGCCGATCATTCCGAAGCACCCCATTTCGCGTCATCCCGCCGATGGTGATGCCGGAAGGATACTATCCGCGAGCGAGGGCGAGATCGCTGTACGATCCGGCAATCGGCGAATAGCGTTCGAGCCCCAGCGCGGCAATGACCTCCTGGTGCTCCCTGGTGGCTGCCGCATCGTCCTGTCCGGCAATCACGGTCTCCAGTTCGACAAACGTTCCCAGGGCCAGCACCCGGTCGAGATGGACACGGGTGTGACCGATCAGGCCGACCTCGCGCTGTTTGTCGATCCGCACGCGCTCGTCATGGGTCATCAGCATCGACCGCAGCAGCGCTCCCGCCTGATCTGCCCCCACCGGCACCACTTCGTAATGGCTCCAACGAGACGCCTCGTCATTCGAGCGGGCATAGGCGATGAGTTCCGCGCGAGCCACGACCTCCGGATAGCCATCGGCCCGGATTTCGCGCAATTTGAGCCGCCCCCGGGCCACCTCGAAATACGTGTCGACCTGGTGCAGGCGCTCCAACGGGGCGCAGGTAAGCTGGCGGGTTCGTTCGAGCAAGGCATCAAAATCGGCGACAGGCACTTCGACCTTGAGTTCCAGATTGCGGCGCGAAGGGGATACGGTCACGGGTGCCTCCAGGTGCGTGGGAAATCTGGCTGATCGCGGTACACTTGCTCCAACGATCTCGGAGCGGTTCAGCACCGCTGCCGGTGCATTTGCGAGTTACATGGTAGCGGAGGGTTCCCGGCATGCGGCTGTTGCCCTGGGAAAGCAAGACGGCGCTCAAGAAGGCGATGGCGGTCAAGCCACCACCCCCACCGGTTGGATATCGCTTCTCCCTGAAGGGTTCACCGCGCCACTACGACAACGTCAAGCAGATCATCGAGTCGAAGGGAAACGCCAAGGTCTACTTTGGCGAGGCCCTCGCCTACGAGCGCGGGGCTGGTGTCGCCCTCTGGCGAGTGCGCGCCACCGACTTCGACTGGCTGCCGGACCTGTACGACTGGTGGGCGAACATGGAGCGCATCGAACCGGTCCAGTTCACGTTCCACCTCTACACGCCAGCCAATCTGAGCTACCCGGCGCTGGATCTGCGTGAACACTCAGCCAATGATGTGGTGGCGTTCATCAAGGCAAACACCCCCTGGGACGGCAAGAAGCCAACTGCCCCACGATAGGGATCTTCACGAAAACATGACCAACGCCCCGGTTCCATGGTTGGAACCGGGGCGTTCTGACGTCTCCACAGGAGATCAACGGTGCAATCAGTCGGCGGCGCGATCGACCGCCTGCTCCTCGAGTTCGGCGACCCGCTCGGGATGCAGTTTCCAGCACATGGCCACCAAAGGCGTGGCCATGCACAGGTGGGCTTCCGATTCGGAATGAACCGCCCACCCCAGCGCGCAACGCGGCACGTGGCGCCCGCCAGCGAACGGCATGCCCAGGCGCGTGCGGGTCAGCATCGGGCACCCAAGCACCGGCAGGCCATCGTCATCGGCTTCGATTCCAGGTCGAACCGAGAGTGGTTCGGCCGGGGCCGGTGAGGTCCGCAGGTTCCCCTTGAAGATCTCGCCGGTCATCGGCAGCAACGTCTGACGACGAGGCTGGCGGCGGCGATTTGGCCGGCGGCCGCCATCGTCGCGAGACTCACCCTGCTGGCGGCGACGATCCCCGCCATCGGCATTCGGCCGCGGACGACGGTCTCCGCCCTCCTGTGGGGGCCGGGCCCGCCGCTCTGGTGCGTCACCTTCCGGGCGAGGACGTCGCTCTTCCACCGCCGGCTGCTCACCGGCATCAGGTCGCCGTCCCTCGGCGGGCGGAGCCGCGTTCTGGCGAGACTGCCCGCTGCGGGGCCGTCGCCGTCGCCGCTCGGGCGGTCCGGATCGGTTGGACGAAGCCTCGGCACCGTCTGATGCTGGCGTCGCGACAGGTTCCGGGGCAGCCTCAGCTGCCTGGGTCGTTGTTTCTTCTTCGGGGTTGACCGGCCGGTCGCGATTGCGCCGCCGCCCCCTGTTGGATCGATTCCTGGTCATGCTTCCCTGTTCCCCAACTTGCGCACCCAGTCAATGGCATCCCGGGTCTGGCGTCCGGCGGTGACCATCACGTCGCCACCCTTCTGGAAGGCCCAGACCACCCCCTGTCGCACGAATGTCCGCAGGGCAGCCAGGTCGTCATCGACGGAATTTCGCGTCAACCCAACCCGAGCCAGATGCTCGTCGACGACATCGTCGGGTGAGATTCTGATCGCCTGCTGCAGGCCAGTCAGCACGACGTAGAGATCGTCGAGTTGGCCCGCGACCGGAATCAGGCCTGGAATCAGGTCCACCGGCGAGACGACGTAGATGCCGCCCAGCGCCAGGGTCGCCTTGGCCGCGCCTGGCACACGAGCATCCCGCGCGAGGGCCGTCGACAAGCGCACGTAGGTGGGCAGTCGCTTGATCAGAGCCCAGACTGGCGCCAGGTCCACCTGCGGACCAGAATCACCCGGAAGTGCTCCGTGAACCTCCAGGATGGCTTCGCCTGGATTGGAATCGATGGGAGTAGTTGAATTGGTGGTCATGTGACTCCCTCTTGTGCTACGGAAGAATCGCCGCGCAACGTTCATTGTGCCACTCACCAGGGAGTTCACCAATGCGAGCATTGATGGGTACCTGTTCAGAGTGGAGGGTGCGAAAATCGAGATGTGCCCCTGCAGCCACGGTAGAGGTCGACCATCCGAGCCTGGGCAGGTGGCGTTGCATCCCCTATCTGGCTCGGATATGTGGACCCATCCTCCCGAATCTGAACGGGTACATTGATGGGGCGATCGGGAAATCGATGCGACCGGATGCCATTCACCAGGGGAAATTACCCGTTGGTACCCCATTTTCCTGTAAGTGCTAGTTACAAAGTGCTACATACCGGCACCCACCTTCATCACTAGACTGGAGATGGGGGACGCGGTGTCAGCGCCAAATCTTCCATTTCGGTGAGTCTAGCGATTTCAGCCGGTGCCTCATCGCGCCGGAACACGTACAGGCGGGACCATGCCACTTTCTTCGATGACCGACCGTGGAGCCACCCTGACTCCCCGGCAACGTGAAGTGCTCCGACTCCAGGCCTACGGTATGAGCTACGACGAGATTTCGAAGCACCTGGGCCTCAGCGTCTGGACGGTGAAGAACCATCACAAGCAGGCGGTGCGATCGTTGCAACTCTCGCTCACGGTATATCCCGCCGAGCGCGTGCGCACCTCCCTGGCGTGCTACATCCTGGGTCTGCTCGATGGCGGAGTGACACCGATGGAAATCGTGGAACGCCTCAAGAGCGCCAAGGACCAGCACCCGATGCTGCCGACCGACGACGAAGAATCGGATGTCGTCGCATCGGCGTGAACCAGCCAAACAGCGCCAATCCATGACAAAACACAACCCGGAA
>CAZNQC010000230.1:4488-5773 GCA_964574825.1 uncultured Sphaerobacteraceae bacterium | reverse complement strand
CGGGAACACCGAGAAAATAGAAAGCAGAACATAGGAAACAGGCAGCGGAACACGAATGAGGACGCAGGTTTGGGCTGCTGAAGAGGCAGGCCTACGTCCCGGCTCCGCACATCCACGTCTGGACCATGACGTCCTTCGGGTACCTGTTCAGAGTTGATTGTGGGCGAGAACCGGGCCGACACAATCGAGCCAATGCCTGGAAGCAAACACGGCTATTCAGGCTCGGCAGGTCGGCCCCTCCCAATACTGCTGGGGCGCGAATCGATCTCCGTACCTTCAGATATGAACACTTGCTCCATCGCGGTCCGCTTGACATTGGCTAGTGTGTACGTACACTTAGATCTGATTGATCGTTGGCCGGACCCGGAGCGCACCAGATGGTTATCGCGGACAGACCCACCATGACGACACCAGACGAATCGCCGCTGATTGCGCGTGCCACCGTTCCTGCGCTCGACGCCGTGCTCGGCCAGCCATTCAAGGTGCTCGACGATGGCTTCGTGCGCGTGGTCGATTACATGGGCAACGACGACTCGATCGTCCAGGCGGCCCGTGTCTCCTATGGTGTTGGCACCAAGCGCGTCCGTGAGGATCGGGCCCTGATCCGCTACCTCCTTCGCCATTCGCACACGACGCCGTTCGAGATGGCGGATATCAAGTTCCACGTGCGGGTGCCGATGGACATCTGGCGCCAGTGGATTCGCCACCGCACGGCCTCGGTCAACGAGTACTCGACGCGCTACTCGGTGGCGATCGATTCGGCGGCGGTCACCGCTTCCGACGAATGGCGGCTGCAGTCGGTCGGGAACCGGCAGGGGAGTGACGGATCGCTGGACCCTGAAGCCGGGGCCATCCTGACCGCCCGCGAAGCCGAGCTGCAGGCGCTCTCCCGCCAAATCTATGACGAACGGCTCGAAGCAGGTGTGGCCCGCGAGCAGGCCCGCAAGGACCTCCCGCTTTCGACCTACACCGAGGCCTACTGGAAGACGAACCTGCACAATCTGCTGCACTTCCTCGCCCTGCGGATGGATTTGCATGCACAGTGGGAAATCCGGGAGTTTGCCCGCACGATTGGTGAGGAAATCGTCGCCAAGTGGGTGCCGGTGGCCTGGGAAGCGTTCGTCGACTACCGGATGAACACGACCCATTTCTCCGAAGCCGAACTGGGCATCATCACGGCCTTGATTGGCGGCGATTCGGCAAGCGCGGTTGCGGTTGCCCGTGACGCCGGTTTGATCACGACCTCGAAGAAGGATGGTTCTGACCGGATCGGCCGCGAGGCCCG
>CAZNQC010000230.1:0-4388 GCA_964574825.1 uncultured Sphaerobacteraceae bacterium | reverse complement strand
AATCGCTCCTCACACGGTTCGGTTGTGAGTGTCTTGCGGATCTCCTCCAGCCGCCGAATCTGCTTGCCGTCCGCATCAAAGTTGGCTGGGTCGAGCCAGGCGACGAACGCCTCGCGGATCACCGGCCAATCGTCGTCGGTGAACGCGTACCAGGCCGTATCGCGATTCCGCCCCTTGGTCACGATGTGGTTGCGGAATGTCCCTTCGTAGAGGAAGCCGAAGCGTTCGGCTGCCCGCCGTGACGGTGCGTTGAGATCGTGGCACTTCCACTCGAAGCGGCGGTAGCCCAACGCGGTGCAGATATAGTCGGCGAAGAGGAAGATGGCTTCGGTCGCTGCGGTTGACTGTCGCAACCGGGGGCCAAACCAGATATGCCCGACCTCCGCGACCCCGTTTGCCGCATCGAACCGCATCAACGTGGCGACACCCACGGCGCGTCCGGACGCCTGGTCGATTGCCGCGAAGAAAAGCGGATCGGCCGAGGCGGCATTCTTCGCCACATCTGCGTGGAACACCCGTCGATCGACATACGGACCGTAGGGAAGATAGTCCCAGAAGCCCGGGATCTCGTTGGCCTCCTGGGCGGCGGTCCAGAGGTCATCCTCGTGGCGCTCCGGGACGAGCGGCTCCAGGCGCACCGTTCGCCCTTGCAACACAACTCGTTCCGGGGTGGGGCGTGGGGTCCAGTCGGGAAGGGGGCGACCAAGTGGGTGGGACATGACTTACTCCTCCACTGCGACCCGGTAGCGGACGAACCCATCGGCCGGGGCATAGGTGTCGTAGAGGCGGCGGGCGGTGGCGTTGTCTTCCTTCGTCATCCAGTAGACCCGGCTCCATCCGGCCCCTCGGCCATGAGCGATCACGTGATCGATCAACGCCCGGCCGATCCCACCACCGCGCAGGTCTGGCTTGACGTAAAGATCGTGCAGCAGGCCGGCGGGTGATTCCGACCAGGTGTAATCGTGAATCACCACGGTTGCCATGCCCACTACCTCGCCATCCTGTTCGGCCAGGAACCCGAGATAGTGTGGTGTGTCGCCCACCAGTCGCTCCCAGGTTGCGGCGGTGACCGATTCTGGCAACTCGGTCTGGTAGAAGGTGAGGTATCCCTGCCAGAGATCGCGCCAGACGGCTTCGTCATCGGGGTGCAGAGGGCGAATCGTGACCACAGGACATCCTTTGTCGCGGATCGGGTTCTTCGAAGACCAGCGAAGCGATGATACCAGTCACCTCGCTCCCGTCAGGTCGCCAGCCCAAATGTTCGGTTAGGTCCGAAGGGCGTGGCGCGTCGGATGACAGGCTGTAGGGGGTCTCGGCCCGGCGCCGGGCAGGAATCCTCGCCCAAAATGGACCAGCGCCGGGTCTGTGACCCCCGTCTCGGGCCTGATACTTTTCGCCGCCCTACCGGTCCGCCAGGGCCACCACTGGATCGGCTTCAGCCGCGCGGCGGGCCGGCAGCACCGAGGCCAGCAGTCCACATCCGAGCGCGACTCCTGCCACCAGGGCCAACCTGCCCCACGGTATCGCCAGGGCCGGCGTGAAGGTGTCGCCCACCAGGGTGACGGTTCCCACCCAGCCATAGGCGATGCCGAGCACGATGCCGACACTGGCCCCGACGGCAGCCAGCAGGAGTCCCTCCACCGCCAGCGACCAGCGGAGTTGCTTGCGGGTGAATCCCAGCGCTCGCAGCAGGGCGGACTCGCGGGTTCGCTCCAGCACGGAGAGTGACAGGGTGTTGGTGACCCCGATCAGGGAAATGACAATCGCCACCGCCAGCAAACCCACCACCACCAGCAACATCGTATCGAGGGCGGTCTCCAGCGTCTGCCGGTAGTCATGGACGTCCACTGACTGGAGCAGGATGCCGTGACGGTCTGCCAGCGCGAAGATTTCGTCGACGACCGCGTCGCTATCGGCCCCTGCGTCGTATCCGATCCAGACGCCAGCCGGTGCGGCGCTGGTGCCAGTGGGTAGGCTGGCTGCCACCGTCGTCGGATCGACGACCCGGACATCCTCGACCAGCGTCACTATGGTCGAGGTGTCTCCCACCTGCATCGAAACCTGGTCACCGTCGCCAATACCCAACGACTCGAACAACCAGATTGGCGCCACGACCGTACTTGCCGCCAGGGGGAGGAGATTGTCGTCGCGCCAGACTCGCCCAAGATCACCCGGGTCGAGGATCTGCATGTTGAGCAGCATCTCCTCGCCCGTCGCTGGATGCACGAATGTCGCATCGATCGATTGGATGGTGACAACCGACGCGATCCCATCCACCGTGGCGAGTTCGTCGATGTAGGCCCGTCGCGTGGCAGTGTCGCTGTCATCGATGAAGCTGACCTGGAAGTCGATCGGCGCGCGGGCGTCCACCTCGCCGAGCAATGTCTGCCGGAGCGACTCGGCCCCGACCATCATCATCGCCACCAGTGTCACGCCAATCACCAGGGCCACGGCCGTGGCGGTCGTGCGGCGTGGATTGCGAATGGCATTGGAGGCAGCCACCCGGCCCGGAACTCCACCGATCCGATCGGCCCCGCGCCCGAACAGCCTGGCAAAGACGGGCACGAAGGCGGACGCACAGAGCACGACGCCCGCGAATGAAATGGTGCCGCCCGCGATTCCGACCAGAGTGCCGAAGGCTCGGTTGCCGGACCACGACATTGCCATCCCGCCCAGCAGGATGCCTCCTCCAGCAAGCAGACACAGCAGACCGAGACCTGTCCGCAGCGAACGCGACAGGGGCGAGTCAACTGCCTGCGCAGCGCGCAAGGCCACCAGCGGGTCGATCTGCATGGCCGTGCGGGAGGGCACCCAGGCCGATCCGACCGCCAGCACGATCCCCACGACGACTGCGATCAACGGGGCTGATCGCGGCCAGGCCGGTGATTGGGGCAGGAAATCCGGACTCCAGGTTGCGTGGATCAGGGCCAGGATGCCCGTTCCGCCCAGCCACGCCACACCCACGCCGATCGCGGCGGCGACCGCCCCGATCAGGGCCGCCTCGGTGAGAACCAGACGCCGCACCTGGCTCGCGGTCGCTCCCGCGCACCGGAGGAGGGCGATGTCCCGCGTCCGCTGCGCGATCAGGATCGCGAACGTATTTGCCACCACCAGCGAGGCAACGATGATGGTCAATAGTGCGAAAGCCATCACTCCGGTGTTCAGTACGGCCAGTTCAGCATCCGCATCCTGCATTTCTGCGTCCACCAGATCCTGCCGGGTCTGGACATTGTAGGAGGGAAGTCCCAACTCGCCGAGCGATTGCTCTACCGCGTGGGGATCGGCACCATCTTCAAGCGTTACGTAGATGCCGTTGATCCAGGTATGGGTAGATACCACGTCCCAGGTTGGTGCGGAGACGAAGCCGTCGATGTAGTCGACTCCGAAATACCCGTTGCCCGACCAGATGCCGGAGACGGTCATGGTCGTGGCCGCCGAATCTGGCGGCAGCACCACGTCGATCGTGTCGCCGACATCGACGCGCGCGTCGCGGGCCACACCATCCACCAGCACGATCTCGGTGGCGGAGGTTGGCCACTGCCCTCGCTCGAGGGACAGGGCGTCACGCATCACGCCCTCGTTTGGCGTTCTGGTGAGGCTGAAGAATGCACTCGTTCCCTGGTAGTGATAGGTGGTTCCGAACGAAACCGCTGGTTGGCTCCCGGCAACGTCTGGCAGGTCCTCGATGGCGGCCAGATCGTCGCTGGTGAACTGCCTGGTGTCTCCAGTCAGCGTCAGGGCGAGGTCGATGTGCTGGTAGTTTCGGCCAACCGTTTGCTGCAAACCCTCCCGCAGGGTGCTGCCGGTCATCTGGGTGATGACGAGAAAGGCCACCGACAGGGTGATGGCGAGGGCGACGCCGGTCAGCTGTCGCCGCTGGGAAACGAGATGTCGCCAGGAGAGTGAGATCATGCCAGCTCCTCCAGGGCGGTCAGGGCGGCAATGATGCTTTCCGTGGTCGGTGCGCCCAGGTCATCCACGATCCGGCCGTCGCTGAGCATCAGTACGCGGTCGGCCCAGCTGGCTGCTGCCGGGTCGTGCGTCACCATGACTACCGTTTGTCCGTAATTACGGACCATCTGCTGCAAAGTCGCCAGCACCTGTTGGCCGCTGCGCCGATCCAGATTGCCGGTCGGTTCATCGGCGAACACCACGTCTGGCCGGGGGAGCAGGGCGCGGGCGATCGCCACCCGCTGTTGCTGGCCACCGGAAAGCTCGCTCGGGCGGTGATCGAGCCGGTCAGCGAGACCCAGGGTGCCCACGAGGTCGTCGAACCAGGCGGGATCGGGTTTGGCGCCGGCCAGGTCGAGTGGCAGGAGGATGTTCTGACGGGCAGTGAAGGCTGGCAGCAGGTTCAGCGACTGGAAGATGAACCCGATGCGCTGGCG
>CAZNQC010000229.1:0-5799 GCA_964574825.1 uncultured Sphaerobacteraceae bacterium | reverse complement strand
GCCCCGAACTGCTCGGCCTGTTCCGGTGTGAAGACGGTTCCGGCCACTTCCTGGTCGCGGATGTCCTGCACGAACGTCAGGATGTCGGCAATACCGACCGTAATCGATTCGGCGAGGGCAGCATCGGCTTCGGCCACCAGCGGCCCGACGTTGTCCCAGGTGACCGAGAGACCGTTGTAGATGCCGAGCACGTCAACGAGCCGGCTGACTCCGACGAAGGATTCGGATTCCGCCGCGTCTCCCGCCACGAACTGGGAGAGCTTCCACTGCTCGAAGTAGTCACCTGCCGTCGGCAGCATCACGACCAGCGCGGTGAAGGCATCGGAGAGCGTCGGCTCCCAGGCAGCCACGGCTTCCTGGAGCTGGGTCGACGCATCGAGCAGGGCATCGGCCCCGGCCAGCAGGTAGTTGGCTTCCGGCAGGGCGTCGGTCACACCAATCTCACCGTCACCATCGAGATCAACCTCCAGCACGGTGTGCTCGGCGCTGGTGCCGAACGCGGCAGGCTCGGTAATGTGGTGGAAGATGTTGCCCGGGTTCTCGAAGGTGGTGCCGTCGGGCAGCGTCAGCGTCCAGGCATAGGCATTACCCGGATCTTCCTCTTCGGAAGGCCCGGCGTCGAGCCAGACATCGAAGTGGGCCAGCGATGGAACCCCGGCAACGATGCCTTCGGCCAGCTCGTAGTTGCCGCTGGCATCATTCGCCCAGATTTCACGCGCCGAGGCGATACCCGCGGCCAGGGCCGGGCCTTGGGCTGCCCACAGGGCTTCATAGTCGAAGTTGAAGGTTTCGGCGGCCATGAAATAGGTCGAAGCGAGGGCCTGATATTCGGTGGCACCTGCCACCAGGGCGTCGACATGCTCGGTCAGGTAGGCCTTGATCGCGACGAGCGCGGCGTCACCTTCAGCCTGGGCTACCACCGGAGCGAGTCGCCATCCTCCGAGCGCGAGGGCGAACCCACCCGCCGCCATCGACTGCGTGACTCTCCGCCTGTTCAACGTTGCCATGACTCGTCCTCCCCATGCCGAACCGGCATCTTCTCCACAATTCCGACCAACCTGGTCAACAACGCGGATGGTACGCCCGGATCATCGGCAAATCAAGGCTGTTGGGTCGGAATTCCACAGATCACCTGGCGGCCAATGGTATCGACCCTGGCCGCCAGGTACTGCGGTATGGCACGGAATCACTGGCCCATCGCCCGGTCCACTTCAGACAGTACGGAAGCCCTAGCCAGCCGCCCTCAGCGTTCCTCGCCTCACGCATTCGGCTGACGTATGGGCTTCCCACTGTGGGGGACACTCCAGGAGAGAGAAGCAATCGATCGACCGACGGTTAGGCAGACAGATTGCGGAAGAATGTGCGGATATCGCTGACCAGAAGGTCCGGTGTCTCGAGCGCGGCGAAGTGCCCACCTTCATCGAACTCGGTCCAGTGGACGATGCTGTACATCTGCTCACCGTACTGCCGGATCGCGACATCCTCCCCGAACACCGCCACCCCGAGTGGCGTCGACAGCTTCTCTCCCCAGCCCCCTGCGTCAGCCCACTCCCCTTCCTCGCTTCCAGCAGCTTCGGAGTCTGTATCTGCCGCCCAATCTCCCCCTTCATCGGCAACATCCGTGGCCCACTTCCCGCCAATGTGCATGTTTTCCCAGTAGTTGCGAGCAGACGAGGCAGATGTGTTGGTCAACCAGTAAAGCGAAACGTGGGCGAGCACCGTGTCGCGGTCCAGCTGAACATCCGTATTCACGCCGCCTGCAGTCCAGGTCTTGAACGCGTCGAGCATCCAGGCCAGTTGTCCCACCGGCGAGTCGGCGAGCCCGGCAGCAATCGTCTGGGGCCGGGTTGCCTGAATCTGGAAGTACCCACTGCCTTCGTTGGTCCACCACCTGAGCCGGGCCAGCTTCGCCAGGTCCCGTTCGTCCATGGCGGCTCGCTCCTTGGCGCTGGCGTCGCCCCAGGGAATAAACCCATAGGTGGCGGCGTTGATGTGAACGCCCATGACATGCTCGGTGGCCGCCCGCGCAACATCGGGGCCAACGAAGGCTCCCATGTCCCCGCCCTGCGCACCGTAGCGGTCGTAGCCAAGACGCGCCATCAGGTCAGCCATTGCTCTTCCCATGCGTGCCGTATCCCAACCTGCGGCAGTGGTCGGTCCAGAAAATCCGTAGCCCGGCATCGAGGGGATGACAAGATGAAAGGCATCGGTCGCCTCACCACCGTGGGCAATCGGGTCGGTCAACGGGCCGATCAGGTGCTCGAACTCCATGAACGACCCCGGCCAGCCGTGTAGGAGCAGCAGCGGCGTGGCATTCGGTTCTGCCGAGCGAACGTGCAGGAAGTGAATCTGCTGGCCGTCGATGGTCGTCAGGAACTGCGGATACTGATTGAATCGCGCTTCGACTGCCCGCCAGTCGAACCCATCCCGCCAATAACCGGCGTATTCGCGAAGGGCATCCGTGGGGGTTCCATAGTCCCAGCCCACACCGGGCAGATCCTGGGCGAAGCGGGTCCGCGCCAGTCGCTGGTGCAGGTCGTCGAGATCGGCCTGGGGAACGTCGATGGTGAACGGGGTGACGGCTGTCGACGGAGTTGGCTGAGTCATCCGGGGTTTCTCCTGCTGCTGCACGTGACCGCATTGCCACTGACTTCAGGATAGAATCCAATCAGGCACGTTTCGTTCCTGATTGGACACCAATATCCAGAAAGACGACGCCATGCGTCACCGAGGTCCGAAATCAGGGAGTCAGGAAGGCAACATCCCATGACCGATACCACCAGCCGCTTGCTCAAATTGCTGGCTCTGCTCCAGGTGCGGCAGGAATGGACCGGTCCTGACCTGGCCACCCGCCTGGAAGTCTCCGCGCGCACGATTCGCAACGACATCGAACGCCTGCGCGACCTCGGCTATCCGGTGGAGGCTCGGCGCGGACCAATCGGCGGCTATCGGCTGGGAGCAGGTGCCGAGATGCCGCCCCTGCTGCTTGACGACGATGAGGCGGTGGCCATCGCAATCAGCCTGGCAACGGTTGGTGAGCGCGGCATCAGTGGTCTGGACGAAGCAAGCCACCGGGCGCTGGCCAAACTCCAGCAAGTCCTCCCGCACCGGCTCCGGCAACGCGTGACCGCACTACAGGAATCGACCTCCCGGGTAACACTTGGCGCAGAACCCGGCGCAACCAACGCGGAGACCCTCCAGCTTCTGGCCTCCGCGGCCAGGGACCGTGAATCGCAACGCATCCACTACACCCGCCACGACGGCACCCAGTCCCGCCGGATCGTCGACCCAACCCGGCTGGTGAACTGGGATACGCGCTGGTATCTGCTGGCCTGGGACCACGACCGTACCGATTGGCGCACCTTTCGCGTGGATCGGATCAGCCGCGTCGATCCAACCGGCAGGCTGTTTCCTCTGCGCGACCTTCCGGACGCCGACGTGACGAGATGGATATCGGACAACGTGTCCCGGGCCGGGTGGGATCATGTGGCAACGATTCGAATCGCGGCATCGGCCGACCACGTGGCTGCCAGCATCCCGTCCCAAATGGGTTCGGTGGAGGCAATCGATGCCAACACCTGCCGCCTGCATACCGGGGCCGACGACCTGGCGGGAATCGCGATGTGGATGGTCGCCTTCGATGCCGAGTTCACGGTGGAATCACCCCCCGAACTGGCCAACATCGTCCGCGCCCAGGGCGAGCGATATCTGCGAGCCGTCACCCTGCCAGACTGAGCCGAACGTCGACATCCCGCAACCTGGTCGCGAGGAAGGCTCGCTGTACGTCGTTATCGGTCAGCGCTATCGCCTCACGGTAGGCATCGGCCGCGGCACCCCAATCTTCGGCTCGGCGAAAGAGGTCGGCCCGGGCAATCGCGAGCGGAGCCGCCAGCGTGGAAGCCGAATCGACCCGGATCTCGTCGAGTGCGTGGAGCCCGGCAGCCACGCCTTCGAGCCGGGAGAGCACCACCGCCCGATTGAGCTTCACCAGCGGTGACGGCGCGATGGCGTCGAGCAACGTGTACAGCGCGAACAGTTGCGGCCAATCTGTCTCGGCAGAGGTCGGTGCTTCAAGATGGACGGCTTCAATGGCCGCCTGCAGCGCGTACCGGTTGGGAAGACCGGGTCTGGTCAGCATCAATGACCGCTCCAGCACGCTCACGCCCTCGGCGATGGCAGATCGGTCCCAGCGAGTGCGGTCCTGGTCCTCCAGCAGGATCAGGTTTCCCCACTCGTCCTGGCGCGTCAGCCGGCGAGCGTTGGACAACCGGATCAGCGCGAAGAGACCCAGCGCCACCGGTTGCCCGGGGAGCAGGTCAGCGATCAAGCGGGCCAGCGACTCGCTGCGATCGAGCAGCACCGGATCGAGCAGGTCCTCGCCAATCGGCCGCGTGTGTCCTGCCGTGAACAGGAGGTAGACGGTATCCGCAACCGCCTGCAGCCGCTCCGGCATTTCGGCTGGATCGGGAACGCGCCAGGCAATCCCGGCCGCGGCAATCTTCTTCCGGCCTCGGGTCAGCCGAGCCGCCATCGTCGGTTCGGGCACGAGAAAGAGGTGGGCGATGGTTGCCGTGTCGATTCCGCAAATCAGCCTCAGCGCCAGGGCCACCCGGTTCTCGGGAGCCAGGGTCGGGTGGCAACAGGTGAAGATCAACCGCAACTGGTCGTCGTGCCAGGCGTTGACCGGTTCGACGTCACCATCGTCGGGCGGCACGATCAGCAACGGCAGCTTGCGGGCGAGTGTGCTCGCCCGTCGCTGGCGGTCGAGCACCTTGCGCCGCGCCACTGTCATCAGCCAGGCCTCCGGGTTGCCCGGGATGCCATCGCGCGGCCACGTCTCCATCGCCGTCACGAAGGCATCCTGGGTTGCATCCTCAGTCAGGTCGAGGTCGCGTGTCTCGCGCACCAACCTGCCGATCACCCGCGACCAGCTCTGTTCCCAGGCGGCGGTCAGCGCCGCCTCGACCGGATCCACAGCATCAGCCTTCCGTGTCGTACACGGGCCGGACTTCGACGGCGATCTCGGCCGGGCAGCGCTTGGCGGCTTCGATCGCCTCCTCCAGGCTGTCGGTTTCGATCAGGTAGAACCCGCCGATCCCTTCCTTGAGGTCAACGAATGGACCATCGGTAACGGTGATGCCATCGGGACCGTGTCGCACGGTGGATGCCGCGCTAGTCTCGTGCAGCGCTTCCCCCGAGAACGGGATGCCGCGAGATTGCAGGTACTCGGCGAATGCCCCATGGGCAGCCATCTCCTCGGCAAAATCGGCTTCGGAGTACTCGCCTTCCCACTCGGTCCGGCCAATGATCATCAGCATGTATTTCACGTCGTCATCTCCTGGTGTGGTGCGAGTCTCGCCCATCGTGCCGTGATGTTGGAACCGGATCGTTAAGCATCCGTGGCATACACCGGGCGGACCTCGACCGCCAGCGACGTTGGACAACGCTTGGCCACATCGATCGCCTCGTCCAGGTCAGCGGCTTCGACAATGTAGTACCCGCCGATACCTTCCTTGACGTCGACGAACGGACCATCGGTGACGAGGAGTTCATCTCCGTCCCGGCGAACCGTCTTCGCCGTGCGCGGTGCCAGCAGCGCCTCCCCTTCGAACGGGAGCCCCCTGCTCTGCAGGAAGGCGGCGAACGCGCCATGGGCCGCCATGCCAGCCGCAACCTGCTCCTCGGTCATCGAGTCAGCCCAATCGGCTCCACCAAGGATCAGCAGCATGTACTTCACGACATCCTCCCGCGAGCGGAGAAGATCCAACACGTCCATCGTGCCCGGGAACCGCCCGTCAC
>CAZNQC010000228.1:0-5819 GCA_964574825.1 uncultured Sphaerobacteraceae bacterium | reverse complement strand
TGGTGGTGGCGAATGCGTTTCTGGCCTATGGCAAGCGAATGGAGCGGGTCTTCGAGCGGGTCGAGACCGTGGCGGCAACCAGGCAGTATCACGTGTTGCGGGCGACCGGAGTTCGATGAGGTTAGGGGGAAACTTCAATGGGCTGGATTGGGACCGGCTATTCCTTGGTCGTGTAGTTGATCATCCACTGCACGCCGAACTTGTCGACACAGTCGCCAAAGTAGTCGCCCCAGAAGGCGTCCGCCAACGGCATGTTGACCTTGCCATCGTCGCTGAGAGCGGCGAAGAGGCGGTCGGCTTCGTCCCTGGTGTCCGGATCGATGCAGATGGAGACGTTGTTGCCCTGGTTGATGGTGAACCCCATCGATTCGGTGGCATCGGTGCCCATCAGGATGTGTCCAGCGGTGATCGGGAGGGCGATGTTCATGACCAGGTTGGCGTCGTGGTCGGCTGGTGTTGCGTCGCCTGGACCCACCGGCACGTCCTTCATGCGCATGATGTCGCCGAGGAACTCGGTGCCGAAGACGTCCTTGTAGAACGTGAAGGCCTCCTCGGTGTTGCCGTTGAAGTTCAGATAGGTGCTGACGGTGGCCATGGTTTTCTCCTGGAGATCAAGACGACGCTGTCCGGTGGCGAGCGATGTGGCAACCTCCTTGCCTGGCCACCACATCGTTCGCCGGTGAGTTCAGTATCGCCAGGGGGATCGGACGTGGCTTCTTCCGGCTTGCGATTCCCGGACATGACTCCTTCGAGTCGGCCTACCGCACCGTCACGTCGGCCCATTTCGCGACATTGCGTGGCACCCATGTGGCGAGCCGGTCGAGCAACAGGTCGGGGTCCGTGCTTTCCAGCAGGAGATCGCGGTGTTCCGGCCGCAGGAATCCCTGATCCATCACGAAGTCGAAGAAACTGGTGAGTTGGCTGAAAAAGCCCGCCGTGTCCAGCAGCCCGATCGGCTTCTGGTGAATGCCGAGTTGTCCCCAGGTGAGGATCTCGCAGAGTTCATCGAAGGTGCCGAAGCCGCCCGGGAGCGCGATGAACGCATCGGCGGCGTCGGCCATGGCCGCCTTCCGCTCGTGCATGGTGCGGGTGACCATCAGTTCGGTCAGTGAACCGTGACCGACCTCCTTCAGCATCAGTGATTCCGGGATGATGCCCAGCACGTCCCCTCCGGCCTGCAGGGCGGCATCGGCGACCACACCCATCAGGCCGACCTTGCCGCCGCCGTAGACGAGGCGCAGGCCACGGTGAGCGATGGCTTCGCCCATCAGGATGGCATCGTCGCGGTAGGCGTCCAGGGCGCCGATGCTGGAACCACAGAAGATACAGATGGATTGCATGGAGAGGTCCGATCTACGCAGCGAACAGGCCGGACGCGGGGAGGCGCCCGATTCATCTCCGTATTGTGCTGGTATCACCGGACAGGCAGCAACGGTGGAACACGAAAGGAGTGTTGATCCTTGGCCAGCAGGGGGAGTCAGGCGTCGGGGTGGTCCTGGGCGTATTGCTCCAGCAAGGCCAGTTCTTGCAGGTAGATCGGCCGCAACATGCGCGGCGCAAGCAGGCGTTCCACGAGGCCCTGCAGGCCATGTGGGGTCCAGACGGACTCCATGCGCACGTGGCATCCGGTGGCGGTGGGCGTCACCGTGAAGGTGGTGGCCAGATCGGTGTCCAGGTCGTCTTCAATCAGCACCCGGCCCGGTTCGGGCTCCAGGATTTGCTGGTGATAGGCCGTGGTGCGGCCACCGGCCTTGATCGTGAACCGGATGACGGTGCCGGCACCCACGCCGCCTTCTTCGACGATCAGGCTGGTGAAGGCAGGCGGCAGGATGTGTGGGTGGTGCGAGTTGTAGTCGGCCAGGATGCGGTAGACGCGATCGGCTGGGGCGGCGATGTCCCGCTCGGCGAGAATCCGGATCATGACGATGCTCCTTGCCGGGTCCAGAGCAACATCAGGGGCCCCTCCGGTCCATAGACGGGGTCGGTGGTTGGGAGCAGGACGGCAGCGATGCTCTCATCCACGCGAGGATGATCGGCGACTTCGCCCGAGTTGACGTCCCAGATCTGTCCGGCAGGATAGGCGCCGACGACCACGAGGTCGGGCGAGGAGTCGACGTTGCGATGAGCGACCCCGGCGGGCAGGACGACGACATCGCCAGGTTCGAGTTCGATGAGCGGACCGTCGTCGCCGCCGAGTTCGACCGTGACGGTGCCGGAGGCGATGCCGAGCACCTCGTGGGCCGTGGCGTGGTAGTGGTGGTAGCCGAAGATGCCGTTGCGCCAGACGCCATCCCAACCGTTGGCCAGGAAGACATCTTCCAGAGAGGCGGCCGGTTCGGTGTTGTCGAGGGGCACAACATCGCGATAGAGGATGACGGGGAGCCGATCGTTGTTGGGGAATGCCCCCGCGGCTCCGAGCAGGAAGGTCTCGAAGCCGTCGTCCTCCGAATCGTGCTGGTGATGCAGGGAATCGGTCATGGTCATCTGCTGGTCCCTTGCGGTGCCGAACCTGTCCGTACACATGGTCTAACGATGCCACGAATCCATGATTTTGCAAGCGCGAGACCAGGGCGGTTTCGCATTTCTGTCCGAAGCAGGTGATTCCGCCAGGTGCCAGTTGCTCTAGAAGTTCACATTTGCCGGTCCCTTGAGGGCCAGCATCTCCCGGGCTTCGTCGGGGGTGGCGATGTCGAGTGAGAGTTCGGTGAGGATGCGGCGGATGCGGCCGACCAGGGCGGCATTCGATTCGGCTAGCTCGCCCTTTCCATAATACAAGTTGTCTTCCAGACCCACCCGTACGTTGCCACCCATTGTCGCGCCGGTGGTGACGAGGTTGAACTGGTGGCGGCCGGCGCCGAGAATCGACCAGACGTAGTCGTCACCGAAGAGACGGTCGGCGGTGCGCTTCATGTGCAGCAGGTCTTCCGGGTGCGGACCGATGCCGCCGAGGATACCGAAGATCGTTTGGACGAAGATCGGAGGCTTCACCAGACCACGGTCCATGAAGTGGGCGAGGGTGTAGAGGTGGCCGACATCGTAGCACTCGTGTTCGAAGCGGACGCCGCGTTCGTCACCCAGTTCGCGGAGGATGTATTCGATGTCGGCGAAGGTGTTGCGGAAGATGTTCTGGCGGGATTTCTCCAGGTAGACCGGCTCCCACTCGTGCTCGAAATGCTTGATGCGGGCGGCCATCGGGTAGAGACCGAAGTTCATCGAGCCCATGTTGAGCGAGCACATCTCCGGGGCGAGGGCCATCGGGGCGGAGAGGCGCTCCTCGATCGGCTTGGTCGGGTCGCCGCCGGTGGTGATGTTGATGACGGCGTTGGTGCTGGTCTTGATCGGCTCAAGGAATTCCTTGAACGTCTCGACCCGGCCGTCGGGTGAGCCATCTTCCGGATTGCGGGCGTGCAGGTGAATGATCGCCGCCCCGGCTTCTGCGGCCCCAATCGCCGACTCGGCGATCTGGTCCGGGGTGACCGGCAGCCAGGGGGTTTGCGACGGGACGTGGATTGCCCCGGTGACGGCACAGGTGATGATGACCTTGCGGGAACCGGCCATGGATGAGAGCCTCCGGCGATGAATGGGAATCGGTTGGCAACGCTCCCGGAATCCTATCCGACCTCGGCCAACCGAGAAAGCCGTGGGTGATCCGTACGTCGGCTCATGCGAGGGAACAGCAATGGACCAGCCAGCACAAATCGTGCCGCCAGCCGTGAAGCCCGGCGACACGATCGGCATCGTCAGCCCCTCGTGGTTTGGCGGGGAGTCGTTCGTTCCGCGGGCCCGGCGTGGTATCGCAACACTGGAGGCCCTCGGGTTCCGGGTGAAGGTTGCGCCGCACGCTTTTGGCAATGCCGGGCATGTTTCGGCGACGGCTGCCGAGCGAGTGAACGATCTCCACGCCATGTTCGCCGATCCGGAGGTGACGATGATCCTCGCAACGATCGGCGGTGACCACAGTTGCCATCTGTTGCCGTTGCTCGACTGGGACCTGATCCGGCGAAATCCCAAGGTGTTCATGGGCTTCTCGGACATCACTGTCCTCAACCTGGCAATCCACGCTCGGACTGGCCTGGTGACGTTCAACGGTCCGGCCCTGCTGACCGATTGGGCCGAGTATCCCGCCATGCCGGACTTCTCGCGCGAACAGGTGCTCCGGGCGATCTCGCGTCCCGAACCACTCGGGGACCTTGCCCCGGCACCGTGGTGGACCGAGGAGTTTCAGGATTGGGAGACCGGTGAGGACCTCACCCGCGCCCGCCGGCGGCAACCGGCCTCAGGCTGGCGGTGGCTCGGTTCCGGGCGGGGCGAGGGACAGTTGCTCGGCGGTTGTCTCGAGAGCCTGCAGCACCTGCGCGGCACCGCCTTCTGGCCCAGCGTCCAGGGGGCGATCCTCTTTCTGGAGACATCCGAAGAACAACCAACCCCGGAAGATGTCGATGGGTTGCTGATGGACTACGAGAACATGGGTGTGCTGGACCAGATCAACGGTCTCGTGGTGGCGCGCCCCTATGGATACGAGCAGGATGAGGTCTGGCGGCTGGATCGAGTGATTCGGGAGCGTACGGCTCGCTTCGGCTTTCCGGTCCTGGCTGGAACCGATACCGGACACACGACGCCATTGCAGACGCTCCCGATCGGCTGCCGGGCGGTGCTCGATGCTGATACCAAGCGGTTTGCCGTCGTTGAGGCTGCGGTGCGCTGAGGGCGCGGTCGTTTCCGATGCAGGAACGTCAGACACTGCGACGGGCAGGATCCTCGTCGTCGTGCATGCCAGCGAAGGTGCCGAGCGTCAAGCCCATGGCGGCCCCAATCAGCAGCCCGCCGAAGATCACCAGGGGTTCGGCGGCAAGATTGTCAACGCTGGGAGCGAACCACCAGCCGCCAAGGACACCCAGGAGACCGCCAACCAGCATGCCGACGGTGGTCGCGCGGCTGCCATGTGGGGTGAGGTCGATATCCACATCCAGCGGGCTGGGGTCGCCGGCGCGGGCACCGACATCGGCGCGGTAGAGACTTCCCAGCACGGCACCGTAGACCAGGTGCAGCACCAGATTGCCGGCGGCAGGCAGGAACCCGGCGTCGAGTTCGCGGCCGAAGAGACCGAGACCGGTCAGCGGGAAGAAGACCAGCAGCGAAAGCAGCCAGGGAATCAGCGAGAAGAGCATGCCGCGTTGCCAGCCAGCCCCGGGCAGGCGCTGGACGAACCAGCGGGCGTAGATCATGGCCCAGACAAGACCAAGTACCAGGTTCAGCACGAGGCCAATCGCGACACCTTCGCCGATGCGGTTGATGAGGTCATTGGAGGCGAGCGCGGCGAGCCATCGTTCGAACGTGCCGCCCTGGGTATCGCCAATTGCCCGGGCGAGACCGAAGCCGATGGCCATCGTCAGACTCATCACGATGGTGGCCACGAAGCCGCTGGCGATGCTGGCATCCAGCCAGCCGTGGTGGTTGTGACTGGCAACCGGAGGAGTCTCTATCGGTGCGGGTGACATGGAACGGTCCATTGCGGATCTCCTTCCGTGGTGTGGTCCCCTCTGACCGGCACTCCCTTATGTGAGGTAAGCCCATCCTAGCACTGCGTGCCCGGATGTCCAGCGGTGCATCGTGGCTATCTCCTGTTCCAGTGCCACCTTTGCCAGCTCCGTCTTTCTGAAATGTGGCGAGATTCCGTCTCTTCGATGCGTTGGTCAAGGCGACGGCGGACTATCGGCAGTGAGCCGTCGTCAATGGACCGCAGGAATGCACGTGCCTGTTCAGGTTCGGGGGGACGGGTCGACACATCCGAGCCAGATGGAGGATGCAACGCCACCTGC
>CAZNQC010000227.1:2106-5830 GCA_964574825.1 uncultured Sphaerobacteraceae bacterium | reverse complement strand
TCGACCAACAGTTCGCTGGGGCAGAGCATCTCGACGCCCTGTCGAATGTGAACCGTTGCCTGATTGGTGTAGTGCTTCAGGTAGGCCCCAAATGGCCCGGCGGCCGATCCCGTCGCCGGATCTTCGCCGCCAGCGAGGTCTGTCCCAAACGATCGAGCCTGCCACTCGCCCGCCTGAACCTCGGCGACAACGTAGAACGTGAGTGGCCGCGTGCCGTCCGGCATCGTTCCCACCTGCTCCAGGAGCCCCGTATCGAGCCGGATATTTGCCAGGAAGCTCGCATCGGCCAGCGGGACGACGAGAGTGGGGAGGCCGGTGGACATCATCTGGGTGGGCAGGGTCGGATGTCCCGCCTCGGCAGGAAGTCCCAGCGAGGCCAGGATCGGCCCTCCCTCGACGATCTCGCCAAATTGCGCCGGGTTCTGCCAGATCGTCGCCCGCCCGCTCCGGCCATTGAGTTCAACGTGCAGCCGCTGCTCACCGGACAGCGTCTGCTGGACCAGGTCCGCCTCGGACACGCCATGCCGGTAGGCCCAGACTGCCGCCGTCCCCAGGGAAGGGTGCCCGGCAAACGGTATCTCACCTTCGATCACGAAGATCCGGTGCCGGTACGTCGCGGTGGCCGAGGCCGCTTCCTGGATGAACGAGGTCTCCGAGAGCCGGAACCTCCGCGCCAGGGTCGCCATCGTTTCATCCGCCAACGAATCGGCATCCTCGATGACCGCCAGCAGGTTGCCTTCCAGCGGATTGGCGGCGAAGACATCGACCAGTGTGTATCGGTAATCAGGCATGTGATCCTCCGTGTGCTGACAGCAGCTGATGGTTATCCGATGCGGATCGGTGCCTCGGGGAAGCGGTAGAGCGCCTGTTTCTGGCGCCGTTGCAGGGCATAGACCGCCGTCAGCGGACCTAGCCGCCCGATATACATGCCGAGGCAAAGCAGAATCTTGCCTGGCGTCGAGATTTCCGGGGTGATGCCAGTGGAAAGCCCGGCGGTCGCGATCGCGCTCATCGCCTCCAGCATGATTGCCAGAAACCCAAACGACTTGTGGGCAATCACATCCTCGGTCACCGCCAGGCCCAGCGTCAGCAGGAAGTGGGCAAAGAGGAAGAGGGTGATCACAGCCATTGCCCGGAACACGAGCTGGGTCGAAATCCTGCGCCCAAACGCCTGGGCATCGGGCTGGCCACGCACGGTCGAGATCACCGCGATCACCACGATCGCGATCGTTGCCAGCTTCACGCCACCGGTCGTCGATCCTGCCGCCCCACCGACCAGCATCGCCCCGATCGAGAAGAAGGTGGTCGCCGGATGCACATCATTGAATGGCATCGCCGAGAATCCGGCCGTTCGCACCGAGGCGCTCTGGTAGAGCGCGGTCAGCGGTTTGAGCCAGTTGTCGTAGCCGAGCATGGCATTGTTCCACTCCAACGCCATGAACACGCCCGCCCCACCAATCAGCAGGATGGCATTGGCCAGCAGCACGAGCTTGGTGTCGAGGGCAAAACGCTTCCACACCTTCTTGTTCCAGGCATCGCTGAACGTGATGTAGGAGAGCGCGCCAGCCTGAATCAGCACCAGCGATGTCGACGTGAAGATGAACGAGTCGGAGAACCCGATCACCGACGAAAAGTTGCCCTCCAGATCGAACCCGGCGTTGCAGAAGGAGGAGACCGACGTGAAGATCCCATGCCAGATCGCGACGCCGAGACTGCGCCCCTCATGGAGCAACACGCCAGTCATGATCACGGCTCCAATGGCCTCGCACCAGAAAATGAACTTGAGTATCCGCTTGGAGAGGTGTGTAGCTTCGGCGAGGGAAAGTGTTGGGGCACCATCCTGCAGCAACAGGGAGTCTCGCAGCGTCAGCGTCCGCCCCAGCGAGGCCAGCACCAGGGACGCTCCCACCATGAAACCCAGGCCGCCCACCTGGATCAGCACCAGCAGGATGAACTCGCCGAGGAAGTTCCAGTGATCCTGCGTGTCGACCACCACCAGCCCGGTGACCGACGATGCCGACACCGCCGTGAAGAACGCATCTTCGAACGAGGTGGCCTTGCCGCTCTCTGTCGTCCACGGCAGCGCCAGCAGCACCGCCCCCAGAATGACAACAAGGGTGAAGGCCAGCACGAAACGCTTTGCGCTCGAACGCACGTTTGGGGCATCACCTGCCACCCGCGACGCCGGAATATCGATGATTTGGGTGGGGTTGCGCCGTTTGCGAACCACCCGGTTGCCAGGCAGGCGGCGAGGAGGCTGGTCGGGCACCTGAACCTCGCCTAGCTGGCGATGGACGCCACGGGCGCCTTCACATCCGGATTCCGCTCCGTGAAGGCCTCGATCTCGGCGTCGGCGCCCACGATGATCAACTCATCCTGTGCCTGGATCACTTCCTGGTAGTGCGGCACCGAAATCAGCTGGTTGCCCCGCTTGATCAGCAGCACGCTGAGTTTGGCCGTCTGGTCGCCCAGCACGTCGGCGATCGAATGGCCGATCAGGTTGGCCGGAGCCTGGAGCTTGGCGATCCCGGTCGTCGCCGAAAGGGAGAGGTAGTCGTTGACGTGGCGCACCCCGATGGAGTGCGCGAGCCGAATCCCCGCGTCGAGTTCGGGAAAGACCACCCTGTCCGCACCAACCTTGCGCAGAAGTTCACCGTGAAGGGTGGATTTGGCCTTGGCCACCACCCAGGGCACACCGAGCTTCTTCAGCAACAGTGTGCTCAACACACTCGATTCGAGACTCTCACCCTGGGCCACCACCGCAACGGCAGACTGCTGCACGTTGAGTTGCTGCAGGAGTTCCTGGTCAGTCCCGTCACCCTGGGCGGCCAGCGTCACGAAGTTGGCACACTCGCGAATCTGCTTTTCGCCCCGGTCGATGGCGGTCACTTCGTAGCCCAGTTCGTGCAGCGTTCGCGCCACGCTCGTGCCGAAGCGCCCCAACCCAATGACCGCTACCCGCTCATCGGATTGTTGCCGCCGGTTCAGCTCTCGCACCTGGACCCCTCCCGCGTACTTCGTGACCGCCGTGTCGATGGGATTGTACGGCACGCCCGGTGCTTGCCAGCGCGATCAAAATGCTTATACTTACCATTAGTTAGTTATACAGCATCATGCTCGAAACCATCAGGAAAGCGATCCAGCCATGCACCAGTACCAGGGCCAGTCCAACGTCAAGTCCGCCAACCCCATCTCGCCGACCACCAGCATCGGCCACGTCCACCTCAAGGTCGCTGATATCGACCGGGCGTTGGCCTTCTATCACGACATCCTCGGATTCGACATCGTCATCCGCATGGGCGACCAGGTGGCCTTCATTTCCGCCGGCGGCTACCACCACCACATCGGTCTCAACACCTGGGAGAGCAAGGGTGGCACCCCGCCTCCGCCCGGCACAACCGGTCTCTATCACGTCGCGATTCTCTACAAGGAACGAGCCGAACTCGCCGATGCGCTCCGCCGCCTGATCGATGCTGGGTGGCCGCTCGGCGGGGCCTCCGACCACGGCGTCAGCGAGGCGCTCTACCTCAACGATCCCGACGGCAACGGCATCGAACTCTATTGGGACCGTCCGCGAGAGCTGTGGCCAGTGGACGCCAACGGGGAGGTGACGATGTACACCCGTCGCCTCGACCTGGAGAATCTCCTCGCGGAGCCGGAATTGGCGTCCGCCGAGTAGGCGCCATTCCGCGGATCACAAACAACGGAGCGGGCGCTGAAGGGA
>CAZNQC010000227.1:0-2006 GCA_964574825.1 uncultured Sphaerobacteraceae bacterium | reverse complement strand
CGAGACGATCACCGCCACCGGCTCGCCATTCTCTTCCACCAGGATGCGCGACTCCCGGCGGCTCACTTTGTCGATCCGCTCACCCAACCCCAGCTCCGAGGTGGTGACGGTGGACATTTCAACTGGAGATTCGGAACGAGAAACAGCCATGGGTAACTCCTGGCGCGTGGTTTGCTCCCTGCATTGTAGCGAAACGCCAAACGGGCACGGGAGGTCCGCTCCCCGTGCCCGTTTGCTCACTTCGGTCGCCTGGCGTTTCCCGGACCTACATCCCCCAAGTGACTTCCAGCACGCGGAGCCAGTTCTCGTAGCCGATCTTGCGCAACGCGTCATCGTCGTAGCCGCGCTCACGCAGCACCGCCACCAGGTTCGGCAGCTTGCTGCAGTCGCTCAGATCGTCCGGCATCTGGGCGCCGTCGAAGTCGGAACCCAATGCCACCCGGTCGATACCGATCCGGTCGACCATGTAATCGAGATGATCGGCCAGGACCTCCAGCGGGGTATTCGAATCGCGCGCACCGTCCGGCCGCAGGAATCCGCAATTGAAGTTGAGGCCCACGATACCGTCCGAATCGCGAACCGCGTCCAGCTGCTTGTCACTCAGGTTTCGCGAGGCCGGGCAAATCGCGTACACGTTGGAATGCGTGGCCACAATCGGCGCCTCGGTGATCGCGGCGACGTCCCAGAAACCCTTCTCGGTCATGTGGGAGACATCGACCATGATGCCCAGCCCATTGCAGGCCTTGATGAGTTCCTTGCCGAGGTCGGTCAGCCCTGGTCCGGTATCCCCCGTGGACGGGTAGGCGAACGGCACACCGTGGCCAAAAATGTTCGAACGCGACCAGACCGGTCCCAGTGACCGCAACCCCGCTGCGTAGTACATCTCCAGGGCATAGAGATGCTCGTCGATCATCTCCGCGCCTTCGAAATGCAGGATGGCCGAGAATTCGCCAGCTTCGATGTTGTCGGCCAGTTCGGCGGCCGACTGCACGAAGTTAAGCGGGTGTTGCGGCATATCGAAGCCGAGCGTCTCGTCAAACGCCACCTCGGCACCCTCACCGGCCTCGATGTGCAGCAACTCGCCCACCGCAGTCATCACGAACTGCTGGGCAAACGCCAGGGTCGGCCCGTCTTCACCCCGAACGGGAACACCATCCATGCCCCGGCCCAGCGCGGCGACAATTCCCTGGCCCTCCGCGGTGTCCGGATCGATGGTGGGCACGAACACGGCGAAGAACCCGCCAGCCAGTCCGCCCTCCTGGGCACGAACGCGATCGATGTGTCCCTGCTCGGAGCGCGTGTAGAAGGAACGGCCGGTGTCGATCAGGCTCAGGATCGTGTCATTGTGGCCGTCGAAAATGGGAATCAGGTTGCTGTCCACGGACGATGTCATCGGGTGTCCCTTCGGCGCCGCACCATGTCCGGCATCCGGCGAATGTCGTACGCTGTCGCCAACACGGATGCCGGCAGCGTGAGGCAGGTTCCTGCCAGGTGGGTTTCCACCGGCATTCTCCTGCTTGTCCGGCGTCAAGATACCACCGGGGCCAGGCTCCGGAGCAATCGCCATGGCGGGAACACCCGTCGTTTCGGGCAAACTTGTGCCCAGCACCCAGAAGGAGCTTCTGCATGACTGATTCCGCTGCCCCAACGTCCACCCTGCTGGCTGGCAAGACGGCCATCGTGATGGGGGTCCAGAACCAGTGGAGTATTGCCTGGCAGATCGCCGAGGCGATGGCCAACAACGGCGCCACCGTGGCCATCACCTATGTTGACGACCGAGCCAGGGCCAACGCCGAGAAGCTGGCCGCCACCGTACCTGGCATGAAGACCTTCGTCTGCAACGTGCAGAACGACGAGGAAATCGTCACCCTGCGCAACGAGCTCGCCGCCGAGTACGGCAAGATCGATATGCTGGTGCACTCGATTGCTTTCGCCCCGGCCGACGAACTGAAGAACCGGTTCCTCGAAACCAGCCGTGAGGGGTTCAAGCTGGCGCACGAGATCAG
>CAZNQC010000226.1:1819-5860 GCA_964574825.1 uncultured Sphaerobacteraceae bacterium | reverse complement strand
AAATCACCCAATCCGGTCGGACCAGCGGTGTCTCCTTCACAAGCCGGAGAGAGCACAAACCCGGCCCGGGTGGAGCGATCCACACCGGGCCGGGTTGTCAACTGAGGATGGGCGGCAGGCCTATTCCTCGGCGAGATTCCAGTTCGCGATGTTCCAGTATGGAGTGGCGTAACCGTTCTCGTTGCCGATGTTCTCTTCCCGCAGCCGGTTGGAGGCGGCATTGAAGAACGGCCGCAGGATAATCGGAATGAACGCCACTTCCTCAATCACCCGGTCGTTGAGGGCGATCAGGATTTCCTGAGCCTCTTCAAGGGTCGTCGCCTCCAGCAGGGATTCATAGAGCGCGTCGTACTCCGGGTCCTGCCAGCGCTGGATGTTGGCCTTGGACCACTGGTTGGAAGCCTGCGCAATGTTCTCGCCATCCGGGCCTGCATACCACTTGTTCAGCCACGAGACCGGCACCGCGCTGGGCGGTCCGCTGGAGAACATCGTCAGGTCCCAGTAGAAGTGCTGGGAGTTCTGATCGTTGCCCGGGGAGCCGTCGAAGTAGATCCCGGCATCAACCTGGGCCAGTTCGACCTTGAAGCCGATGCTCTCCAGGTCGGCCTTGATCACCTGCTGGGTCTTCTGGCGCACCTGGTTGGTGGGAGTGGAGAAGACGAGCGAGAGTTCGACGCCGTCCTTGCGGCGGACACTGCCATCCAGCACCCAGCCGGCTTCGTCGAGGATGCGAGCGGCCTCATCGAGATCGAACGTCCAGGAGGTGTTGGGGGAGACGAAGAACGGGTTGCCGGCCAGGGCGTTCGACTCGGCCAACTCGGGATAGCCGTAGAACTGCCCCGAAATCAACTCGCGATTGATCGCCACGTTGAGCGCCTCACGCACGGCCTTGTCAGTCAGGAACGGATGCGGGGTGTTCTTCTCGCTCCGCTGACCGTCCACCTCCGCGTTTGGGTCAGAGAAGTTGACGTAAATTCCCTCGACCGTCGTATCGGTCTTGGTCAGAATCTTGCCCCGCTCACCATTGGCTTCCAGTTCGGCGAGGATCTCCGGCTCGGCCTGCACGTTCCAGGCGTAGTCGTAATCACCGGTCTGGATCACGGCCCGACCGGCTGAGAGGGCATCGCCACCACCCTTGAAAACGACCGTGGCGAAGGCGGGCTTGTTCGGCTCGCGATAGTTCTCGTTGGCGGAGAAGGTCGCGGCATCGTTCGGGGAGAACGAATCGACCTTGAACGGCCCGGTCCCGATCGGGTAGGAGAGGAACTCGTCGTTCCTGTTGGCCGGGTCGTCACCAAACGCGTGCGAGGGGTAGATGACGCCCCAGTCGGCCCCGGTGAATGGCTCGAACCAGGCCACCTGCGGCCCGGTAAAGGTGGCGGTGAAGGTCAGGTCGTCGATCACCTCGATCTCGGAGATGACGCCCCAGGTGTCGGCGTTGACCGAGGTGTTGTCCGGATTGGTGACCCACTGCCAGGTGAAGCGAACGTCATTGGCGGTGAAGGGCTCGCCGTCGCTCCAGAGGACGCCTTCTCTCAACGAGAAGGTGACGCTGGAGAGGTCTTCGGCGACGGTGCCATCTTCCACCGAGGGGACGGTAGCAGCCAGGATCGGCGCGATGGAGCCGTCCTGCAGATAGGCCAGCAGCGGCTCCAGCACCAGGTTGCCAGCATAGGTGTCCTTGGATCCGGTGGAGGAGTGAGCGGCCAGCACGGTTGGCGCCTGCGACTGGATGATGCGCAGTTCACCGGCTTCGCCCCGGGTCTGGTTCTCGGTGCCGAAGTCAGGTGCCACGGCGCCCGGTGCGGTGACCGGCGAGGCATCGGGCGAAGCTTCCTGGGCGAAGGCGGTCGAAGTGACGGAGCCAACGACCGTCGCGCCGAGACCGGCTGCCGCCGCTCCCTGGCCAAACTGGCGACGGGACAATGACCCGCCGCGCATCTGCGCCGCGAAATCGGAGATCTTGCTGGACATGATTGGTCCTCCAAACAGAAAACGGTCCACCCCTCGCTGGCGCGAGTCGCGACCGTCCGGCATTGGCGCCATCGGATAGGCGCCCCTGATGCAACGGAGTGTATAGGAGCGGGAAGCAGGTTTCCAGAGGAAAGTGAACGATGTGCACAGACCTGGGCCGCCTACGAGAAAGTTGTCGTGCACCCCGCACACTTCCCCGAATGGATCCCACTATACGAATGGAAGCGAAGTCGCTAGACTCACCAGCAGGAGGGAGCAGTCGCTTCCGTCAATCGATCGTTGGGGAACCACCCCACCACTATCTGGAGGACCAGCCATGTCCAGGTTGAATCGTCGTCACTTTACGCAGGCCACCATCGCGAGTGCCGCCGCCACCAGCCTCGTGGGCGGTGGAGTCGCGGCCCAAACCGCCTCACCCGAAGCGTCGCCGGCGGCAATCGCCAGCGGACGCCCTGCCTTCGGCACCGAGTCGCAGGAGCGAGGCGCGGGCGGCGACCTGCGCTTGCTCGTCTGGCAGGCTCCGAGCGTGGCCGCGCCACACAGTGGATCGGGCGACAAGGATTTCATCGCCGCCGCGCTGGTGGTGGAGCCACTGCTGCACTTCCTTCCCGATGGCTCGATCATCCCGAACCTCGTGACCGAGGTGCCATCGGTCGAGAACGGACTGCTGGCCGAGGATCTTTCGACCGTCACTTTCACCCTGCTGCCAGATGTCACCTGGTCCGACGGTGAACCTTTCACCTCGCGTGACGTGCAGTTCACGTGGGAGTGGATCACCACCGACTCCAACGCGTCGGTCAACTACGGAACCTGGAGCACCATCTCCAGCATCGAAACGCCGGACGAGCTGACAGCCGTGGTGACCTTCGCCAACCCGGCGCTGACCTGGTTCGAACCGTTCACGGGGGCGCACCTCGGTCCGATCTACCCGGCCCACGCGTTTGGCGACGATCCCACCAATCGCAACGAAGCCTTTCTGTCCAACCCAATCGGGACCGGGCCGTTCAAGGTCGACAGCTTCGCCGCCAACGACCAGATCACCTACGTCCTGAACGAGAACTATCGCGAGCCGACCAAACCCTACTTCTCCAGCGTGCTGCTTAAGGGTGGCGGCGATCCGGCGTCGGCGGCGCGGGCCGTGCTGCAGACGGGTGATTTCGACTGGGCCTGGAACATCCAGGTCGAGCCGGAAGTGATCGCCCAGCTGGAAGAGAGCGGCGGCAAGGGCAGCTATCACACCTTCCCCGGCGTGCTGATCGAGTCGCTCGGCGTGAACTTCGCCGACCCGAATACGGAAGTTGATGGCCAGATTTCGCAGAAGGACACCCCGCACCCGATCCTCGGCGACGATGTGGTCCGCCAGGCGTTGAACCTGGCGATCGACCGGGAACTGATTTCGACGGCCTTCTACGGTGATGGTCAGCCACCGACCGCCAACATCCTTTCCGGCCTCGAATCGTTCACCTCGCCCAACACGTCGTGGGCGTACGATCCGGATGCGGCCGCGGCGCTGCTGGACGAAGCCGGTTGGGTGCTGGATGGTGACCGGCGCGCGAAGGACGGCGTACCCCTGACGCTGACCCTGGCGACGCCGAACAGCCCGGTGCGGGTGAAGACCCAGCAGGTGATCAAGGACAACTGGGAGTCGATCGGGATCGGGGTCAACCTGGTGCAGGTCGATGGCTCGATCTACTTCGATGGCTCGCCCGGCAACTCGCAGAACGCCGCGCACGCCCCGTGGGACCTGACGCTGGCGGCGAACGGCCCGACGTCGCCGATTCCGACCGCCTACCTCAGCGGTTGGTACGGTGGCCCGGATGGCGAGAACATCGCCCAGGCCGGGAACGACTGGCAGCGGGACAATGTCTCGCGCTGGCAGAACGCCGAGTACGACGCACTGTTCGAGGAGTTGCTGCAGACCACCGATGAGGAGCGCGCGACGGAGATTCTGATTGCCCTCAACGATCTGGTGGTGACGAACGTGGCCCAGATTCCGCTGGTGCAGCGGACCGATGCGCCCTACGTGCTGAGCAACCGGCTCCGCCCGGAGAACATGGCGATCGGGCC
>CAZNQC010000226.1:0-1719 GCA_964574825.1 uncultured Sphaerobacteraceae bacterium | reverse complement strand
TCATGTCCCAGACCATCAACACCAGCCTTGGCGCTTTGCGCGTGGACGTTACCGGCAGTGGCCCGGCGGCTCTGCTCTGGCACAGCCTGTTTCTCGACAACCAGCAATGGGATCGCATCGCGCCAGACCTGGCAGGCGCCCGGCGCCTCGTGGCCATCGAAGGTCCCGGCCACGGTGGAAGCGACATGACCGTCAGCACCGCGACGCTGGAGGATTGCGCCACCGCCGCCCTGCAGGTGATGGATGCGCTCGACATTTCCGAGGCTGACTGGCTGGGCAACGCCTGGGGCGGCCATGTAGGAATCGTCGCCGCCGCGCACCATCCGGAGCGGATTACCTCACTGGTGACCATCGGGTCGCCGCTCGTCCCGCTGCCAGCGAGTGAGCGGAAGCATCTGCAGGTGGCAGTCTGGCTCTACAAGGCGTTCGGACCGCGGCAGTTCCTGACCAATGCCGTGCTGAAGACCCTGCTCACCCCTGCCGTTCGCACCAATGATCCGGGCGCGGTGGAGGCGGTCCGCCGGGCCTTCGCCGGGGCCGATCGAAAGGCACTCGGGAGCGTGCTGGATACGATGATGCTGGGTCGGCCGGACCTGGTCTCGACCTACAACGCACTCTCCACCCCGCGCCTGATGATCGTTGGGGCCGAGGACCACGTCTGGTCATCAACAGTGGCGAATGAGGTGACGGAACAGTCATCGATGTCGACGATCACCACCATCCCGGAAGCTTCACACATTCCGCCGCTGGAGCAACCACAGGCAACCAGCACCGCCATCCTGCAGTTCTGGGACCAGAGCGTGGGAAGCACCGCCCACGAACCCCAGGAATCTGCGGAGGCAGCGATCCTGCCTGTGATGTCAGCCGTTTCATAGCCCACCAACACCGCCGAGTACCTGCGAAGCTCGCGGATTTGGTTTCACAGGCCGTGCCATTTCACTGCGGCCGAACACCCGTCACAGCTCGTTCCGAGGCTCGCTCGCAGTCTCGACAAGCGTACTGATGATCCGCTGGAGGTCTTCGGCAGGGACGCCGATCGACGCCAGGTAGCCAGGAACGGAACCCCATTCGTCACTGATTGCCTGGAGAGTTGCTTCCATGGTGGCGGCCGACGCTTCAAGCCAGGGCGGCAAGGGACCAGAATCGGCCTCCGCATCATCCGAGGCGCGGTGGATGTGCATGTGTCGCCGCATGTGCTGCTCGGAGAGGGCGTAGTCGGCCACGATCACATCGTCCGGCACCCCGAGTGCGCCCAGGATCAACGCACTGGCGAGTCCCGTGCGATCCTTCCCGGCAAAGCAATTGATGACCAGGGGGTAGCAATCGTCTGCCAGCAGACCGAAGATTTCACGGAAACCTGCACCAGCGTTGCGGAGGAGGAGCAGGTAGTCCTCCGCAATGTCTCCTGTTTCCGAGTACACGTCCGAGGCGATCGGGACGTTGATGTGTGGGACTCCGGCAACCTGGAGAGCGCTTTGGGGATAGTCACGGACTTCGCGGCGCGACCGCAGGTCGATCACCGTCCGGATCCCAAGCTTCCGCAACGCGCTGGTGTCGTTCCCGGTCAGGCGATAGAGAACGTCGCTGCGGAATAGGCTTCCACGCCGAATGAATCCCCCATCAGATGTCGGCAGTCCGCCGAGGTCACGAACATTGGCCGCTCCTTCAAGCTGAAGAATGCGCGATGTATGGATCGTCAAACCGATACGTTCCTCCCCA
>CAZNQC010000225.1:3683-5879 GCA_964574825.1 uncultured Sphaerobacteraceae bacterium | reverse complement strand
CCAACCACGGGCACGAAGTACAGCAGTATCCACCAGCCCGATTTGTTTCGATCGTGGAGACGTCGCACGCTAACCGTCCAGTGCACCACGACGAACAGGGCGAAGAACACCAACACGACAAGTTGAACCCAGAGCCACGGATCTACTGGATCGGGGTGCGAGGTTGAAGGGCTCACCGTTGGTTGAAGCAGCATTGTCATCATGGCGTTCGCGGTCAACACCACCAGCCACCACTGAAGTCGACTGGCACGACCGTCCAGCCGGATCAGATCGATCCAGTACCAGCGACGACGCTGGCGCGAAGATGGATAGGAGGTGGACATGAGGCAAATCCCCGGACCCTGCAGATGGTTGGCTTGGTCTCTCCATGGTAGCAGGCGGGTTTTCGGATAAAGGCAATCCCTCCAGATAGTGTATGAGTGCACTATCTGGAGGGAGATGGAATTGACTTTGATGTCTGTGTTCGTACACTCGATGCCTGCGAACGTACGATCTTGACGGCTCCCATCTTTTTCCCAGCTTCCCCTCACCATCCCTCAACCTGCCAAAACGACCATGAAATCAAGGATTTCGCACACTTGCAGTGCGGCTCCACATCCGTATCATTGGGTCAGCAGGGTGATAGGGACGAACGTTCATTCCTGTCATTGAGGAAAACGAACGCACGATTCCCGGCTGCCTCCCGCGTGAATCCATCAAGGGGAAGGGACGGATTCCACATGGCACAGCTCTCAACCATTTACAGCGGCCAACCCGCCAGTCAACTCATGCCGGTTACCAACCTCGCCGGACGCAAGGTTTCGCTTGGACCCCTGCGCCGCGAGTGGCTGCCGCACTACCAGCACTGGCTCAACGACTTCGAGATGATCAAACTGGTCGATCGTCGCTTCCAGCCCCATTCCACCGAGTGGGTGACCAACTGGTACGAGCGACACGCCAGCGGGCGATCCGACGCGCTGGTGTTCACCATCATCGACAACGATGGGGTGCGCCCGGTTGGCAACATTGCCTTGCAGGACATCGACTACCGGAATCGCACCGCCGAAATGGGCATCTACATTGGTGACGTCGCCTCGCGGGGACGCGGCTTCGGGTCGGAGGCGACCTCGCTGCTGATCAACTTCGCCTTTCGGGTGCTTGGCCTGCAGAACATCATGCTGCGGGTGTACGAGTACAACGAACCTGCCATCCGGGTCTATGAAAAGGCCGGGTTCCGGGAGTTTGGCCGCCGGCACAAGGCCCAGTTCATGGATGGCCGCTTCTGGGATGTGATCTGGATGGAAGCCGTCGCTCCTGGTGCCCAGCGCTACGGTGTCGCCGACTGACATCCGCCCACTCTGGCGCAACCGAAGAACCGCCCGTTGGTCGTGCTGGCCAACGGGCGGGCTTCGTTCACGCGTGTTCGACCGGCAGGTTGGCGACGGATCAGGGCAGGAACCAGGTCCAGTCGCGCGTGCCAAAGCGATCGGTCACCCGTTGCTCGGCATCTGCCACCTCGGCGGCCGTGAAGTCGTCGTCCACCAGGCCATAGCGGGCGCGGAAGTAGCCCACCAGGTGGTGGATGATCACGTCGCGATCGAGGTCGGTTTGCTCGCGCAGGGGTTCGACTCGCTTGGCCGCCGACGTCACGCCCTTGTCGCTGAGCTTCTCCTTGCCGATGCGTAGCACTCGCGCCATTCGCTCGGTGTTCATCTGGTAGGCCATGGTGGTGTGATGCAGCACAGCTCCACCACGCCGGGCCTGGGCGGCGCCGCCGATCTTGCCGCCGTCGGAGGAGATATCGTTCAGCGGGGCGTACCAGGCATTCACGCCCAGTTCCCGCAACGCGTCGAGTACCCAGGCGTCGAAGAAGGCGTAGGATTCGGGAAAGCTCATCCCCTTTACCATCGCCTCCGGGGCGTAAATGGAATAGGTGATCGCGCCTTCCGGCTCGATGAACATGGCGCCGCCGCCGCTGATTCGCCGCACCAGGGTGACACCCTCAGCCGCCGCGATGTCCTCATTGACCTCATTCTTCACCGACTGGAATCGGCCCAGCACCACCGCATCGGCCGCCCAGTTCCAGAACCGGATAGTGGGTGGCCGCTCACCGCGTCCCACCGCCAGGGTGAGGGTCTCGTCCATCGCCACCTGCATGTGGGGTGAGAGGGGGATGGAGGGCAGGAGGCGCCACTGGTGGGCCTTCCAGCGGTCGTC
>CAZNQC010000225.1:0-3583 GCA_964574825.1 uncultured Sphaerobacteraceae bacterium | reverse complement strand
CACGATCTGGTCGATCGGCAGTGCATCGGTCATCGGGAATTGTCCTCACTGCTGGCAATGGCCCGGCGAACCGCAATCGCAATGCCTTCCGGCGACGTTCCCACCAGATCGGTTCCGGCCGGCATTGCCAGCCGCACCGCCGTGGCCACCGTATCCTCATCAAGTGTCACGGCCAGGCCGTCGAGGGCGGCCGTCATGGGGTCCAGGGACTCATCAGGATAGAGGAAGAAGTCGCCGGAAATGACAGGCTGCCGAATCTGACCATCCTGAATCGTGAAGTCGACCTGAACCAGCTTGCCGCCGGGGGTTTTGTACTCACCGTGTGCCATTGTCTGTGTCCCTCGTCGCACGGCACCGGATGTGGCGTGCAATGTCCTGCCGATGATGCCGTCCGCCTTCATCGTCTGCAAGGCGCCTGTGACTTTTGGGCCATGCAACCTTTTGCCGGCTACCAACGTTATCAATGGTGAAGGGTGGGTTATTCCTGCACCGCACGCACGGCATGACCGCGAGCCACCCCCTCGCGAATGTGGTTTCAGAACCAGCCATCTGTGACCTCTTGTCAAATCAGAACATGCGTGCTACTCTCATCATGTCATTACCGATCGGGCGCTTCCCCACAATGGCGGCCGGTTGGGACATATGACCCACACCATCCCTTCCCCTCCCTCTGCATGAGCCGCCGGGCATGTTCCGGCGGCTCATCGCGTTCCAGGTCAGGCTCGGGCATCCTCGATGTACGGCATGATGTCGTCTGGGCTGGTGATAGGTGCCACCAGGACGGCGGCAATGGTGCCATCGGGTGCAATGATGAAGGTGGAAGGAAAGGCGAAGACGCCATAGTCCAGCTGGATCCGGCCGTTCACCCGATCTCCGCCTGCGGTGTCCCGGCCGAGCGGGTAGTCGCCGCCATAGGTTTCGGCGAAGGCCCGGGCCTCGTCGTCGTGATCGGTTTTGGCTCCCACCCCCACGAACACCACGTCGTCACCGGCCTGCTCGGCCGCCGCTGCCAGGGCTGGCATTTCTTCCACGCACGGTTCGCACCACGAAGCCCAGAAATTGACGACCACCACCTTGCCCTGCTGGTCGGCGAGCCGAAAGGTCTCGCCATCGAAGGTCGTCAGTTCGAAAGGTGTCGCCTCGCGCGGTTCCTGCGGTTCGTCGCGGCGTTCGAACCAGGCCCAGAGGCCAAGGATGATCACCACGGCCAGCAGGAGTATCCCGAGCATCCACGGTGTGCGGGTGCCATAACCGATGCGTCCGTGGATCTCCAGGTCCTCGTCGGTATCGGCCAGGGTCATCGGTTTGCCAGAGGTGCCGATCAGGGAATGGAGCCCCGATTCGGGTGGAGGATCGGGAAATACGTCGCGCGGGTCTGAAACTGGTGGGTCGGGCGGCGGAGTGCTCAGGGCAGTCCCTCGATCACGGCCTGCACGTCACCCTGCAACGCGGTGTCGCCTCCCACCATGACGGCCACGATGTTGGCGCCCTGGTAGATGTGGACCGGTTTGCCGTCGATGACGTCCTGGCCGGAGGTGGTTTGCAGCGTCATGGTGGCCGGGTCGAGATCGGTGGTGGCGGCTTCGCGGGCGCTGGTGGCGGAGGCACCGTTGGCCCCGGGGAAGATGAAGATGAACACATTGGCATCGCCGATCCGGAGATTCTGGCCCGGTTGGTCAAGCTGGTTCGACGTGGCTGTTGCTGGCGAGCGGCCGTAGTCGGCGTCGATCTTTGCGTCCTGCAACGCGGTCAGCACGTTAATCAAGCCATAGACTCCCGCTTCGGCGGTTGGGGCGGGCGGAGTGTTGGAGGAGTTCGACCGGTCCTGGTACCAGACGATGACCGCCGCCGCCGCGAAACCGATGGCGGCCACGAACAGCACCATGCTCAGGATGTGGGATGCGCGCCGGGGTTGGGGCGCGCGCGACGATGCGGGTTGATCCGGCATCCAGCAATCCTCACGCAGACGAAACGGGGTGGACGGTGAGCAGGCGGGGTAACGCACCACCCCGGTAGATCCTGTCGGTGATGGTACTACGCCGCCCGCGCAGGGCGGTATGCACCGGGTCGCCACGTGATCTGCCACCGCGAATTCGTTTGCCGGGCCGGATGTATGCTGATTTCGGCATAATATCGGCTTGGCACCAGGATTCGTGCCTGAAAATGGGTCAGAATCTCGTACTTTGGGTCCAAAATGCTTGACATGATATCTCTATATCGATATACTGATATCAGAAAGTGAATGAGCATCGTCGTCGTTGCCGATGCGAGGAGCCAAAAGACCATGAACACCATCAAGCGCTTTTTTCAGCACGGTACCAGGCAGGTCCGTAACACGTCGTCCCGATTCGATCGTTACTATCTCGGCGTTCTCCAGTCCGGCAGTGGGTATCCCACCGCCGACGAGGCCCGCCAGGACCTCAAGGAAGCCGATCGCATGATCAACATCTACGGCTGGCCCCGCTAATCACACAGTCCCGGATTACCCTCCGGAACGGTGTGGGAGTACGCCCCCTCCGCTCACCAGGCGAACACCCCTCTCCTGGTCTTCTTGCCCGGCGTACTCCGGCCAGACCCCATCTTGAACGCAGAACGCCTCCGGTTGCACCACACAACCGGAGGCGTTCTGTCGTTTGCGCCAGGGTCAGGCGGTGGCCATCAGGATGGCCGATGGCGTGACCTGTTCGGCCAGCAGGTGCGCGAACCGGGTTTGGCGGGTGTCGCCCGCATCGTCGGCCGGAAGGTCCAGCCAGGTGCCGAGCAGGTCGTACCCCACGTGATAGGTGAAGACGTAGGCACGCCAGAGCGGGTCGGCGATGAAGGAGAGCCGCTTGCGGGCGCGTTCCGGTGATTCGAGCGCGTACCGGGCGAAGTAGCCGATCACCTCATCCTGCGGCAGACCGTCTTCGTGCAGCAGCAGGGCCGCATTGCCGGCCACCGAGGTCAGTGCCTGCTGGGCCTGCATGATCTGCAACTCCCGCGCCGGGTCCACCTCGATCCCGGCCGGTTGGTAGAGGTGCTCGTTCCGCCACCTGGCTGCCTCCTCCGGCGAGAAGATGATCGACTCGGCGAGGGTGGCGATGCCCTCCGACATCACGCACTCCGGGGTGTTGATCAACTGGATGGCGTGCTCGCCATACCCGTGTTCGCGATAGAGTCGTTGTTCCTTGATCGCGTGTTCGGTGTGGTGGCCCGGATAGCCCTCGTGCGAGACCAGGTTGAGCAACCGGCTGGCCTGGATCGGCAGGTCGGTATTGATTTCCACGCGCGAGTGGCAATTGCCCAGATACCAGTTGTAGCCACTCCAGGGCTGATTGGAGACCATCGTGAGTTCGATCCCCTCGCCCTCCGGTAGGGGGGCGAAGACGGCCGCTCGTTGCCGGGTTTCGGCCACGATGCGTTCGATCATCTCCCGCGCTGTATCAACCGGGACCTCGAACTGCGCCCGCCAGGCGATCATGCGGTCAGCGATGTCCCCATTGCCCGGCAGGGCGTCTCCCAGGGCCGCGATCGCTTCGTCATAGGTGGCTTCCGGTGTTCGTTCCGGCTCGATATCGAAGCAGAGCCGAACTTCCTCGCGATA
>CAZNQC010000224.1:0-5887 GCA_964574825.1 uncultured Sphaerobacteraceae bacterium | reverse complement strand
GTCCGGTGATGGATTGTTGATGGAAGAGGGCTTTCCGGCCGGCACCGTGCAGCAAATGGCAGCCCTCGGCCATGCCCCTACCGTCATCGGCGGCTGGAACAGTGGAGCCGGGCACGCCCAGATGATCATGCGCGATCCGGTCTCGGGCGTTCTGATGGGTGGGGCCGACCCTCGTGCCGATGGTTCGGCGGCCGGGTACTGAATCCGTGGGCCGGAGGCCACACCACGCAGAATGACATGCAGCCGTGGACGCAAGCATTGGCACGGCATTGCTTCGCCACGGCTGCAGTAGGGAGGTCCTGGGCAACCCGCAGCAACTGTCTCTGCCGCAAGAATCGGGTTGCCGTATGGGCCTCCATTGTTGCCGCGAGTCTGCCCTGCCTGCAGGTGCAAACGGTTATCCGGCGAGTGATTCCAGGTCGACCACCTCGAACTCGAGCAGATCGGCGCCGGAGGCTACTGGCCGGGAACCTTCGCCACCGCCGTGCGAGTGCTTGGCGCCCGTGTCCACCCAGTGCTGGAAGTCCGCATCCGATGCCCATTGCGTTACCACGAAGTAACGAGCGTCGCCCTTCACGGGTCGCAGCAACTGGAAGCCCTCAAAACCGGGGAACTGGTCCACGGCATGCTTGCGGGCGGCGAACCGCTGCTCGAGTTCCGACCCCGCACCCTCGGGTACGGAAATGGCATTGATCTTGATGACCGACATCGATGTGGCCTTTCTCCTGACGAGATCCGTCAGCGCTTGGCAGAAGCGGCGGGGCTGGCCACCGGATTGAGCAGCCAGTCTTCGAACTGTGCGGTCAGAGATTCCCTCTGATCCGCCCACCAGGGCCAATTCTCGAAGAACTGGAGGTCAAACTGCTCGGGGGCATTGGGCAAGGATGCCACGATATCCTCACGCAGCATCGGCAGGGCGTCCTGATTGACCGGCCCGAACTTCTCCAGGCGGGCATAGTTGGCGGTCGGCACGGCTCTGGTCGCGAAGTTGACGAAGCTCATCGCGACATCGGCGTTGGGCGCCCCGCGCGGAATCACCCACGAGTCCGCTGCCAGCATGCCGCCGTTCCACTGCACCTTGACGAGTGACTGCACGTCGGGCAGGTCAGTTCGCACGCTCCACGCCGAGGCGAGACCAGACTGGCCGGTGCGCACGAACTCGACCGGCGACTTGCCGTCTTCGTAGAACTGGGTGGCGTCCCGAATCCGGTCCAGCGAGGCGAAGGCGCGGGGAACATCCAGCGGATAGAGCTTCTCGAGCGGCACGCCATCGGCCAGCAGGGCGAACTCCAGCGTCCCGATTGGGCTGCGCCGCAGCGAACGGGTGCCGGCGAAGAGCTTCAGGTTCCAGAAGTCTTCCCAGCCAGTTGGCGCCACCGGTTCGGCCGCCGAATAGACGATCACGGTGGAGTAGAGCCGTGCTCCGACCCCGTGCTGGAAACAGAGTTGCGGGTACAGCAGTGTCTTGTCGACCACGTTGTAGTCGATCGCGGTCAGATAGCGCTGCTGGGCGAGCGGCAACACATCCTCGGTCGGAATCAGGGCGACATCCCAGACGACTTCACTGGCATCGACCTGGCTGGTCAGGCTGGCGATACCGTCGCGCCCGAGTTCCTTGTGCTGCACGGTGGCGCCAGTCGCGGTGGCGAACGCGTCCAGAAATGCCTCGCTCAGGGCCTCAAGTGGGTCGCCCAACGCGGGGCTGGTGACGACCAGCGAGCGACCTTCCCACCGAGTGGGGTCGAGGTATCCCGCTACCGGAGAGGTGATGGGCGCCTGGGTGGGCGGCGGCGGAGCCTGGGTCAACTCCGGCAGGGTCGTTGGTTCGGGCGTGGAGGTTGGTTCCGGGCCATCATCGTCGCCTGGCACGCAGCCCACCAGCGACAGCGACGCCAGCCCGGCACCAACCAGCGCCCGGCGGGAAAGACCCCGATGTGGAATGAACGAGAAATCAGCCCCGGTTGCCATCGAACGCCGTCCACCTTGCCAGCAATGCACTCGACCGCAGGGTCATCCCGACCGGCGGCGGCCAACTCCTGGCGCCAACGGGCACGGAACGAAAGCGTTCGCGCCTTCAGAACAATTCCTTCATGATACTTGATCGCGTTTTATCAACGGCAGCATCAATCGCCAACGGCAATCCTCTCATCGAGCGGTTGTCACGAGGCATCCTGCATCACCCCGATCGCCTGCGGCGGCGTCCGGAGGAGCGTCTTCCGGACCGGTCGCTCCATGGTCAATTCGGTCCGTATTTCCATGTCCAACCTGCCCCGGATGGGCTATGCTGGGCACTACAGTGCAGGTCAGGCCGAAATGACACCTTTGCCGCCCTCACTGCTGTCCAGCACGCTTCCTTGGCACACTCCGACACGCTGTCGGATACGACAACATCCAGGCCCGAAATCGGCTGATGTGTCCGAATGGTGTCCGAGGCGGCCAGGAGGGGTCGAAAATCCCCGGATACTCAAGGAGATGCGAGCGCGATGGACACCTACAACATTTACATGGACGAACTCCCCACCGGCGAGGAATTCGACGGCGAGGAGATGATCGAAGTCGAGTTCCGCGTGGTGCCGAACAGCGAAGACGATGGTGATGCTTCGGCCAACGCCGTCATCGCCGGTCTTGACCTGGTCGACCTGATCAACCTGCGCGACGCACTGCAGCAGGAGATCGACAACTACGCGCTGTCGGCACTTGAATCGGCTGCCAGCCTGGCGTCGGCCAGCGAATCCTGATCTCCCGTTCGGGATGGCGGCAATGTTGAGTCTGGGAACGATGGCGGCGTCACACTGACGTCGCCATCGGTGCGTTTGTGGCTGCAGGAGGAATTGTGTCGTGACCACCGAACTCGTGATTCTGGCGATCGATCAGGGAACCACATCCAGCCGGGCCATGCTCTTCGACCGGCACGGCCGTTCCCTCGGGTCCTGCCAGGAAGAGATCACCCAGCACTTTCCGCAGCCCGGGTGGGTCAATCACGACGCGATGGAAATCTGGGAAACCACGCTCAAGGTGACGCGGGAGGTCCTGGCGGAAACCGGGATCTCGCCTGACCGCATTGCCGCGATCGGCATCACCAACCAGCGGGAAACCACGCTGATCTGGGACCGGGCAACCGGCAAGCCCGTCGCACCGGCCATCGTCTGGCAGAGTCGCCAGAGTGCTCCCCTGGTCGATGCCATCGTCGAGCGCGGCATGGCCGAGACCTACCAGCAGATCACCGGTCTCGTGCCGGACGCCTACTTCTCGGCCACCAAGCTCGCCTGGTTGCTGGCGGAACACCCCGAGCTTCGCGAGCGGGCCGAACGCGGCGAACTCGCGGCGGGCACGATCGACACCTGGTTGATCTGGAACCTGACCGGAGGCAAGGTCCACGTCACCGACTACTCGAATGCGTCCAGGACGATGCTGTTCGATATCCGCGCCCTCGAATGGTCCGACCTGCTCCTGGCTGACCTCGACATCCCACGCGCGTTGCTGCCGGAGGTCGTCAGCAACTCCGGCCCGATCGCCGAGACCGATCCCGCCCTGCTCGGGATAGCGATCCCCATTGCGGGCGTGGCGGGTGACCAGCAATCCGCCCTCTTCGGCCAGGCCTGCTTTGCGCCCGGCGAAGCCAAGAACACTTACGGCACTGGCTCGTTCCTGCTCATGCAAACCGGCCCCGAGGCTGTCGTATCGAAGAACCGGCTCCTGACGACCATCGCCTGGGGCATCAATGGTGTCGTCAACTACGCGCTCGAAGGCTCGATCTTCGTGACCGGCTCGGCCGTCCAGTGGCTGCGCGACGGCCTTGGCATCATCAAGCATGCCCGCGACATCGAGCCGTTGGCCGCGTCGGTGACGGATACCAACGGCGTGCACTTCGTCCCCGCGCTGACAGGACTCGGCGCCCCGTACTGGGATTCCGGTGCACGGGGCACCATTTCCGGCCTCACCCGGGGCGCCACCAGCGCCCACCTGGCCCGGGCGACACTCGAAGCGATCGCCTTCCAGAGCCGCGACGTGCTCGACGCCATGCGGGACGATGCCGGCATCGCCCTCGCCGAACTTCGGGTCGATGGCGGTGCCAGCAAGAACGATCTCCTGATGCAGATCCAGGCCGATGTCCTCGGGGTGCCGGTCGTCCGCCCACAACATGTCGAAACGACCGTGCTCGGCGCGGCCTACCTGGCCGGTCTTGGCGTTGGACTCTGGTCGAGCCCGGATGACGTGCGGGAAACCTGGGCGGTCGATCGCCGGTTCGAACCGCAATGGACCGACGAGGAACGCGCCGCGCGCTACGCCGGCTGGCAGGACGCCGTCGCCCGAAGCCGCGCGCAGCTCGGGTAGATCCGTCCCCGTCTCCTCAGCGCCAATGCGATTGCACGCATCGAATCGGACCCCGCTCCCTGTCAGGAGCATCGTCGGCTGACCGCTTGCCACGCACGGTGTGTCGCCATATAGTGGACTCAGTCCAGTATATGGTCGTGAGTGACGGGAGGCGTCGTGCAGGCACTGGTGGAGGACATCAGGCATTTCAACCGGGTCTGGACGCGCATCATCGGTCTTCTTGACCGGGGAATGCTCCAAACGGATTTGACGCTCACCGAAGCCCGCGTGCTCTACGAGTTGGCCCAACAGGACCTGGTGGAACGGCAACGCCTGCTGGACGACCTCGGTCTCGATCCGAGTTACCTGACCCGGATTCTCCGCCGGTTCCAGCGTGAAGGGTGGGTTCGGGCCGACCGTTCCACTCGCGACCGCCGGGCGGTCAACCTGGGGCTGACCGATGCTGGCCGGGCCTTTTTCCTCACGCTCGACCAACGATCGACGGCCGAGATCAACGCGCTGGTGGCCAATCTGTCGGCCGACGAGGCTCGCCAGTTGGGGGAAACCCTGACTGTAGCCGCCAATCTCGCCACGCCGCGCTCCATGATCGATCGCGTTGCCATCCGTGCCGCCCGCCCGGGCGACTTCGGCTGGATCATCAGCCGTCATGGAGCCGTCTACCACGACATGTGTGGATGGTCGGAGGTGTTCGAAGGCAAGGTGGCCCGCATCGTTAGCGACTACCTCGCCAACCACCAAACCGGCCGTGAGCAGGCCTGGATCGCCGAGGTTGATGGGGCCAGGGCGGGGTGCATCCTCTGTTGCGAGCGTGAACCGGGCATCGCGCAGTTGCGGGTGTTGCTGGTCGAAACGTGGGCGCGGGGGATGGGATTGGGACACCAACTGGTCGAAACCTGTCTCGCCTTCGCCGAAGCTGCCGGATACCACCAGATCGTGCTCGAGACCGATGCATCGCTTCTGGCCGCGCTGCGCATCTACCAGGCAGCAGGGTTCTCACGCTCGACCGACGCCGCTCCCATGGTTCATGGCAACCCGGAGGACGCACAGTTCTGGTCGCTGAACCTGCCACGAGGTAGGGGCGGATCTGCCGCGATCGAGCAGGGAATGACCACGCGATAAGCAAGCGGCTGTTATCCGCCCGGCCCTATTTCATCTAGTCCAGCGCCTTGCGCATCCTGATCCACTCGTCCTGGAAGCCCAGCCGTTCGTAGAGTCGGTGAGCGCCGGTATTGCCCATGTAGCAGTGGAGCGAGACTTCGGGCAGGCCTTGTGCGCGGCACCAGTCCTCGGCCGCCGCGACCAGCTGCCCACCAACACCCTGCCCGCGAGCGGCATCAGCGACCCCGACACCCGCGATGTGCCCCCGCGGGTCGATGGTGTCGAAATCCACCAGCGCCAGCACCCAGACATAGCCGAGGGTCAGTCCATCCTCGTTTGCGGCCACGAAGATCGCCTGGTCGGGTGGCTGCCGTTCGATCACGTCCTCGATCCAGCGGTCGGTATAGGGCGAGTTGTCGTCGGTCCGCCACGCCGGTGACCCGTTGGACTCCAC
>CAZNQC010000223.1:0-5896 GCA_964574825.1 uncultured Sphaerobacteraceae bacterium | reverse complement strand
TGGACCGTGGAGGCCGAATCCAGCGCCGAGGGGTTCGCTTTCCGCCTGATCGATGGCGATGGCGAAACCGCGATCGAGGCTGACTTCAACCGCCGGATCGAACTTGCCGCCAGCCAGCCCAGTCCTAGCGGCCGCTTCCTCGTGTTCGTCCAGGCCAACAACATCGCGTCCGAGGTGACCATTCTGGATGCGATGGAAGGCGACCGCTGGTCGGTGGGACTTCGCCACGACGCAGGCCTGGCCGCCTATGCGATCAGCATCGAAGTGGATTCCACCGAACGCTGTCTGGCCATCGGCCAGGTGCGCGCCGATGGCGGCCCGGCCCAGACCTGGTTCATCGACCTGGAGTCCCACGCAGTCGCCGGTCCGGTCGAAGGATTCGTCGTCGGTTGGCTTGGATGAACTCAGGTCTGGGGCACCATGGCCGTGGACGCCTCGCTGCGACGGCCCACGGCGTGGGCGGCCATCGCACAGAAGACGATGCAGACCGCAATCGCCACCGCGATCGGTTTCACGCCGAACGCATCCGTGGCGAGACCCGCCAGCAGCGTTGGCACCAGCGACGCGATGTTCTGGACGAGATTCTGGGTGGCGATGACCTGGCCGCGAATGGCGCCGGGCGTCCGCTTGAGCAGGATCGATCGTGCCGAGACATTGACCACCGCCGAGGCGAAACCGGCCGGAATCGACAGCAGCATCGCCAGGATGATCAGCGGCGAGATGCCGACGAGATTCGAGAGGCCGTCGAGCGGCAACAGCAGGGTGTCGTTCAGGAACCGATAGGTCTGTTCCACGAACCCGAGCGAGGCCACGACCAGAGCGAAGAGGAAGAGGCCGAGCGTGGCCAGGTAAGGTTCGCCGATCAGTTTCGCCAGGCGGGGAGCCGAGCGCAGGCCAAGCACGAGTCCCAACGCCGCCGGGGCGAAGACGAACACCGTGTTCTCCTTGGCCGTCCCCAGCACCCGCTCCAGGTAAAACGGAATGATGACGATCAGGCCGCTCATGCCGACACCAACCAGCAGGTCGTCGATCATCGCCTCGAAGGTTAACCGGTCACTGCGGGTGAACCGCCAACCATCGCCCAGCATCTGCCGCAGCGAACGTCCTGTCGCGCGGACGCGGGACCTGGCTGCCTCCATTGCCGGGAGCGTCATGATCAATGCCCCGGCAATGAGCCAGAGGATGCCGCAGAAAACGAAGACCAGGGTTGGGCCGCCAACCCGGAGCAGGATCGGGGCCATCAGGATCAGGCCCGCCACCTGGGAGATGGTCAATGCCATGTTGAACATCGCCTGGGCCGCCGTGTAGCGATCGGGCGGCACCAGGTCGGCCAGCACCGACGCTTCGGTGGGTGAGTAGAACTGGTGGATGATCCAGATGCCGAGGGTGGTCGCGAACACTCCGGCCAGGGAGACTTCGGTGCCGACCAGCAGCAGCATGAACCCGAACCGGAAGAGGTTGAGCATCACCATCAACCCGCGCCGGGGCAAGGTATCCGCGGCGACACCAGCCGGGAGCCCGAAGATGATTGACGGGATGATCGAGCAGATGACAAAGAGTGAGTTGAAAACCGATCGATCCGAGAGATCGACGACCAGGATCAGCAGGGCGTAGAGTAGCGCCCCTTGCGCCGACTGGGAGAACAGCCGCGAGTACCACAACGCCTTGAAATCGCGATTGGCAAAGAGCGAGGCTTCGGCCTGGCTCAGTTCGCGGGTCGGCTTGCGCTTCGATCCCCGCAGCCACCGCCGGCGATCGTCTTCTCCAACGGGTACCGCCGTGCCGAAGATGCCGCCGATCGGCTGAATCTCGACGCTGAGCATCTGCTGCGGCAGGTGGTCGTCGAGGTCGAATGCCAGCGACGCCGGATCTTCGGCGGGGGGCCGTGGTGTGGCGGGCGCGGTACGGCTGCGCTGGGTGGCGTTGGTGACGGGGCGGGGTCGCGTGCGAGGCGCGCGTGGGCGATGGATGTCCGGTTGCTGATCCGGGCTGGGGCCGGTCATGATTCCGTTCCCTTTCCATCTCCGCCAGAGTGAAGGTTAGTCGGCTCGATCGACAAATGGCAGCAGGTCGGCCAGGCCATTGCGCAGGGCGTCGGTGATTTCCTCCCACGCTGGCAGCATATCAAGGAATGCCGTCAGGAGCAGGATGTCGCCAATCAACAGGAGAAGCAACAGCGCGATCGGACCGATCACCCCGAGGTTGTTGAACAACCGGCCCAGCCGCAGCCAGTCCAAGCTGAAGACCAGGAACAACAACCAGCCGATCCCGGCCAGCACCGAACCGATCACCACCTGCTCGGGACGCGCAATGTCGCGCCAGAGCACCAGCGACACGATACCGATCATGAGCAGGGCGGCGGGAAGCACGAGGAGCGCGACGATACCCCAGGAGAGTTGCACGGCGCGCTCGCCGGATCGCAGGCGGGAGGCGCGGCGTTGGTGCGGCCAGGCACCTTCGACCGCGGTTTCGATTGCCTGCACGGTCAGCAGCAGGGCGATCACCAGTCCGATCAGGAGCCACCACAGGCGATTGTCGAATGGTCCGAGCGGGATGCGGTCCCAACTCAGATCGGGCATGTCAGGCATGTATCAGGCAGTATCCCAGTCGAAACTCGTCGTTTGGGCCACCGGCTCCAGACCGGGCGGCGGAGTGAGCGTAGCACACCGCCACCCGGGTGGGCGGAACGACTTCAGGACGCGCCGGCCTGGCGAATGGTTTCGGCCAGGCGCCGGACACCCTCCGTGATCCGCTCCTCGGGAACGGTCGAAAAGCTGAGGCGCAGGGTGTGATGCTGGTCCTCGTTCGGGAAGAACCACTTGCCCGGGAAGTAGATCACGCCATTGTCGGCCGCGGTTTCTGCCAGCGCATTGGTGTCGATCGAACGCGGCAGTTCGATCCAGACGAAGAACCCGCCGTCCGGCCGTGACCAGGTCACCCCTTCCGGCATGAAGCGGTCGAGTGCCGCCAGCATTGCGTCCCGGCGAGAGCGATAGGTGCCGAGTGTCCCCTCGACATGCTCGGACAGGAACCCGTTGGCCGTCTCGAACACGGTCCGCATCGTGATCCGGTCGTTGCTGATGTCGGCCACCTCACGATTGGCCAGTAGCAGCCGGTGGACTTCCGGCGGGGCCACCGTCCACCCGGTCCTGATCCCCGGCGCGATCGTCTTCGAGAAGGTCCCCAGGTAGATGACATTCGGATCGAGCGAGACGAGCGGCGCAACCGGCTCGCCGCCGTAACGGAGTTCCACGTACGGGTCGTCTTCGAGCACGGCCACGTTGTGCTGCCGGGCGAGGTCGACCAGTCGCTGGCGGCGGTCGAGCGGCATCGTGGTGCCGGTCGGATTGTGGAAGGTCGGAATCGTGTAGATCAGCTTGGCGTCCGGTTCGGTGGCCAGCGCCTCTTCAAGCGCGTCAACTCGCATGCCCTGGTCGTCAGTCGGTACTGGCACGAGCCGGGCGCCATACGAGCGGAAGATCTCGGTTGCCCCGAGGAAGGTCGGATCCTCCAGAATCACCACATCGCCCGGATCGAGGAAGACCCGGCAGGCGAGATCGATGGCCTGCGAACTGCCCGAGGTGACGAGGATGTTGGCCGGATCGGCGGACACGCCCAGCGGCTGCATGCGCTCGGCGATGAGATGGCGCAGCGGTTCGTAGCCCTGCTGGTCGCCGTAGCCGAGGCAGCCCGGCGCATCTTCGGCCCACACCTGGCGGGACGCTTCACGCAGCCGCTCGATCGGAATCAGGTTCTTGTCCGGAGCCCCGTCACCGAAGTAGATCGGATCCGGATGGCGTTTGAACAGGGTGAGGATGCTGGTCCAGATGGACTCGCCGAAGACATCGTTACGACGGGAGAAACGCCTGGCGAGGGACTGCTGCTGGGTGTCGATCATGGTGAAATCGTCTTTCTGGTGGTCACCGGAACGTCGAACCGGGCCGGGCGAGTACCCGGTCTGGCGAGAAACTGGAAGCCTGTACCGAGCCGCGAGGCAGCCGATCAGGCGTTGGTAGGTGGTGCCACCAGGGCGATTTCGATGCGCTTGTTCTGTTTGCCCTTGGAACGGGTGCCGATGACATTCAGTTCCCCGATTTCGCGGGTGTTGCGCACGTGGGTGCCCCCGTCGGCCTGCAGGTCCAGGCCCACGATCTCGACCGTGCGAACTTCGGCGATGCCCTCGGGCAGGAGGTTGATCTTGGTGCGAATCAGGTCCGGAATGGCGAAGGCTTCGTCGCGCGGCAGAATGCGGACCACGACATCGCGGTTGGCGGCAATCTCGGCATTGGCCCGGGCTTCGATTTCGGCGACCCGCTCGGGCGTGAACTCGGCGCTGTCCATCTCGAAGTCCATCCGGGCATGGTCCGGGCTCATGTTGCCGCCGGTGACGCGGGCGCCGTAGTCGCGGAACACCAGGCCACAGAGCACGTGCAGGGCGGAGTGCATCCGCATCAGCTGATACCGCCGATCCCAATCGACGGTCCCGTGCACGGCATCACCAACCTCCGGCAATACGGCTTCCGGCGCGAGTACGTGCAGCGGGCCATCTGGCCCCTTCCGCACTTCGACCACTGGTGCCGACCAACCCGGTGCTTCCAGGCGACCGGTGTCGTGCGGCTGGCCCCCGCCAGTGGCGTAGAACGCAGTGCGGTCGAGCACGACGGCGTGAACCTCAGGATCGACCGCCGTCACGATGGCGTCGAAGTCCTGCAGGTAGCTGTCGGTCTGGTACAGCAAGGTTGTTCCGCGATCGTCGGCCACACGCGCCTTCCCGGACTTGGCATCACGGTCCGGGCCACTGCCAGACCGTGATTGAGAATCCATTCGGTGATGATAGGGGGGATTCGCTGCCGCTCGCAACCTTGCCAGCCAGTCACCGCTGGAGTAGTATCAGGACTGTACGTACACGGCTGATGCCGTTGTGCAGGCTTCCGGGCTCGGCCCGGAAAGCCAACTCCAGGTAGTGCGGAGGATGCGGCCATGGCGATGACCACCGATCATCGGTCTCCACAATCCAATCGATGGGTGCCGGATGGTGTGCGTCACGACCTCACCTGGGACGAACGAATTCGCCGCCATCGGCAGGCCCAGATTCCCCAGGAGTATCCAACCTGGCAACCATCGTCGAAAGGTGCGCCACCGGTCGTGCAGTTGCAGCCGGCGTCCAAACCGGCCTTTGATCCTGTCCGACCTGGCCTGTTGCGGCTCTATGCCGCACGGGCCGCGCATGCGGGGAGCGAACCGCGTCACGATCGACAACCTCGAGCGGGAGAACGTTTGCTGGTGGGTGAATTGGCTGAAGAATCGGGAGACATCCGGACCTTGGCCCTGGTGGGCGAGGTGAAGCCCGTCGGTCGTGGCCTGCGAGTCCATTACGATCGACTGCATCCGGTCATCAACATGCGCTATCGGCGCTTGCGCTGCGGTTCCCTGTCATCACCGGCCAGCAGGGCCAGGTCCCAGGCGACCTGGCCCACACCTGCTTCGCCTCCGACGACCCCATGGACGATGCTGCGGTCGTGGTGGCAGGCCAACACCTATCACCCACGCCTGGGCGCCTCCACGAGGCTGCTGGTGGCGTCTTGTGCCGCGCTGATCCTGATGCTGGGGGCCGCGACAACCAGTTTCGCCCAGCAATATCGCTATGAGGTGCAGGCGGGTGACACCATCGAGTCGATTGCCGCTGAATTTGGCGTCGACCCGGATGCCATCCGCACCTCGAGCTGGCTGCCAACGGGCGATGCGCTCGAAACGGGCCAGGTGATCGTCATTCCGGAGCCGGGCCAGAGCCCGACCGATGCTGCCCAGATGGCGGCCGCGAACACTGGCACCAGCCCGTGGGCTGCGGGAACGCACGTGGTCGAGTGGGGTGAAAGTCCCGCGTCGATCGCCAGCG
>CAZNQC010000222.1:0-5928 GCA_964574825.1 uncultured Sphaerobacteraceae bacterium | reverse complement strand
ACCTGTGGAGATTGTGACAGGTTTCCACTAATATGCGAGGCAGGTCCGGCGCGTTCCGGAGCCTGGTGCCACGTCGTTCGCGAGAACCTGGCCACCAGCCCGGGACCAGGAAAGCGCCGTTTGCTGTTCGGTCTGGGAGGACCCCATTAGTACCGCTCTGGGACTGGTAGCCGTGGTGCTGCTGGTCCTCGCCAATGGTTTTTTCGTCGCCACGGAATTCGCGCTGGTCTCGGTCCGGCGCACGCGCATGCAGCAACTTGCCGCCGAAGGCAATCGCCGCGCCCTCTCGGTCCTCGACCGGCTCACCCATCTCGACACCTACATTGCCGCCACCCAATTGGGCATCACCATTTCGAGCCTGGCGCTCGGCTGGATCGGTGAACCGGCGGTGGCCGTGCTGGTCAATGGCCTGGTTGCCCACCTGCCATTCGAGATTGGGTCCACCACCACCCACGCCCTCTCCTTCTTCATTGCCTTCTCCATGGTGACCGCCCTCCACATCGTGATCGGCGAGCTGGCGCCAAAGAGTCTGGCCCTGCAGCGGCCGGAAGAGACCTCGATGGCCGTTTCCGCCTGGATTCACGGGTTCCTGGTCGTCTTCCGGCCGGTGATTTACGCCCTGAACTGGGTGGGCAACCAGGTGGTGAAACTGTTCGGCATCCAACCGGCTGGCGGCCATGCCGTGGTGCAGTCGGCCGAAGAGCTGATGATCTCGATCGACGCCTCGCGCGAGGCCGGGTTGGTCAACCAGATCTCGCACGACCTGGTGGGGCGCGCCTTCTCGTTCACCGACCTCCAGGCACGCCACGTGATGGTGCCACGCACTGAGGTGATCGCCATTCCAGTGGACGCCAAGCTGGACGAGGTGATGCAGGTTGCCTCGGACACGTCCCACACCCGCCTGCCGATCTACGAGGATGACACCGACCACATCGTGGGCATCATCAAGGTGAAACGGCTCATGCCGCTCTTCCTGCAGCAGGTGGAGGCCAAGGCGATCGTGGAAACCGCCGAAGTGGCGGTGGCTGGCAACGGGGTCGAACGTCTGGTGGCACCGGCCATCGAAGCGCGGGCCCTGGTGGACGAGCAGGCCCAGACGTTCGACGTTCGCGACTACATGATGGAACCGATGCTGGTGCCGGAAACCCTGGCAGCCTCGGAAGTGCTGACCCGGATGCGCGAAAACTCGATCCAGATGGCCGTGGTGATCGACGAATATGGCGGCACCGCCGGGATCGTGACGCTGCAGGACATCGTGACCCACCTGATCGGACGGATCGAGGAACTGGACGACGAGAATGAGCCAAACGGTGAAACCGCCGACGGCATCCTGCATCTCGACGGGTTGACCGGCCTGGTGGAATTGCGCGAGCGCTATGGCATCAACCTGCTGGACGACGGGTATGATGTGGAGACGCTCGGCGGATATGTGTTCTTCGTCCTCGGACGTCCGGCCATCGTTGGCGATGACGTGACGGCACCAGGAGGCCGGCGCTTCGTGGTCGAGGCAGTCGACGGACTCCGCGTGGCACGCGTGCAGGTATTGCCGCCAGAGCACGACGATGCGTCACCAGTTTCGGACGAGGTTCCGGCGCTGGTGGCGGACTGATTTAGGGCGGAAAGGGCCTGGCATGACCAACCCCACACCATCTCGCGCGGGGCGGAAAGCCACCGATCCGGTTGCGGCCGAATACGCCGTGCTGGGCATGATTGCCGCCACGCCGGAAGGCGAAATTCACGGCTACGATCTCTCGCGCGCCTTCGCCGAAAGTGCGCTCGGCAAGATCATCCGGATCGAACCGGGCATGCTCTACCACTACCTGAAGAAACTGGCGCGGAACGGCTCGATCACCACGCGAGTGGAGCAACAGCAGGGCCGGCCCGACCGGCAGGTGCACGCCCTCACCCCGGAAGGCCGGGCCGGGCTGATGGCCTGGCTCGGGGAGCCCGTTACGAGCACCCGGGAAATCCGGCTCGATTTCCTGGTCAAGCTCTATCTCTCGGACCGCCTCGATCCCGCCCATCGCGCGCGGCTGGTGGAAGACCAGAAACGCGTAATGCGGAGCCGGGCCGAACGGCTCCAGATGCAGGTGGACGATCCACAACCCAACGATCCGGACAACACATTCGGCGACATGGTGTTGCGCCTGCGATTGAGCCAGACGAAGGCTGCCCTGGAGTGGTTGGACTCGATTCCGACGAGTGTATTCGAGCCGGCTGCCTCGTGAACGTTGCCACCGGATGAACCAGTCCAGCACGAGCCGCAACCACTTCACCTGGGTGCTGGTTGGCATCGCCATCGTCGGGTTGGCGTTGCTGACCCTGCCGACCCTGGCAATGGTGCTGCGCGCCATCGAAGCCCGCGACGTGTTGAACGACCCGCGGGCAGCACGGGTGATGCGCGAGGCCCTGGTGCTCAGCCTGTGGACCTCGGTGCTCTCGCTCGTCATCATCGTGGCGATCGGCACCCCTATCGCCTGGGTGCTGGCACGAGTCTCGTTTCCCGGCCGCAACATCGTCGATGCGCTGATCGACCTCCCGATCATCCTGCCGCCGGCCGTGGCGGGCATCGCCCTGCTGAGCGCCTTCGGGCGACGGGGCATTCTCGGCAGCTGGCTCGACAGCATCGGCATCTCGGTGGGATTCACGACCACCGCCGTGATCATGGCGCAGATCTTCGTGTCGGCACCGTTCTACATCCGCACCGCGCGAGCCGGATTCAGCCGGCTGGACACCACGATCGAGGAAGCCGCCGCCGACCTCGGAGCACCGCCCTGGCGCGTGTTCTGGACGGTGACCCTGCCGCTCTGCCGGGCGAGCCTGGTGGCGGGTGCGGTGCTGGCCTGGGCCCGGGCTCTTGGCGAGTTCGGCGCGACGATCATGTTCGCCGGGAACCGGGTGGGCGTCACCCAAACCATGCCGCTGGCGATCTACGAGCGTTTCGGGGCTGGTGACCTGAATACCGCGCTGGTGATGTCGGGCATCCTGCTGATCGCCTCGGTCTCGTTCCTGGTGATCGTGCGAGTCCTGGGCGAACAAGGAACCCCGCGCTGATCCCACCCGGTTGGCCACATTCCTGACACAGTCCGGCCCTATACTGGGCAGGATCTGAATCGCGCTGCCCGCCGAGAAACCGATGGCCCTGACCGCTCTCGAATCCCAATCGATCGCACCCCCTGCGACCTCGCTCGTTGGCCGAGGGGGCGACCTCGCGCGCCTGCGGGACTTGCTCGACCGGCCCGATGCCCGGTTGGTCACCTTGCTTGGACCAGGTGGGGTTGGCAAGACACGCCTGGGATTCCAACTCCTGCAGGACATCGCCGCCACGTGTACGCTCGAACCCTGCGCCGTGCTCCTCGCCACCTCCAGCACCGAGGACGAAGCTCTGGCAAGCATCGCCCGCGCCCTGGGGGTTCCCTACGCCGATCGGCAGTTGGCTCAACGCGTGATCACCGATGCCATCGGCCAGTGCCCAATGCTGCTGTTGCTGGACAACGTCGAGCAACTGGCTACCCATCTCGACCTGCTGCCAGGACTCCTCGCTGCCTGCCAGAATCTGACGATCGTCACCACCAGCCGGGTCCCGCTCCGGTTCTCCGCCGAGCGCGTCTTTCCGGTGGAGCCGCTGGCCACCACCGGTCGCGATGGTGCAACCGCTCCCGCCGTGGAGCTGTTCATCGATCGCGCCCAAGCCGTCCGCCCCGAACTGGACCTCTCTCCGGCCAGCCGGGCGGCAATCGAGGAAATCTGCCAACGGCTCGACGGGTTGCCCCTGGCGATCGAACTGGCAGCCGCCCGGACCCGGTTCCTGCCACCGGAAACGTTGCTCGAACGGTTGCCTGCCCGGCTGCAGGTGCTCGACGGCGGTCCGCGCGATGCTCCGGAGCGACATCGCACCCTCCGGGCCACCATCGCCTGGTCCTACGACCTGCTCAGCCCGGAAGAGCAACTGGTCTTCGAACGGCTCGCGGTGTTCAGCAACGGTGGTCCTCTCGACGCCGTCGCGGCCGTGGGCGACCCGGCAGGAGAGCTTGGCCAGCCCATCGACCTGGTGCTGGAGGCGCTGGTGGATCACAACCTGGTTCGGCTCAACGTGAGCAACGGCCAGCCGCGATTCCGCATGCTGCACACCATTCGCGAGTTCGCCCAGGAAACGTTGGAGGCGCGTGATGACGCCGAGCAGGTGCGTTTGGCCCACGCCCTGTGGTTCGCCAACCTGGTGCTCGGCGAACCGACCACAACCTGGCGCACCGGCACGCCGGAGCAACGAAACTGGATTGCCAAGGCGCTGCCCGATGCCAGCAATCTCTCCATGGCGCTGAAAACGTTGACCCGCCACGACCGGTTCGACCTGGCCGTCGGCATGGCGGGAACACTCATCACCTACTGGACGGAGAGCGGGCAGGTGCGGGAGGCCGAGCACTGGATGCGAGTGATGGAGCCACACGTCGACAAGGCCCCACTCGCTCACCAGGCCAACTTCCGCCGGATGCAGGCCGTGATGTGCATGCACCGGAAGGAACTGGACCAGGCGATGGCGGCGGCCCGCCAGGCAATCGCCCTGAACCGGGACCTGAACGATTCGCGGATGGCCGCCAACAACCAGCACCTGCTGGGCCAAATCCTCTGGGCCGCCGGACGCGACGACGAGGCCGAGGCCACCACCAGGGAAGCCATGGCGGCCATGGTCGAATCCGGCGATCCGCTCGGCGGGGCGCTCTATGCGTCCCAGCTCGCCGACGGCCTCATGCAGCGTGGCAACCATGACGAAGCGGAACGCCTGCTGCTCGATGCCGTTCCGGTGGTGGAGGCACACCGGCCGGGTGCCTTGCCCCTGCTGCACGGGTCCCTTGGCGTGCTCTACCTGCTCCGCGACGATCTGGACCGCGCCAGCACCTACCTGGAACAGTCGTTGGCGTATCACGGTGCTCCCCCCTACCAAACACCACTGTTGCTGGCCTGCCGGTTGGAAACCATCGGATACCTGGCCAGCCGCCGCGGATCGCATCGCGACGCTCTCCAGCTGCTCGGAGCCGGCACCGCCCTCCTCGAACGGCACGGTGGCCTGATGGACCAGGTCTGGCTGGACGACCAGGCGACGATGCTCGCCACGGCCCAGGCGGTGCTCTCCCCCCACGAGATCGCGGATGCCCAGGCAGCCGGCGCGACATTGCTCGCCGACCTGCCGCGGGCCCTCGATCTGGCGCTAAGCGTGCTGGCCATGCGAGACGCTGCGGAATCACCCGCTCCCCCCATGCTGGCCATCCCGGAACTGGAAGAACCATTGACCCCGCGGGAAGTTGACGTGCTGCGGCTGCTGGCCAGCGGCCGGTCGAACCCGGCCATCGCCGAAGCCCTCTACATCAGTCCACGCACGGTCACCACGCACCTCAGCCGGCTGTATGCCAAGCTCGGGGTCAATTCACGCACCGAGGCAGTGGCGACCGGGATGCGGCTGGGCATCATCTCTCCGGTGCTGGAGCAACCTACGTAGCGTTGCGTAGCTCTCCCCTGACGGGGATACGCAATGCGAATACGCACGTTTGCGGATGTTCAGCGCGACCGACCCCGGCATGATGGAATCACTGGATCGCAATGAGGCTCCAGTCCATCACCGAGGAGAGATCACGCCATGCATTCCCGCCCGACATCCACCATGTCCGACAGCTTCTTCACCCATGGCCTGGTCGGCATCGACCTGCATCATGCCGAATCGCGACGGTTGCAACCCAGCAACGTCGGGCCGGGCCCGACCCCGATCACGCAGCTTCGCCAGCTGGTGGCCACTGCGTTCATCACCGCCGGCACCCTGCTGGCCGGGAAAGACCTGGCCCGGTCCACAGGCAACCGCCTGGCCACCTGACCCCTCGACCATTTCCCGCGGGATCCCCTCCCCCTTTTCGACAACGAAGCCCTGGCGTCCCAGCG
>CAZNQC010000221.1:0-6040 GCA_964574825.1 uncultured Sphaerobacteraceae bacterium | reverse complement strand
TACCTGCGCACCATTCGTCGCCTTGACGATCGAATGCCTCGATCCAGCATGGAAGCGAACGGCTGGCGTGGTATCAATGACGAACAGATTCGACGGCGGAAATACCACCTGCGTCCAGCCACCGCCGCCTGCACTGGGAGTGCGCCATGTCCACGGTTCATCAACCTGATACCAGCGCCGACGATCTCACCGAACTCGATTTGACCTGCCCCTCATGCAGTGCGGATCTCATCCTCGATGAATCATTCCTCACCGCGCGAGTGTGTGGCACCTGTCATCGTCACTTCTCGATCGGCTCGCGCGAACGACTCGCGCTGCTGGTCGACCCGGGTACGTTCGAGGAATTCCGGACTCCCGATCCAGTCGGACTGGAAGACGCTTCTCCTGCCACCCTCCCAAGCGCCGAGCGGATCGCAGAACAGCGTGATCGGCAAGTGGTGGCCGACGCGGTGGTGACAGGCACAGCCTCGATTGGCGGCAATACCGTGATGCTGGTGGTGCTCGACGATCACCTGGTCGGAGAAGTGCTGGGCGCCACCCTGGTGGAGAAGATCGTCGATGCCCTGGGGCAGGCCATCGGGCGCAAACTCCCGGTTGTCCTGGAGATGGCAGGCGGTGCCCCGTCTCCATCGCCCGGCCCGCTGGCAGTTGTGCAACCGGGGCGATTGGCTTCCGTGTTTGCCCAGGTGCATCTGGCCGACCTGCCGGTGATCGGTGTCCTCGCCCACCCCGTGTCGAGCGCCAACAATGCCGCATTGGCCAGTCATTGCGACATCCTGCTGGCCGAACCAGGTGCCCAGATTGGTTCGGCGATCTCGACCTCGGATTCGGATGAGGTTGCCACCCGCCGAACGTCGGAAGAACTCGTCGCGGAAGGGTGGATCGACGCGATTACCGATCGCCTGCATACCCGCAGCCAGCTCATCCAGATTCTTGACCTGGTGTTGCAGCCGGGGAGCATTCGTTCCGTCGTCCGGCCTCCGTCAGTCGCGCCATCGGTCCCCGTGAGTCTCGAAACTCCCGGGGTGCTGGATCATCCGAATCGCCCCACCGGCGCCGAGATCCAGGCATCACTGCTGGCCGATGTAGTTGAACTGCGTGGGGACAGGGTGTCCGGCGATTGCCCGGCCGTGACCACCGGACTCGCCCGCTTCGAATCCCTCTCGGTCGCATTTGTGCTGCTGCGGGACGTTGATGGCGCCGACCTCGGGCTGGCTGCTCGCAAGATCGCGCGTTTGGCCCGCCTCGCGAGCCGGCTGGAGCGGCCGATTGTGGTGCTGGTGGATGAATCGGCCGCCAGTGCCTCGGTCGATGTGTCGATCCCCAATGGGCAGGCGATCGCCGCGCTCGCTGGCCTGCTCGCCGTGTTGCCGGTGCCGATTGTGGCAGTTGGGTTGCGGAAGGTCGCGAGTCCGTTGGGATTCGCCTTGATGGCCGGTGACCGGCAATTCCTGCTGTCCAATGCGCGGTTTGTCGTCAACGCCGGAGCTGAAACAGGATTGCTGCGGCAGCCAGGTCGGCCCCTTGCCGGTGGCACGCGGCTCACGGCTCGGGACTGCGAACGACTTGGCTTGATCGATGCGATCATCGAGGAGCCGCTGCCCGGCGCGCACGTCGATCCGGCCGGCACGGTTGGCGCCGTGCGGGCGGCCCTGGCTGGTGCGCTGGCCGAACTCGTCGGTACCGGCTCACGGCGGTTGCTCGACACTCGCTACCGGCGGCAACGCGAACTTGGCCTGTCCACCCCGGAAGGGTTGGCGGCCGTGCGTAGTGAGCTCTGGGAAATTCAGGAATGGCAACGCTCGGTCGGTCGGTCTCTTGATGACTGGCGTGAGCGTTGGGACCAGTTCCGGGCCGGTACCGGGCGCGACCAGGGACGGCGCATCGAGTTGCCGGACCTGATGGCTCGCCTCCGGACTCGTCGAGACGAGGTCCTGGCCCGAACTGGACGCACTGGAACAACCAACGTCCACCGCGACGATGCGGAACGAGATTAGCGAAACGATGGTGAGTGGCATGAAGCGGGTGGCAGTCGTCCAGGTAGGATTTGGCACGGTCGGTGGCGCGGTGCTGGAGCAGATCGCGGCCAACCAGTCGGCCTGGCGTGAGACATTTGGCATCGAGATTGGTGTTGGCGCAATCGTTGGCAGGTCCGGTGCGCTGGTGGCCGACGAACCAGGCGGTTTTTCGCCGGAGAGATTGCGGGAAGTCGCCAGCGAACGTCGCGGTGGGACAGCACCCGGCGCCACGGTTCCGGCTCAGGGAGTGCTGGACGACCTGGCCAGCGAGGGGCCGGTCATCGTGATGGACGCCTCGGCCGGAACTGGTGCGACCGACCTGCTGGTCTCTGCCATCGAGCAGGGCGGAGGCGTGGTGCTCTCGAACAAGGCGCCGCTCGCCCTGCCGGCCGCCGATCCACGAACAGCTGTCTTGTGGGATGAAGCCGGTCCGACCGGCCGCCTGCGCTACGAGGCAACCTGTGGCGCCGGTTTGCCGGTCATTTCGACACTGAGATCCTTGCTGGACACGGGAGACGAGGTCCTGGAGATCTCCGGGACGGTGTCGGGCACCTTCGGCGCCATCTTCTCCGCCGTCGGCACCGGGGTTCCCTTCTCGCAGGCAGTCCAGGAAGCGAAGGCGCAGGGCTACACCGAACCTGATCCCCGTGACGATCTGAGCGGTCTCGATGTGGCCCGCAAGGGATTGATCCTGGCTCGCACCATGGGCCAGATGATCGACCTCGACGACATCGCCGTGCACTCGCTCGTTCCCGCTGCCCTGCAGGACGTGTCGATTCCGGAATTCCTCGATCGCCTTCGCGACCACGACCTGGAGATTGGTCGCCAGGCCGAAGAGGCCCTCGCGCTCGACACCTCCCTCAAGTACCTGCTGGACTGGAAGGAAGGGCAGGGCGTCACGGTCGGCCTCCGCCAGGTTCCGAAGTCGACGGTGCTGGGCGCGTTGCAGGGACCGGAGAACATCGTCTCCTTCCGCACCCGGCGCTACGATCGCTATCCGTGCGTGGTCTCGGGGCCGGGTGCAGGCGATGCCGTCACGGCTGCCGGCATGGTGGCCGACATGTTGGCGCTGGCGGTCTCCCTGGCCCGCTGACCGCCACGGCTAGGCCACGTTTGGGTCAGGATTCCAGATGTATTCCATGTGGCGGGCGGTCTGCTCGGCCATTGCTCGGCCATGCTGCAACTCGATGACGTGCAGCGCCATATCGATGCCGGCCGAGACGCCGGCGGACGTGATGATCCGCTCGTCGACCTGAACCCAACGCTGGTCATCTCGCATTTTGACGTTCGGAAATGCGTCGCGCATCCAGTCCACGCTTGCCCAGTGGGTCGTGGCTTCCTTCCCATCCAGCAGACCCAGCTTGGCCAGTAGGAACGCGCCAGTGCAGACGCTGGTCGTCAACTCGGTGGTCTGGTGCTGCATGGTGATCCACTCGAGCACGGCTGGGTTGTCGATCTCGGTGCGGGTACCGCGACCGCCCGGAATCAGGATCATGTCCAGGGGCGGGTGGGAATCGATGGCGTAGTCCGGCTTGACCTGCAACCCATTGCGACACGCGACGATCTCATCCCGCTCGGCAATGATGTGGACGTCGTAGAGGCGATCGGCGTCATCTGACGATCCCGCCTGGCGAGCGACCGAGAACGCCTCAAACGGTCCGCAGAAGTCGAGAACCTCGACGTCGGGAAAGATCAGGATGCCAAGCGAGCGTGGTTGGTTGGTCATGTGTCCTCCTGGACTGGCTCGACGTCCGGGCTGATCTCCGGAACGTCGTCAAAGGCATGCTCTCGGTGAGTCACGATGTGCTGCAGAAGCTCCACGTTGTCGCTGGTGAACCCATCTACCCCGCCCCGGAACAGCCTGGCGGCAACTGCTGGATCGTTCACGGTCCAGGCCACGATCGTCGTGCCCAGATCATTCAGCCGCCCCAGTGTGTCGTCATCGAGGAGGTCATGGTGAATGGAGATGGCAGGATGCTGCTGGGCTTCCAGCTTCTCCCAGACCAGCGCGAGCTCGGCCTCGTTGCCGACCGAATAGAACGTGTGCACATTCGGCAGCGTTTCGATCGGATCGAGTTGGGACCAGGCCCGGCCGCAGACGATGACCTGCCGCCCCTGTTGCACCTGCTCGATCGCTTCCACCGCCCGCTCGCCCAGCCACGGCAGGGTCCCCTTGAAGTCGATGAACAGGGGAGCGGCGGGGGGCAGGGCCTGGATCAGGTCAGCCAGCTGCAACTGCCGGTTGCCAATCGACTCGATGTACCACTTCTCCCAATAGATTGGCAGCGGACCGATCGACTTGGCATGCCGAATCTCCAGCCGCCCATGAAACGGCCAGAGGTCGGTTTCGATCATGTCGAACCCGGCTTCGATCGCGGCCAGTGCCGTGCGAACCGAGTTGCCCCAGCGGTGGGCGATGGCCAGGGGCCGGTGATTCGGCAGGATGGGATGGTTGCCCACGCGATGGTTCTCCCGGGAATCGATTCGTGGTCACGATACCGTTTGCTACACTCCCACCGAGTATACGGGCGGGCGAACGATATCCGCTGCCGACATGAGGTGCCAGAGCGTGACAGAAGCGGAACACAACGGCGTGGAATCGAACGGGCACGACGAGCAGTTCGTTACCGAGGGTGGGGACATCAAACCCAACCCGAAGCGGCAACGGTTGCAGGAGGCGATCGAACGGGCCTCGATGCAGTCGGGGGAGGCGGAGAATGTTCGCGCCGTCCAGGTCAGCATGGATCGCTCTGGCGCCGAGCACATCGAAGCGCAGCGGGTAACGCTCGACCGCTCCGGCGCCAAGTCGCTGTCGACCCAGTCGGCTGACCTGACCGATTCCGGCGTGCTGCAGTTGAGCGGCGAGAACCTGACCCTCAACGATTCCTCGGCAATCATCGCCAACGGCCGCAACATCAACCTCAACCAGTCGAAGGCTGTCCTCGTGGCCGCAGGCGATTCCCACTTCGATCACGGCGGCCAGATTGGCATGCTGACCACGGGCGCCGTGGAGGCAACCGGTGATGTCAACGCCACGTTCCTCTTTGCTGGTGACGTCAAGGCCGGTGGCGACGTCAATGTGACCTTTGATGCCATGTCGGCCGGAATTCTCGGTGCCGCGATTGGCATTGGGGTGGGGTTGGTCATCAAGCTGGTCCGTCGTTGAGTGTGAAGTTCCCGCTAGCAGGATCGAGGTGAACGCATGAATGGATTCCTGAAGTTTGTCGTCGGCGGCGCCGTCGGCACGGCGATTGGCCTGGTCGTGGCCAGCCTTGCCGCGCCGAAGAATGGTGAAGAGTTGCAGGCTGATGTCCGCCAGCGGTTGGCGGACACGAAGGCCGCCGGTGACGAGGCCGAGCGTCAGGCCGTCGCCAATCTCGAGCATCGCTTCCGGTCCCAGGTGGGTGATGCCCAGGCGTTCACCGGCAACGCCCAGCCGGAAGGGAGTGCTCTGTGACCCTGATCGGCTGCGGACAACTGACCTGGAAGAACGTTGCACCCGACGAGGTGCTGGCTGACATTGCGGCTTCGGGCTACGACGGTGCGCCGGGCTCGCTTTCGGCCGACCGAACCGCGGACGAGGAGATTGCCTGGTTTGCCACGTATGGCCTCAAGCCGGCTCCACCCTATTTCGCGGCGCGTTGGTGGAAGCCCGAGGAGGAGGAAGCCATTCTCGCGGCGGCACCCGAGGTGGCCCGTCGCACCATGGAACTGGGTTGCGATGTGCTCTACGTCGCCGCGACCGGGATGGAACATGTGGCCCCAAGCGGAAGAACGCGCCGGGACGCGGCCGGCAAGGTGACGGCGGCCGACGCCATGACCGAGGAGCAGTTCGCGCAATTCGGTCGTGTCCTGAGCAAGTTCGCCGAAGCCACGCTGGCCGAAGGGGTCACCAGTTCCTTCCATCCGCATGTCGGCACCGTGATCGAAACCGCTGCGGAGCTGGAACGACTGCTGGATCACGTCTCGACGGACGCATTGGGCCTGGGGCTGGATACCGGTCACATTGCCTGGGCTGGCGA
>CAZNQC010000220.1:0-6048 GCA_964574825.1 uncultured Sphaerobacteraceae bacterium | reverse complement strand
CCTACGCTGGCGATCTCTTCGCCTTCGAGGAGCAGGCCGACGCCCTGATCGCCGCCGAACTCCGAAGCCGCCAGACCGCAACGCCGGTGGCGCAATCCGATGGCCCACCCGGGATCGAACTACGCGATGTCACGTTCACCTATCCTGGCCGGGCCACGCCAGTGCTGACCGGCATCTCGTTCACGATCTCACCCGGTGAAACGGTCGCCATCGTCGGAGAAAACGGCGCCGGCAAAAGCACGCTCGTTCGCCTCATCGCCGGACTCTACCTGCCGGATCGCGGCACCGTGCGGGTGGGCGGGATCGACACCCGCGAGGAAGGCGCGGCCGCCCGGCTGCCAAGGATCGGCGCCGTGTTCCAGGACTATCTTTCGTTCCAGCTCCCGGCTCGCGATAGCATCGCCTTTGGCGACCCGCAACGCACGCTGGACGACACCGAAATCCGCCTCGCCGCACTGCAAGCCGGGGTCCTCGGCCTGGTCGAGTTGCTTCCCGAAGGACTCGATACCTGGCTGGGACGCGAGTTCGGCGACCGCGACCTGAGCGGCGGCCAATGGCAACGTTTCGCCCTGGCCCGGGCGTTCTACCGCGACGCCAACCTGCTGATCCTCGACGAACCAACCGCCGCCCTCGATCCGCAGGCCGAGCAGGCCCTGTTCGATCAGTACGCGGCGCTGGTCGCCGATCGCACCGCGATCATGATTTCCCACCGCCTGGCCTCTGCCCGCCTCGCCGACCGGATCCTGGTGATGGACCACGGGCAGCTCGTGGAACAGGGGACGCACGAGGACCTGATGGCACGAGGCGGCCTCTACGCCACCATGTTCACCGCCCAGGCCGAGTGGTACCGCGCACACCCCTCCTGAACGCCCGATTCCGACCAAGGGGTGTAAGGACCAACTCGGCTACCTGCGAGTCCGCAGCACGAGAATAACCGCTGGAGTATCATGGTGGTGGGGAAATCCCACGCAGTTGTGGGATGCCCGGAAAGGATATGTCCATGCCTACCGTGACTGTTGATGCAAAGGGGCGCCTTGCCATTCCTGCCGACGTTCGCTCTGCGCTCGGCATCAAGGCGGGCGACGTGCTGTTCATCGAGAGTGATCCCGAGACGCAGGTCATGCATCTGGCCAAAGCAGTCAACCCGTTCGATGGGCTGGCCGAGTATGCCGAAGCCGAATATCGCGCCGGCCGCACCCGCTCGCTGCGCGCATTCGCGGCAGAAGAAGGCATCGACCTGAATGGAGAAGACTGAGCGCTACGAGGTGGAAATCCTGCCGCGAGCAGAGAAAGACCTGAAGGCGCTCAGGCAGCATCGCACCCAGGCAGTACGAGAAATTCTCAAGCTTGAAGACAACCCCCGGCTTGGCCACACCCTGACTGGCAGCCTCCGGGGAACTCGTTCGCTTGAGTTCAACCTGAAAGGTGCTGGTGCCTACCGCGCGGTCTACACCATTCTCGATGACGACCGCGTCTGTATCGTGTTCCTGGTGAAGTCACACGAGAATGTCTACAAGGAAGCTGAGCGACGCTGGGAGGCAGTGCAGAAAAGCTTGGGGTAGCGCTCAAGCCATTCACACATCCACTCCCGTCCCAGCTACCGGCGGGAGCGGGGATCGAGGGCGTCGCGGAGACCATCGCCAACGAAATTGATGCAGAGCACCGCCAGCACGATCATCAGGCCAGGCGGCACCCACAACCACGGCATCTGCTCCAGCACCGTGATCGACTGCGCCCCGATCAGCATGTTCCCCCAGCTGGCGGTCGGTGGCTGCACGCCGAGACCGAGAAAGCTCAACCCGGCCTCCAGCAGAATCGCGCTCGCCATCCCGAAGGTCGCGTTCACGATCACCGGCGTCAGGGCATTCGGCAGGATCTGGCGGACGATGATCCGCGGGCTGGTCGCCCCGCTCGCCACCGAGGCCAGCACAAACTCCCGCTCGCGCAGGGTCAGGAACTCACCACGCACCAACCGGGCAATCGGCGGCCAGCCCATCAGGCCGATCACCAGCATCACGTTGATGATGCTCGGGCCCACCAGCGAGACGATGGTGATGATGACGATGATGCTCGGAAACGAGAGCACCATGTCGGCGAACCGCATGATCAGGTTGTCCGCCCAGCCGCCAAAATACCCGGCCACCCCACCCAGGAGCGTCCCGATCGCCACGTAGATGCCGACCGCCACCACACCAACCGCCAGCGAGACGCGTCCGGCATAGAGCAGGCGGCTGAAGACATCGCGCCCGGCCGAATCCGTGCCCAGCCAGTGGTCGGCGCTCGGGGCCGTGCGGTAGGCGGAAAGATCGACCGCATTTGGTGGATGACTGGCAATCAGCGGCGCCAGGATCGAGGCCAGCGCAATCACGGTCAACACCACCAGGCCGATCACGGCCAGGCGATGACGTTGGTAGCGCTGCCAGAACGACGGTGGGCGCCGTTCGGTAGCGGCAAGCGCGGCAGTGTTGGCGGGGGTGGTGGCGATGGCGCTCATCCGTACTTGATCCTTGGGTCGACGAAGGCGTAGACCACATCGGCCAGCAGGTTGCTGAGCAGGATCATCGTCGCCGCAATCAGGTTGATGCCCATCAGGGTGTTGTAGTCACGACCCTGCACGGCGGAAATCGCCAGGCTGCCCATCCCCGGCCAGGCGAAGACCTGCTCGATGATGACGGTGCCGCTCAGCAACCCCGGTATCTGCAGGGCCACGATGGTGATGATCGGAATCAGGGCATTGCGCAGCGCGTGCCCGATGATGATCCGCTTTTCACCCAATCCCTTCGCCCGGGCCGTCGTCACGTAATCCTGCTTGATGGTATCCAGCAGGCTGGCGCGGGTGTAGCGGATGATCGGGGCGGCCTGGCTGAGACCCAGCACGGTGGCGGGCAGGATCAGGTGCGTGAGCGAGTCCCACCACGAGCGTGGTTGCCCCACCGTGTACATCCCGGTGGCGGGCAGCCAGTCAAGCTTTAAGGCAAACACGTAGATCAATACCAACGCGAGGAAGAAGCCGGGAATCGAGACGGCCAGGAACCCCAGCACGGTCAGCAGATAGTCGATCCAGGAGTACTGCTTGAGGGCCGAGATGACGCCCAGCGGCACGCCGACTGCCACCGACACGACGATCACCACGCTCATCAGGCGCAGGGTCGGCAGGATCCGTTCGCCAATCTTCTCCAGCACGGGCATCCGGTCGGCCGTGGAGTATCCCAGATTGCCCTGCAGGGTCTGGCCGAGCCATTTGAGGTAGCGCACCGGCGCAGGATCGTTGAGCCCCAGCGATTCCTTCTGCGCCTCCACCCAGTCCGGCCCCATGTTCGCCATCTGCTCGGGGTTGAGCAGAGCGGTCACTGGATCCCCGGGCGAGAGGTTGATAATGATGAACATCGTGACCGTGATGGCAAACAACACCGGGATGCTGATCATGAGCCGCCGGAGGAGATATCGTCCCACCGCGTCATTCCCTCCAGCCTGCGCGTGTCAATAAGCCGGCGGCACACGAGGGTGTACCGCCGGCTCACTGTATCACCTGGGTCTAGCCTTCGACGGACCAGGTCTCGGCATTCCAGAGCCGGTTGTGCACGTAGGCCGGGGCCTCGAAGCCAAGCAGGCGGTTGTTGACCGCGAAATTGGTGTTCGGCGACCAGAGGAAGATCGAGGGCAGGTCGGTGTTGAGAATCTGGGCGATCTGGGTGTAGATCTCCCGCCGCTCGTCCTCACTGGCCACCGCCCGGCCCTGGGCGTACAGCTCGTCCAGGTCGGGGTTCGAGTAGTGCACGTTGTTCGCGCCACCCGGGGTGAAGTTGGCGGTCAGGTAGTACTTGGCGCTGATGCTCGGCTCGGCGCCGTAGACGCCACCGCCACCGATGTAAAGATCGTAGTCGGGTTCGGTGACCAGCTTGCGGTTCAGTTCGGCGGCATCCAGCTGGAGCAGGTTGACCTTGATGCCAACATCGGCCCACTGCTGCTGGATCACGGCCACCATGGCCTGGAAGGTGGAGTTCGCTCCCGCCCCGTACATCATCTCGACTTCGAGATTGGAATCCCAGCCGGCTTCTTCCAGCAGCGCCCGCGCGCCATCCGGATCGAACGGCCATTCGTTCAGCCCCTCGGGCACACCCATCCAGGCCGGACCGAAGATCGGGCTGTTCCGCACGATCGCCTGCCCTTGATAGAGGTTGGCCGTGATGTTCTCCCGGTCAATCGCCATCTGCATGGCCTGTCGCACCCGGGCGTCCTGGAAGTACTCACGCTCCAGGTTGACCGAGATCGAGTCCAGCGACGGGCTCTCGATCGAGATGATGGTGAATTCCGGATTGGCCGACAACCGCTCCATGTCGTCGATCGACACGGAAATCACGTCCACCGTGCCGGCTTCGAGTTCGGCTACCGCCACGTCCGGCAGCAGAATCCGCATGAAGATCTTCTGAACGGCGGGCGCCTCACCCCAGAACGTGGGATTGGCTTCCAGTTCCAGATACTGGTCGGTTTCGTAGGTGACGAACTTGTAGGGACCAGCGCCCACGGTCGGAGCGAGGTTGAACGCATCTTCGATCAACGATTCGGGCGGCACGTTTTCGAGGATGTGCTTCGGCAAAATGCCGAGGCCCGAGAAGTCAGCCAGGGTCGGCAGGAAGGCGGAGTCCGGTTCCTGCAGGGTCAGCACCACGGTGTAATCATCCGGGGCGGAGAGACCGGCAATGGAGTCGGCCGCCTGGTCGGCATATTCGGAGGCACCCACCAGCCCCATGAATCGTCCCTTCCAGAACGATGCGGTGCGGGCATCGACGGCACGTTCGATGGTGAAGATGACGTCAGCGGCGGTCAGCGGTGTCTCGTCGCTGAAGGTGGCCGCCTCGTTGAGGTGGAAGGTGTATTCGGTCGCGTCGTCGGAGACATCGATCGAGGTGGTCATGTCGGGAATCGCTTCGAGCACGTTGTTCATGGTCACCAGCGTGCCGAAGAGGACCCGCTCGACCTGCTGCTCGAAGCCAGCGGTGGAGAAGAGCGGCCCGAGGGTCCGCGGCTTGTTCCATTCAATGGAAACCTGCGCGCCTCCATCCTGGGCCAGGGCCGCACCAGGTGCGGTGACGAGCGTGGTGAGCGCCGTCATGCCAGCGCCCGCGCCGACGAGTTTGAGAAGGTCCCGGCGATCGAGGCCGCGAGCCGTCCAGAGCTGTTCGAGTTGCGCCAGATTCCACACGTTGCGAGTGCGTTGGTCCACGGTGTCTTCCTTATGTAGCCTGCGAGGATGCCGCCCAGGTGCGGATCCGTCTGTCCCGGGGATCTTCAAGCATCCTATGTAGCCACTGGAAGCCCGTCAACCCTGCGCAAGATGACCAGATGTGCGTGGCGCCCGAACGCCTCGCCCCCAATTGGGCCAGCAGATGCGCAGGGACGTCTCCGTTGCCCCGACCATAGTCATCCTGCCGCGCCAACCAGCCCCCTCACCGGTCTGCAAACCAACCGGGCCGCTGAGTCAGCAGCCCGGTTGGTCGATGGCGAAGGAGTGCCGCAATGTCCCGCAACCAGTGCCGTTCAAGGGCGCTCAGGACGCGCGGGCCGCCTCCGTGTGGCTGGCTGGCGCCATCGGGCGCAGCCGGTGCCCGTCCGGATCGAGCGCAACGAAGGTGTAACCGAAGTCCATCTCGGTTGGCTCCTGGATGATGGGAATCCCCCGTTCACGCCAGGCAGCCGCCAGGGCGTCGATCTCTTCCCGCGATGTGACCGGCAGGCAGTACTCGGCGCCACCCGCCGGTTCGGTCACGGCCGGCGTGACCTGGTCGCGTTGCCACAAGCCCCAGGCGCGCCCTGGCGTTTGCACGAACATGCCGTAGGTCGGCAGGTTCTGCACCGGTTCAATGCCGAAAATCTCCCGGTAAAAGGCCACACTGCGCGGCACATCGTCTACATAGAGAATGGTGTAGGTCGGTTCCATGCCTGTAACTCCTGCCTGGTGAAGACGTCACGCCCGGACGATTTCCGAAGCGCTGATTTCATTTTCCAGGCCGGTTGTGACAGGAATTGTCAGCAAGTCGGGCAGATTCC
>CAZNQC010000219.1:3521-6122 GCA_964574825.1 uncultured Sphaerobacteraceae bacterium | reverse complement strand
GCGTTCGGGTCCTCGACCAGCAGACGTTGCTGGGTCCGTTCGTCCCACGCCTCCCACGGTCGCATGCCCAGCAGAGTGTTGCCGATGTTGTCCCAAACCACGACTTTGAGCTTGCTCACTATCCATCCCCTTTTCGTGCCGGCCAACGCAAGCCGGAAAATGCTTCCCTGGAACAGGGCCGACGACAGCCGCTACCTGCTCCCTTGCTGAGGTGTCCCATGAACGCGGCAGGTCGGCCCGTACCCGAAGGGCATACTCGTTCTGCCCGTCCCGCATCAGCCCGCCAGGCCGGCCTGATACGGCGTGTCAAACGTCGTCAGCAAGTCGTCCACGGTCAACGCCCGGCCGAGGAGTTCCGCTTCGAGGAAGCCGTAGGCAATCGCCAGCGAGCGCAAGCCGAAGGCTCCGTCCACCTCAGGCGCCCGGTCTTCCACAATTGCCGCCGCGAAATCGGCCTGTTCGATGGCCAGCAGGTTGGTGTCGATCGTCTGGAAGGGCAGGTCGTAGCTGGCCAGCCGCTCGCCGCCGAAGAGGGCCGCCGTCACGTCATCCACCGCAAAATCGGGTACCAGCGCGAGTTGGTCATCCGGGGTGATGACGACATCGGCCCCGTCTTTCCTCACGGTCAGGTCCAGCGGCTTGCCGGATCGATCGTGCGGAATCGAGAGTGTGCCGTTCCGGCCATAGGCCACCCGGCTGAAATGTCCCTGGCCGCGCCCGGCCAGGTCGATCACCCAGTTGCCGATCGCGCCGCTCCGGAACCGGGCCACGCCCACCGAAAGGTCCTCGGCATCGACCTCGTGCAACCCACCGTCCGTGTCCACACGCTGCTGGTCAACGATGCCGTTGAAGCCGAAGACCTGGTCGATCGGCCCGGCGAAGTACTCCAGCAGGTCGGCGTAGTGAATCCCCATGTCCACCACGATCCCGCCCGACTGCTTGCGATGCCGCCAGGGGGTGATGATGACCCGTTCGCCGGAGCCGGACGATGACTGCACGAAGAGGTGGAGCGGCCCGATCACGTTGGCATCGAGCAGCGCCTTCGCCAACCGGTTGATTGGGTCGCGCCGGTAGTTCTCGGCCACCGCCAGTTTGCGCCCGGTCCGATCCGCCGCGTCGACCAGCGAGGCTCCCTGCTCGACCGTCAGCGCGATCGGCTTTTCGACCATCACGTGCAGGCCGAGGTCGAACGCCTCCAGGCCAACCGGAGCATGGAGGTCCGGCGAGGTGGTGACGATGATGCCGTCGAGGTTGCAGGCCGCCTGCATCTCGACCAGTGTGCCGAATGTTTGCGGTCGTGCACCCAGCAGGTCATCCGCCAGGTCTGCCGCCCGGGCTGAACTTTCCGGAAAGAGATCGCAGACGCCAACCAGGTCCCAGGTTGGTTGCCCAATTGCCCGCAGCCGCGCGAGTCCCCCAATATGCCGGCAACCCATGCCACCGCAACCGACCAATCCCAATCTCAACATCAAACGTCCTCCAGGCGATTCGACCGTGTCATGCGGGGCAGGGCCGACGACAGCCGAGCCACACCGATCACACAGATATCCATCGATTGGCTCGACAGGTCGGCCCGTACGTCTCGGTTTCCCGGCCTGATGCGCACCAACCTCACAGTTGGCCCGTCCAGGCAATGTCGTAGCCGAGATCGGTCAGGTAGGCGGCGTTGATCCGGGCACTCTCCAGCGGCGAAATGTCGCTCTGGCTTTGCTCCAGCACCACCCAGCCGTCGAACCGGCGGTCCACCAGATGCTGGAGGATACCGGCGAAATCGATGTCGAGCGTGCCGCGCCCGAGCTCCTGGAACTTGCCGCCACCCCAATCCTTCAGATGCACATAGCCGAGCCGGTCCCAGCTCGCGTCGAGCACGGTGAGCGGATCTTCGCCAACCAGGGCAATGTGCGAGGCGTCGAGGCAGAGCGTGAGCGTTTCGGTCTGGTCGAGCAGGAGGTCGATTTCGGCGGAGGTTTCGATCGTGCAGGCCACGTGGGGGTGATAGGCGACGGTCACGCCAAGGTCCTGGCCGTAGAGGGCGAGGTCTTCACTGATCGAGGCGACCGTGGCGTATTCGTCGGTGGAAGGTGGCCGGTAGCGGAGTCTTCCCCCACCGACCAGGCCAAAGGCATCAGCCCCAATCTCGGCGGCGAAGCGGACCTGGTTGCGGAGTTTTGTCCGCTGCAGTTCGGAGTCGGGCAACTCGATTCCGGCGAACATCGTGGCGGGCACGAGATCGCCCAGCGCCTCCCGCACGGTGTTCGGCGTGCCAAGAACATCCAGCGAGTGGCCGAACAACTCCACGGCACCCCAGCCGGCCGCGCGGATTTCGGCCAGGGCGAGGGGCACATCGCAGGTCGCCCCCCAATTGATGGTGCTGTAGGCAAACCGCAACCGATGGTCTGCAGCAGGCATGGCGGGCACGTCCCTTCCCGGGTTCACGATGGCGGCAGGCTGTCGATGCTGTCGTCATTCTCGGAGCCCGGTCCAGCCTGTCAACCCTTGGGATTGATGGGACAGACCTGGCACCCATTTCCACACCCACAAACACCCATTCCCGCCGGAACAGCAGCTCTCACCCTCAATATGTGAATACGAAACCGAGGG
>CAZNQC010000219.1:0-3421 GCA_964574825.1 uncultured Sphaerobacteraceae bacterium | reverse complement strand
CGGCAGGTTCCTCCGTCACCGGTGGCTCCGTTGGGACGGGTTCTTCCGTTTCGACCGGGTCGGTCGGTGCCGGCTCTTCCGGAGTTTCAGGCTCGGTCGGTGTTTCCCCGCCGATCTGCAACCATTCGGCAGAGGCCCAGCCGGTCGTGCCGTCGTAACTCAACGGGTAGAAGCCGTTGTCCGCTTCACCGCGCAGTTCCACGGATGCGCCGTCCGGCATCACCGTCAGCACGGCGTAACTGGTGCCCGGCCCCGAACGCAGGTTCAGGCGGCCGTCGAACACGGTGGCAACGCCGGTTGCGGCATCACCCACCGGCACGCTGGCCGCCGGTTCTTCCGCTGGCGGCGCTTCCGGATCAGGTCCTTCCTGCGCGGGTGGGGCTGTCGCATCCGCACCATCGCCCGACTCGACACCGGTCAGGTAGTCACCATGGGCATACCCGCTCTGGCCCTGCCAGGTGACCGGGTAGAACCCGTTTTCGGCCGAGCCGTTGATGGCCACACTGCCGCCGGCCGGAATCACGGTGAAGATCTCGGCATCGAGCGACGGGGCGGCTCGCAGGTTCAGGTTGTCGGTGGTTTGCGAGGTTGCACCAGGATCGGCATCGGCCCGCGCGGCGGAGGACGTGAACGCCAGTCCTCCAATCAGCATGGTGGCAATCGTTGCCAGGGTGATGAGCGTGCGCATGCCCGCGCCCAGGGACCGGGCACGAAGCGTCGGGAATCCAGGAGCCTGCGCTCCGGACAACGAATAGTTCACGATGGAATGACTCCTGCCATCCGGTTTCGGGGCTGGTTGGCGGAACGCGTGTCGCCCTGGAATGCGGCCCCCAATCAGAGGTGCATTTCCGGCCAACGCGAAACCAGCACTGCGAACGGAAGCAGCCGCGAAGCGGTACCCGAAGCACAGATGGCGTGCGTGGTCTGATGGGTGTCAACGTGCCCGGACAGCGTCCCTCAAGCGACATCCAGGGTTCGACGCAACTCGCGGTGCCGAGGCATCTCGACAGCATGGTGGCGAGCGCGAAGCCAACCCGCGTACGTGATGCGGGCGAGACCCACAGACCTATCCTCCAGCCACGGATGTTCAGCCTGCGATCTCGTTGGCGCCTACCCTAGGTCACCCTCGGATGATGTGTCAAACCGGCACGCGCCGAACCTCTCGTACACCCAACATGGATATGGGATGCGCATGGACACCGGCGGGTCGCCAGGTGGTCGGGAAATGTGCGGGTGCTCCAGCAAGTTTCGCCACGCCCCGGGTGCCCATGCCAGGCCGAAATGGGAGCACCCGAGGCGCGATGGAACCTGCGGCGTCTACGAAGCCAGTTCCGGCACGTAGGTCAGGTTGAGCACGCCGGTCGAGAAGGGAACGCTCTCGACGAGACGGAGCTTCTGGGTCGGCGTATCTTCGAACAGGCGCTGGCCGCTGCCGACGGCGATCGGATGCATCAGCAGCCGCAGTTCGTCGAGCAGTCCGTTGGCCAGCAGCCAGCGCACGGTTATCGCGCTCCCGCTCATGCTGATGTCGCCGTCGATACTTTCCTTGAACTGGCGGATCGCATCGACATCGCCGGGAAGCACCGTCGTGTTGTTCCAGGCCGGATTTTCGAGCGAACTCGAAATGACGTACTTCGGATGCGTGTTGAAAAAGCTGGCGAACGGCTCATCGGTACTGGTTGGCCAGTAGGCAGCCCATTCGTCGTAGAGCTTGCGCCCCATCAGGAACGCCTTGTTCGTTTCCATGCCGGCGCCAATCGCCGCGCCCATCTCGTCGTTGAAGTACGACATGTGCCACTGGTCCGGGGCTTCGACCACCCCGTCGAGCGCCATGAAGAAGTTGGAAATGATCCGGCCCATGATGTCTGCCTTTCGCGTTCGATCCGGGTACTGTCCCGTACAGTACTGTGCTGATGATAGCAGTACGGTCCGGTACCGTCTACACTTGGGGCAGAATTCGTTGCCTGCTCCGAGGAATGCAATGGCCACGCCCGTTCAACCAGACAAACGCCAGGTCATCCTCAATGCCGCCACGCTGGTCTTCAGCGAGAAGGGGTTCGTCGGCGCCAACCTCGACGAGGTGGTCGCCGCCGCCGCCGTCTCCAAGCAAACCCTGTACAAGCTCTTCGAGGATAAGGCCAGCCTGTTCCGGGCGATCGTGCCAAACATCGGGAACCTGGTTGACGAGCAGTTCCAGCACCTGCCCGAACCCGATGCCATCGAGCACGTTGAAGAGTGGATCCACACCCTCGCATTGCGGTGGGTGCGGGTGATCATGGATCCGGAGGTCCAGCGGATCCGGCGGCTGGTCATCGCCGAGGCCCCACGCTTTCCCGATGTCGCCAACGACTATTGGGAGAGCGGGTTCCAGCGCGTCTTCGATACCATGACCGAGCATTTCGGCAAGCTCCACGCGGCAGGATTGCTCGACGCGCCAGACCCGCTCACCGCCACCGGGCACTTCGCCGGGCTGCTGCTCTGGGTCCCCAGCAATCGCACCATGTTCAGCGGTCACCCCGATATCCTGACGGATGAGGACCTGCAGCAGTACGCTCGGGTCGGCGCCGATGCCTTTCTGCGGGCCTACCTTCCGCGCAATGCCGTCATTCCCCATCCCGCAAGGGTGAGCTGATCCTCCCCCACACCCCACCGACATCTCCCCATCTGCCATCGTTGGCCGCACCTCGCAGGCTGGCGGTCGCATCGTGAATGGAACGGAAAGCACCATGTCCCACCAGGCATTCGTGGAACACCTCGTCGATCCGAACGAAAACTTCGACCAGTGGTACGTCGAGGTCGTCCAGCAGGCGGAACTCGCCGACGACGCCCCCATCCGCGGCATGAAGGTTGTTCGCCCCTATGGTTACCGGATCTGGGAACTGATCCAGCAGACGCTCGATGCCCGGTTCAAGCAGACCGGCGTCGAGAACGCCTACTTTCCGCTGCTGATCCCGAAATCGATGCTGGAGAAGGAAGCCGAGCACGTTGATGGGTTCACCCCGGAGGTTGCCTGGGTCACCAAGGGCGGCGACAAGGATCTGGAAGAACCGCTTGCCATCCGCCCATCGTCGGAAGCAATCATCTGCCACATGTTCGGTACCTGGGTACAGAGTTGGCGGGACCTGCCGATCGTGGTCAACCAGTGGGCATCGGTCGTCCGCTGGGAAGACCGTCCGCGGGCATTTCTCCGCACCAGCGAGTTCCTTTGGCAGGAAGGGCACACGGTCCACGCCACCGCTGACGAGGCCGATGCACGAGCCCGGCAGATGCTCGATGTCTACCGGGATTTCATCGAAAACGAGCTGGCGATTCCGGGGATTGCGGGCGTCAAGTCGGAATCGGAGAAGTTCGCCGGAGCCTATCGCACCTACACCTTCGAGGCGATGATGGGCGGCAAGAACTGGGCCCTCCAGTCCTGCAC
>CAZNQC010000218.1:0-6130 GCA_964574825.1 uncultured Sphaerobacteraceae bacterium | reverse complement strand
CAATGCCGTTCGGGGCGTACCTACATTGCGTATATGGCCAAAACGGGGTATTTTCAAAGGGTTACCTTGGAGAATACCCGCGTCAGGCAATCGCACATGGCCACCAGTCCCACCTTCGCTTCCAATCCAACCGCCAGCCGCACCCCTTCCGACCGCCTGCTCTTCGCCCTGAAGATGCACGGGCCGCAATCATCGGCCGTACTAGGTCGCTCACTGGGAATCTCCGGGGAGGCTGCCCGCCAGCAACTCCTGCGCCTCGAAGTGCAGGGGCTGGTGGAAGCACGCAACGAAGTACGCGGCGTCGGCCGCCCGGTTGCCATGTGGCATCTGACCCAGGCTGCTGCTGACCGCTTCCCGGACACGCATGCCCAGCTGACCGTTGATCTGCTCGATATCGTCCGGAACCAACTGGGCGAAGATGCGCTGGAGACGGTGATCGCCACCCGCGAACGGGAGACCGAAGCCGCGTATCAGCAGGCAATGGAGGGCGCGTCATCCCCCGTCGAGCGGATCGCACGATTGGCGGAGATCCGCTCCGACGAGGGGTACATGGCCGAGTGGCAAGCCGAGGGCGATGGCTACCTGCTGGTGGAAAACCACTGCCCGATCTGCGCGGCGGCTTCCGAGTGTCAACGGTTCTGTCGCGCCGAACTGAATGTCTTCCGCGATGTGCTTGGCCCAGAGGTCGATGTCGAGCGGATCGAGCACATCCTGCAGGGCGCGCGTCGGTGTGCCTACCGGATCACGCCGAGGGAGTAGTCGCCGGGAACGGACTGGGGGTAACGATCGTTCCCGTTCAGGAGAATGCACCACCTGAAAGGACCGCTCCCCTGATGAATCGTCGCTCTTTCCTTGCCATGACCGTCGCAGTACTCGCCGCACCATCACTCGTCACGACTGCCCAAGCAACTGCACCCTGGATACGGCGAAATTTCGAACCGGTTGATCCAGACTCCCCGATCGCCGGGATTCACACGATGGTGAACCAGTATCCAGATCCTGCGGCGGCACTGGCGGTGATCGACGAGTTGGCGTCAACCGGCCATCTGGCCCCACCAGACGGAACTCCGGCCAGCTTTCAACCGGTCGAGGTCCTCCCGACACCGACGGAGATACCTCTCCCAGCGGTGATGCGGCGTTTCGACGGCCCAGCAGTGAATGACCGGGACCCAAACGCCACAATTCCTTATGTCATCATCGAGGTACAACGGGAATCATACGTGGTGTCGGTGATGGTACGGGGTGATAACGAGGCGGAGCTGATTGCGCTGTCTACGGAACTGATGACAACGATGCTGGCCTACGACCTGCCTGATTCCGACCCCATCCAGGACGACACCGGGCGCCATTCGGGTGGGATGTGGGACCTGATGCTGAAGGAAACAGACGTGCCAGAGGGATTCCGCCTCTACCAGGAATCAGACCCGGAAGGGGTCGTCAATTTCGACAGGTGATCGTGGCACTCAGAATTGGGGGGAAGGACGGGTCGACACGTCCGAGCCGGATGCATCATGCAAACACGCCTGTTCAGGCTCGGCAGGTCGACCCCTGCTGCGATTGCCGGAGTGCACATCGATCCCGTACCTTCAGCTCTGGACACTTACGTTGATCCCGCTATGCTCAGGACTCAATCGCAATCCTCTTGAAGCGCTTCTTCCCTGCTCGCAGGATCACGGCTGATTTGTCATTCACGACTCCGGCAAACGGCACGTCGACATCCGTGATCTTCACATCGTCGACCGAGAGACCACCCTGTTGAGCCAGGCGCCGAGCTTCGCCGCGCGACTTCGCAAGTTCGGCCGCCACAAACGCATCGGCCAGGGTGAAGGTGTCCACGAGGTCGGACGTGGCGATCTTGGTCGTTGGCAGCGAGGGATCGTCGGCTGAGACTGTTCCCTTCGTTCCGGCGAAGAGGGCGCGGGACGCATCGCGGGCGGCATCGGCTTCCGCCTCACCATGGGCGAGGGCAGTCGCCTCCCAGGCCAGCACCTGCTTCGCTTCGCGGAGAGCTTCACCGGAGACGGACGTCAGGTCGGCGATCTCCTCCTCGACCAGGAAAGTGAACTGGCGCAGGTAGGTCCCGACCATCGCGTCTTCGGTGTTCACCCAGTACTGGTAGTAGTCGTAGGGTGAGAACTGGGCGGGATCGAGCCAGACACGCAGACCGGAGCCGGTCTTGCCCATCTTCTCGCCCGATGCCGTGGTGATCAGCGGCGAGACCAGGGCGAACGCCTTGCCGCCATCGGCCCGGCGAATCAGTTCCACACCGCCAGTGATGTTGGCCCACTGGTCCGATCCACCCATCTGCAGCACGCAGTTCTCGGTGCGGAAAAGATGGAGGAAGTCGTATGACTGGACCAGCCGGTAGTTGAACTCGACGAAGTTGAGTCCCTGGCCGCTGTCGAGGCGCGTGCGGTACGTATCGAGGGTCAGCATCTCGTTGACGGAGAAGTGACGACCGATGTCGCGCAGGAACGGGATGTACTCGAGTTGCAGCAACCAGTCGGCGTTGTTGACCATCATCGCGGGGGGATTGTCGCCGAACCGTCCACCGTCGTAGTCGAGGTATTTGGCGAGCTGCTGCTGGATGCCGACAAGGTTCTGCTGCAGGTTTTCGAGCGTGATCACTTCGCGGGAGGATGTCTTGCCGGTGGGGTCACCGACCATGGCCGTGCCACCGCCGCCAAGGGCGATCGGGCGGTGTCCCATGCGCTGCAGGGTGGCCAGCAGCATGATCGAGACCATGTGCCCGGCATGCAGCGAGGTACCGGTCGGGTCGAAGCCGATGTAGGCCGTGACTGGTCCGTTGTCGAAGGCAGCCCGGAGACCTTCCTCGTCGGTGATGTCATAGACGAATCCGCGACTGCGCAGATAGTCGACCGGGTTCACTCCCTGCTGGCGAGCGAGTTCCGGTGCGGTGAGTCTGGTGGTCGTTGCTGCAGTCACGGTGCTGTTTCCTGGGGATAAGGGCGACAGATGAACGGGACCGGCAAGATGGCTGGTCCCGTTCGACGGGTGTAGTCAATTGTACGGGACCAGCTCTGGCCATGGGCGAACACGATCAGGGCCGACGACAGCCGCGCAGCCGGGCTTTCGGTATCGCTCCTCAGGCGCGCGGCAGGTCGGCCCGTACGATGGAGGTATGCAAACGTGAATCTGCTACTCGATTTCGCCGTCGAGCCAACCCTGCACGTAAGCGGGCAATGTGGTCCAGTCGGCTTCGTAGATCCAGGCGCCGCCGTCGGTCCAGCCCGGCGTTAGCTGGCTATCAATGTTGTTGAAGGCCAGGTCGGCGGTGGAGAGATTGGGCAGCATCGAGGTCAGCTCAAGTTGGGTGCCAAGCGGGATCGACGTCTCGACCTGCCCCTGGAACGTTTGGACCAGCTGGGGAAGGCGGGACATGAGTTCCGAGCTCTGCAGCTTGGCCAGCAATGCCTCCAGCACGAGATGTTGCCGCATGACCCGGCCCCCGTCACCGTCCTGTGAGCGGGCGCGAACATACTTCAGGGCCAATTCGCCGTCGAGATCAAGCGGACCGGCCGGGAGCACCAGGCCATCCCAATACTGGTCCGTCAGTTCGTAGGGATTCTCAACGGTGATGCCACCGACGGCGTCGATCAATTCGGGGAAGACGTTCATGTCGGTGACTGCATAGCCATCGATCGGCACGCCGAAGGCCATGGAGATGGTGCGCATCGAATGGGTGGCTCCAGCCTCCCAGTCCTCCGGGCTGGAGGTCGAGAGCCCGATCTGGAAGGCAGCGTTGAGCTTGTCCCAGCCGTGACCGGGGATCTCGGTGTAGAGATCGCGCGGGATCGAGAGGACACGCACCGAATTGGCGGTTGGATCAACCCGGGCGAGCATCATGATGTCACTGCGCTGGCTTGGCGCTTCGTCGAGCCAATCGAGCCCCAGGACGAGGAAGGTCCACGGCCCTGATTCCTGGGCGATGACGCTGTGGGAGCTGAAGCGGGTGGAAAGAACGGCACCGGCGGCGAGGCCGACCAATTGGCGACGATTGACGGCGAGCGGAAGGCGATCGAGTGAAGGCATGGGCGGAACTCCTGCGCGCCATTTCGGCAAGAAACGATGAGGTGTGGCGCGAATCATCCCCATTCTAGTACGGGTGAGATCACCAACCGGTTTCGGTACGCCTGGCGACGATTGCCAGACCGCTTGCACACATTGCTATAATTAAGGAAGTAATGAAGCCCGACAACGATGTCAGGAGCGACCAGATGACCGAGACTCTCTCCCCAATTACCGCCATCCACTGGTTCCACGATCGCGCGGAAGCCTTTGCCGAAGCCCGGCGCCTTCGCCGCCCGATCCTGATCGACGTCTCGCAGGAAGACTGTGGCGGCTGCGTGAAGCTCGACGAGGTGACGTTCACGGATCCGGCCGTCATTGAGGAGGTCGCCAACCGCTTCGTCGCCCTTAAACTGGACCTGTTCGGCGACCGGGAGTTCACGCGGGAGAACCAGATTTTTTGGACGCCGACGATCCTGATCGCCGATCACTCCGGCAAGGTGCGCTACACCTCGGTGAACTACCTGCCTGCAGCCGAGATGCTGGACATCCTCGACATCGGTGAAGGCATGGTGGCGATGCGCTGGAAGGAATCAGAACGTTCGATTGCCGCCTTCCGCCGGGTGGAAGAGCGCCGGCCGGATGGTCCACTGACGGCAGAGGCGATCTACTGGCGCGGCATGGCCACCTACTTCCGCGATGGGAAGGCTCCGGCGACGGCAAAGGGAATCTGGCAGGAGATCAAGGACCGGTTCCCGGATTCGATCTGGGCGCTCCGGCAACCGTAGTGTCGGATCGATGAGAGACCGGGCCGGGGAGCGATTCCCGGCCAGTTCGAGCCGGGAAGGCCACACGCCAGCCACAAGAGGCACGCGGACACGTGGGGGTTACAGACTCCCGCGGTTCGTCCATGGGTCGTCACTTTCCGGACGCGGGAGCCGAAACCCCCTACATTTTGAGATCGTATCGCCAAACAGCAGGAGGGCCGGGAGAGTTCCCTAACCCTCCTGCTGTTATGTTGTGTGGATGGCTAGCCTCCTGCGCGATCGGCGTTGGCGACGATCGCGTCGCGCATGTAAGCGGCGAGGCCCGGGGCGGCCTGGTCGATGTTCTCGGTGAACCGGTGGTCAGTCACGTACATCTCGCCGAGGTTTCGGTGAAACTCGTGGTCACAGTCGTAGAACCAGCGGGACAGGTGGCTCCGATGCTCCTCGGCCACCGCCATTGCTTCGACGGATGTCGCAAGCGTGCCAGCCTGCATCAAGGCGACGAAGCGTTCGTTGATGGCAGCGGCTTCGTCCTGAATGCGTTGCCAGTCGGCCTTGTCGTATTTCGAGGTCCGCTGCTTCGATTGTGCCCAGGCGTCGGTATCGCCCCAACGCTCGCGGGCTTCATCTTCGTACTGATCGGGATCGAAGTCACCGAAAACTTCGAGTTTTTCCTCGGCCGTCAGGTTGTAGCCGCTCATGGCAGCCTCCATTTCTCGTTCAACTGCCCGCACCATGGCTTCCACTCGCTGCAATCGTTGCTGCAGCAGGGTGTGCTGACGCTCCAGATGCTCCAATCGGGGCGTGGAGGTGTCATCCAGCAGGCGGGCGATATCGTCGAGGGGGAATCCAAGTTCGCGGTAGTAGAGCACACGGGAGAGGCGGTCGATGTCGGCGTCGGTGTACAGCCGGTAGCCTGAATCGGACCGATTGCTGGGGACCAGCAGGCCGATCTGCTCATAGTGGTGCAACGTCCGGATCGTTACCCCGGCGAGCTTCGCCACTTCTCCGACACGATAGCCAGTGCGTACTGCCATGCGAGTGATTCCTCCTCGGGCCGGAAGCCAATCTTCCAGCCACGATCGAGGATAGGCCCTGACGTTACGTGAGGGTCAAGCCCTTGCTTTTGCCGCCTGGGCGCGTCCCTCGTCAACGATGCGGTCCATGTAGCGGTGGTGTTGCTCGTAATGCTCGGCCTGGTCCTCGATGAAGGCGCTGAGGGTCGACTTGTCGTCGTCGGGCCGGGCGAGTCCGAGGGCGCGAGCTTCCTGCAGCAGGTCGACCGTTGCCAGGGCGGCTCGACTGGCGGCAATCTGCTGTTCCAGGCTGGATCG
>CAZNQC010000217.1:0-6137 GCA_964574825.1 uncultured Sphaerobacteraceae bacterium | reverse complement strand
CCTCACCCCTGAACAGGTACCCAGAATGGTTGCGCCTTGATGGTACGCCCTCTTCGTCACAGGATTGTTACGGCTTTCGGGTGGCTGACCCGCCGTCCGGCCTGATCGTGGACGGGTTCGGCCAGGCAGATTTCGCGCGGCTTGCTACTCCTCCGTGACCGGGAACTGGCCGATCCGCAGGTTGGTCGCGCCATAAGGAATCAGCGGCACCGTGATCTCCTCTCCCACCCCGGTCACCGGCGACACCGGTAGCGGTCCGGCGGCATTTCGGACCAGATCCCAGCCTGGCACCAGTCGCCCCGGAACGTCGCAGCGCAGTGGTGGTGCGTCGGGGGCGAACGGCACCTCCCCCGGTCCGGGCACCTCGCAAGTCAGGTCCGCCACGACCGCGTCCGGGTCGACCAGTGCCACGTTCCAAGGCGTCGTCGGGTAGATCTCGTAGTCGTCGTGCGGAGCCTCGCCGCGCAGGTAGCGCCAATCCTCGCCAACCGGCATCGCCAGCAGCATCGGTCCCCGGAACAGGCTGACACTCCCGTGGTCGCGCTCCACCACCCGCACTGGCATCGGCAGGTCCAGCCTCACGGTGGTCGTTTCCTGCCACTCCCGCGTGACCCGGTGGAACGCCCCGGGCGTGGCGGGTTCCGGCGTTCCTCCCATGGAAACGGTCGCGCCATCCGCCCAGCCGGGAATCCGCAGGTCGAGCGGGAAGGTGACCGGCTGGTCCACCGTGATCGTGATCTCCACGTCACCGGAGAACGGATAGATGCCAGCCACGGTCACCGCCACCGGTACGCCGTGCACTGTGGTAGTCACCGTTGCGGGGGCGTAGCTGACCGCCGCCAGGCCGTCGGTATCCCCCGTGCGGAACCACAGGTGCGCCGCGAACTTCGGCCACCCCTGGTGCATGTTGGCCGTGCAGCAGCCGAAGTGCGGTTCCAGTCCAAACACGTTCGCATCGGGGCCATTCGAGGTGTAGACCCGCTCGTCGGCGACCCTGCAGACGACCTGGTTGACCTGCTGCACGTACTGGTGCTGCCACATCGACGGCGAGAAGGTGGCCGGCAGGGCGTTGTAGGCGAGCCCTTCCAGCCGGTCACCGAGCCAGGCGTCGCCCACCACCGGCAACAGCGTCTCCAGCGAATACATGTACTCCACCACCGCGCAGAGTTCGGTGCCCTGCGACGGGCTGCGACCGGCGAGGTGCTCGTCGCCGCTGAAGGCCCCGGTCGCCTGTCCGTGATAGCGGTCCAGCGTCTCGATTCCGGCTTTGATCCCCTCGCGCTCGATCGGATCGGCCGATTGCCGGTACCAGATCCCTGCCCCCTTCAGGCCCATCGCGTTGTTGACGACGTGCGTGCTCAGGTCCCGTTCCTCCGGCAGGCATCGGTCGCGTACCTGCGGATTGGCATGGCTTGCCCGCCAGTCGTATCCCTGGCCGTGAATCAGGTCGGCCAGGTCCAGCAACCAGTCGCCGCCGGTGCGGTCGAAGAGCCAGTAGATGGAAACCAGCAGGTCTGCCCAGCGATAGCGACCCCACGAGCGCAAGGCGTGCTCCGGTGCCAACTCGGCGAGGCGGCGGAGAAACCGGTCGATTGCCGGGATGATCCGTTCGTCGCCGGTTGCTTCCTGCCACTGGGTGAGGGCTTTCAGCAGCACGAACCGGGGCCAGGGGTCGTACGTGTGGCTCAGGTCCACGGCACCGCTGCCCGTGATACGCGGATCGGCGTCGGTGCCGAACCAGCCGTCGGGTTGCTGCCGGGCCAGGATTTCGTCGACCCAGAATTTCACCCGTTCCAGCAGGTGCTCGTCGTCCAGCAGCACCGCCAGCGGAATCGCGCCATCCAGCCAGTAGGGTCCGCGTTCCCAACCAGCCGCGTCCCCGCCGATCCAGGCCGACTGCGCCACATCCGGCCAGAACTCCTCCAGGTGACCGCTCAGTCCGTCCCGCTGGATTTCCAGTTGGCGGCGGAGCCATCCTCCTGGCTTCACCGTTCCCAGGGGAAGTGGTTGCAGGGCGAGAGGAAGCAGGCTTGGCGTCACCAGGGTCTCGGTCATCGGATGAAATCCTCACGTTGGGTGGTCAAAAGAGTAGCCAGACCGGGTCGTCAACCGGTCGTGGTGGCGATGCGGCGTCACGGTACCTGCACCAGATGCTGGTGACAATGCCCGGGGTTCCATCGATTGTGGTCGGGTATGGGTGAAGCTTTCGGCTATGATGGATCGAAGTCCGGTCAGGACCGTGCGTGATGGATGTGGGGGAAACGGCACCGATGAAGTGGATCCGTCAGGGAAGCCTGGCCCTGATGCTGGTCATCATGCTGGCGCTCGAAACCCTGCCCCTGGTGGGTGCCCAGGATTCCACGCCCGCGGCAACGCCAACGGTGGGAACACCGGTTGCCTCGCCGGCAGCATCCCCTGTTCCGTCCACCGATGAGACCACGCGTGACCCGAACGTGACGGACGCCGAGCAGGCCCTGGCCGACAAGTGGGTGCCGGTGGCACGACTGCGGGCCCAGGCTCAGGACTGTTCCACCGAAGGCGAACCGTACATCCCCATCTCGGTCGACATCACGCTCAACAATCCCGACGTGCTGCTCCGCAAGCGGATTGCTGGCGCACCATCGGCCGATGATCCGATCATCATGACCGGTCCTTCGGCAGCCGATCTGGTTGGACTCGACAGCACGTACTATCTCGACCTCCCCGGAGACTCGCTCGACCCCGGCTGCGTCTACGAAACGTGGTCGCGCCAGCGAATCGAGGAACTCGGTCTCACCCCTTCGGTCTACGCCCACATTGCCTCCGAGCCTGGTCGTCCTGGCAAGCTCGCCGTGCAGTACTGGTTCTATTACGCCTTCGATTCGTTCAATAACAGTCACGAATCGGACTGGGAAATGATCCAGCTCACCTTCGACGCCTACACCGCCGAAGAAGCGCTGGCGCTGGATGCACCGTCGCTCGTGTCGTTTGCCCAGCACAGCGGCGGCGAGAACGCCCTGTGGGACGACAGCAACGTCGTCTACACCGATGACGGCCGCATCGTCTCGTTCCCTGCGCAGGGATCACACGCCTCGTACTTCGATTCCGCGATCTGGCTGGCCTGGGGTGAGCATGGCGCCGGGTTTGGCTGCGACCAGTCGCAGGTGGAACTGGTCGAGGTGCCGCTCAAGGCGATTGTGGTGCCGAACGTGGTTGATATCCACGGGGAGTTTGCCTGGACCCTCTTCCAGGGCCGTTGGGGTGAGTATCATCCCTGGCAGTTCAACGCCCCGGTGAGTCCCAATCTCACCGCCAAGTGGCGCCATCCCATCTCCTGGACCGATAACCTGCGTTCGGTGAGCTACGCCGTGCCCCATCACGATACGTTTGGGGTGGGTCCGGGTGAGTTCTTCTGCGCGGCGTCGACGCTGGGTGGAGACCTGGCAAAGCGCGTTCAGGTGGCGCCGCAGGTGATCGGGGCGGGGGTGCTGGCCGTCTTCATCGGCATCCTGTTTGCCAGCTTCCTCACCTGGCGGTTCATCAAGCAGGCAGCCGGCATCTACGTCCGGCACTCGCGCCACTTCGTGCCAGCGACGGTGCTGGTGCTGGGTATTGCCGCGCTGGCGGCCCGGCTGCGCGATTTCGGCATCCAGACCGTGATTGGCGACTGGTTGGATTTCGACCCGGACACCGAAGCCACGATGACCTCCTTCTTCACCCGGGGAGGCGTCAGCACGGTGCTCTTCTACCTGCTGATGATCCTGGCGGTTCCGTGGATCGTTGCCATCACCGGCGCGATTCTCCGCAACGAGCCCGTGCATCTCTGGTCGACGCTCGCGCTGGCCCTGCGGAAGATTCCGGTTGTGATCGGAGCGCTCGTGCTCAATGCGATCCTGGTCTTCCTGATGCTCGTGACGGTCATCCTCATCCCCTTCGGTATCTACCGGCAGGTGCAGTGGTTCTATTCGCCGCACGCCATCATGCTCGATGGCGCTGGCATCCGCTCGGCTCGCAAGACCAGCCGCAATGCGATCAAGGGCGATTGGGTGCGCACGTTCGGCATGTCGATGGTGATTTCGATCCTGAGCGGAATCCCGGGGCCATTGATCGGCATGGGGTTGGTGCTGACCAACCGGGTGTCGCTCCAGACCGCCGGGCTGGTTTCCAGCATCGTCTTCGCCATCGTCTACACCATCGCCATTATTGCCTCGACGATCTACTACCGCTGGCGGCAGGAAAATCAGGCCGAGCGCGTGGCCGAGGGCCTGACCGCCACCGAGGGCGAACAGATCCGGCGCAAACTCCGTTTCTGGGAAGAAGAGGACGAGGCTGGCGAGAGCGGTGCGGCACCTCCATCATCCACCCCACGTCCTGAACCTGCCTGACCGCCAATCTCGTGCCTGGGCATCCAGAACCGGTTCGTTGGGTGAATGGTGAAGGATGCGTTCGCGGTAATTCGCTAATTCGGTAAATCCGTTTTGCCCGGATCCATGGGCTTTTTCGGGTGTTGGCCAGTCTGCGGTAATTCCTCGGTAAATGCGGTAATTCGGATGATGGGATTCAGGGCGACAAGGGGTGGGTGTTGGGCGGAATGAGGACGACATGGAGTCATCCTCTACCTATCGAACGCATCGAAGGGCCGAAATCTCGCCACCATTTGCGAGATTGGCTGTACGTTCGCGGGGTTGGGTGAGGAAGGTCGACGAGGATGGGTGCCTGAATCGGCGCCGGCACGCGACGTTGCGGGAACGATCTGCGCCACGAGGGGAAGACCATACACCGGCACGCCGCCCATGCCACATTGCCTGAGGCTGCCGGTTTGGTCTTCCGTACTACAACTATGCCATCGTGGTCGACGGCGGAGAGTTCCAACGCATTGAATCCAGTCACGGCGCGGTAACATCCGGTCTGGACAGATGTGGCATCCAGACGCCGCCGGGGACCTGCCGACAGGTCGACCCGCTGGCGGGCGACGAGGATCGAATCAGGATGATGACCAAGGAAACGCAGGCCGAGCTGGCCGCCATTGACGCGATCGTGGCCGACCTGGAAGGCGTGGCATGAACGGCCTCACCTCCGACCAGCGAACTGGCTACGTCAGACTGCTTGCAGACATCAAACAGCACGTCCGCAGTGCCCAAACCCGCGCCATGCACGCTGTGAATGCCGAGCTCATCCATCTCTACTGGGAAGTTGGCCGGATGATCGATACCCGGCAACAAGACGAGGGGTGGGGCAGTCAGGTCATCCCGCGGCTGGCATCCGATCTGCACAACGAATTGCCGGAGGTAAAGGGGTTTTCCGAGCGCAATATCAAGCGCATGCTGGCATTCTACCGGGCCTATCCACATCTCAACCCGAGCACACCAACCGATGCCGCACCTGACACATTGCCAAAAGTGCCACAGCCTGTGGCACTTTTCCCCACCGATCTCCTTCTGTCGCTTCCCTGGGGACATCATGCCGAACTCATGACCAGAGTTAAGGACCCCTCGACACGGCAGTGGTACATGCAGGCCACTCTTGAGTATGGCTGGAGCCGGAATACCCTGCTCATGCAGATTGAGTCGGATGCCCACCAACGCCACGGTCGAACTACCAGCAACTTTGCCCTGCGCCTGCCCCAACCAGATTCAGACCTGGCACAACAGGCATTGAAAGACCCGTACATCTTTGACTTCCTCACACTGGATACCGGATTCCGGGAACGTGCGCTCGAAGCGGGACTGATGGCGCATCTTGAGAAGTTCCTGCTGGAGTTGGGGCAGGGCTTCGCTTTTGTTGGCCGCCAGTATCATCTCGATATCGGCGAACAGGATTTCTACATCGATCTTCTCTTCTATCATCTCGAGCTTCGTTGCTTTGTGGTGATCGACCTCAAGCGTGGGGACTTCAAACCAGAATACGCTGGCAAGATGAACTTCTATTGCAGCGTGGTGGATGAGCAGCTTCGGCATGAAGGCGACAAACCGACCATCGGGCTCATTCTGTGTCAGCAGCCGAACCGCATTCTGGCGGAGTATGCGTTGCGTGGGATGGACAAGCCGATTGGTGTATCCGGATTTGAGTTGACGCGTGCCTTGCCAACCGACCTGCAATCGAGCTTACCCACGATTGAAGCACTCGAACGCGAACTGCAAGGCGGTGCTGAGTGAGCG
>CAZNQC010000216.1:0-6164 GCA_964574825.1 uncultured Sphaerobacteraceae bacterium | reverse complement strand
CCCTTTTACCCCGTCGGGATAGTGGAGCGATCGGACTGCTGGACGAGCGGAAGGCCTGGCAGCGAAGGCTGGTTGGGGACGTGGCCGGCATGGCGAGACTCCTGGTGGATGGATGGGACGGAGGTATCGTCTACCTATTCGTACGCATCGAAGGGCCGAAATCTCGCCACGTTGGACGAAATTGCTCGTTCGTACACTGCGGCGGAGGGAAAATTGGGGTAGACCGGTGAGATACAAGGCGCCAGGCCTCCCAATTGGCGTACAGACTCGAGCCGCTGGAGTCATGCAACAAACCTTCATGTACGGCTGGAGCGGTTCGCCCATACATTCTGAGGCTCCTTGCCAGCATCATAGCCGGGCAATCAGAGGGTCATGTCGCGCGGAAGCGGGTTGAACCGGCAGGAAAGCCTGGGCGTTACGTTGGGCCGCAGAAAACGCTGCGAGAAGGAATGTCGAAGACACTCCGACAACGGGACGGGCCGCCAGACTCGGCGCACCCGGGGTGGGCAGGAATCGTTTTCGGTCACGATCAGGTCGCCTGGAGCCTCCGCACTGACTCACGCATGCCTAGCACCGGTTCGCCTCAATCCAGATCACGAGCAGGCGTCACACAACCCGACCTGCACTACTGGCCCGTTTCGTGCTTGACGAGGTCCATGGGACTGATAGGGTAGCGGCACATCACCAAACGAGTGGGGCGGGAATGGGTTCGTGACATTCCGATGCCCAAGGGTCCAGTAAGGAGGCAACTGTCGCACCAGCAACGGACGGCAGTTCGCGAACCGCGAATCTGTCCAGTCCGGTCGTCTCTACCCTTCAGATACACGGCAGGAGGATTCGAGCCATGTCGAGGAAGAGCAGCCTCTCAACATTCTTCGTCACATCTACCGGCAAGCAAGTGAGCCGTCGCTCGCTGGTGAAGGGTGTCGCGGCTACCGGCGTCGCGGCGGCAGCGTCCACCACGTTCGTGATGCCGATGGTGAATGCACAGGAGAAAGCGCCGGTCACCTTCTGGACCACTCACTCCGATATCGGTCTCGAAGCGCTGAAGCAGATTGGCGAAAACTTCAACGCGCAGAGTGAAACCTCGGTGGTGGAGGTGGTGCAGCGGCCACCCGCCGATGTGTCGGACTCATCGAGCCTGATCACAGCCGTCCGTGGCGGTGAAGGTCCAGACGTCTACCTGCTGGACCGGTTCATCGTCGCCGAGCGTGCTGCCCAGGGTCTCCTCCAGGAACTCAACCCATTGATGGAGGCGGCGGGAGACTCGACCGACCTGACCGAGAAGTACGTGCCGTTCGCCGCCGCCGAGGCCACCTACGCCGAGAAAGCGTTCGCGCTGCCATTCGACACGGATGTCCGCGGGCTCTTCTACAACATCGACCTGCTGACGGAAGCAGGCGTTGACCTGGCACCATTCGACAAAGAGAACGGACCGATGACCTTCGACCAGCTGGCCGAGGTTGCAGCAGCCGTGGATGTCGACGGTGGCGCCAACTACGAGCGACTCGGGTTCGTGCCGTATTTCGGCCAGGGATTCCATTATGTCTATGGATTCGCATTCGGCGGCGAGTTCTTCGACTACGAGAACTGCGAAGTAACGCCAGACAACGAGCAGGTGCTGCAGGGTGCGCAATGGGTGTATGACTACGCCAACCGCTACGGAGCAGACAAGCTGTACGCCTTCGTCCAAACGGCGCTGCGACCGGGGTCAGCCCCGACTGACTCGCCGTTCACCCAGGGTCGCCTGGCGACGATGATCAACGGCAACTGGATGTTTGCGAACTTCGAGACCTACCAGCCCGACACCAACATCGGCTACACCTACACACCGGTGCCGAATGAAGGCGACCCTTCCTACACGATGGCGGGCGGCTGGTCGGGTGTGGTGCCGCAGGGCGCCAAGAACCCGGAAGGTGGGTATGAGTTCGTCAATTACCTCTGTGGCCCGGACGGATCGCGAACCTACGTGGAGCTGAACAACAACCTCCCGGTGCTCTACGAGTTGCTGGAAGATCAATCGCTATTCACCGAGGACCTGAAATGGTTCGTCGACAACATCTTCCCGGGTACCAAGTACCGGCCGCCGCTGCCTGTGGGCGCGAAGTACTGGGACGAACTCGAGGCTGGCTGGGATGCCATTCGCCTCAACGTGAACGACCCAGCCTCGGCGATGGCACAGGTGAAGTCCAACACGATGGCGGACCTGGAGGCTGGCGGCTACTGCCCGATCGCGGCCCCGCCAAGCGACGAAGGATAGGCTGCTCGGGCGTCAGCAATGCGACAGGGGGTGGGCATTCGCTCGCTCCCTGTTTGCTACCCGCCATTGGGTGGGATTTGACCCGCACGTTCAGACCACCGTGAGGAGCAGGATTCAGCACCCCGGGCCGATTTGACATGTGAACCGAGCCATCTGAACTTCCGAGCGGCAGCCGGTTTGGGAGCGCAACTGCATTCTGTGCACGATTTCCGCTCCCAGGACCGCTCCACCTATTGACATGCCCAACCTCGAACGACTACTTTTCCTCTCACGTCAAACACATTACTGACTGCGGTCCTGCACCGATGTGCACGGGACAGCGGCAGATCTCTGGGACTCTAGCGTATGCTGCGTTCGATTGTGACAGCGAGAGACGTGGAGCAGGCACGATACACCCGGCACTGACGTATGCCAGGTGATCATCATCGTTCCCAGGCACAAACCTCACTGCGCAACACCAGGATGGCACGCATCCTGGGATGGAGGAATCAGGGCATGACCCGGAAGAACACCCTCTCGGAGTTTTTCGTTACTTCAACCGGCAAGCAGGTTAGCCGCCGTTCCCTGGTCAAGGGTGCTGCTGGCGCCGGCATGCTGGCTGCGGCCGGTTCGGCGGTGTTCGCCGTGCCAATGGTGAACGCGCAGGAAAAGGCGCCGGTCACGTTCTGGACGACTCACTCCGATATCGGACTTGAAGCCCTCAAGACGATTGGCGAGAACTACAACGCCCAGAGCGATGCCTACACGGTGGAAGTCGTGCAGCGGCCGCCCGCCGACGTCACCGACTCCTCGAGCCTGATCACGGCCGTGCGCGGTGGTGAAGGACCGGATGCCTACCTGCTCGACCGCTTCATTGTGGCCGAGCGCGCGGCGCAGGGCCTGCTCCAGGACCTTGGTCCGCTGCAGGAAGCTGCAGGTGACCCGACCGACCTGACTGAAGAGTTCGTGGCCTTCGCTGCCGCGGAAGCCACGTATGGTGGAACTGCCTACGCGCTGCCGTTCGACACGGACGTGCGTGCCCTCTTCTACAATCGCGGACTCCTCACCGAAGCCGGTGTGGACCTCGAGCCGTACAACTGGGAAAACGGCCCGATGACCTTCGACGCCTTCGCGGAGTCGATTGCCGCGGTCGACGTCGATGGTGGCGCCAACTACGAACAGCTTGGCTTCGTGCCGTACTTCGGCCAGGGCCACCACTACACCTATGGCTTCTCCTTCCTCGGCGAGTTCATGGACTGGGAGGCCTGCCAGGTCACCCCGGACAACGAGAACGTGCTGAAGGGCATGCAGTGGGTGTATGACTACGCTGCCAAGTACGGTGCAGACAAGCTCTACGCCTTCGTCCAGACGTCCATGCGCCCGGGTTCGGCGCCGACCGACTCGCCGTTCACCCAGGGCCGCCTTGGCTCGATGATCAACGGCAACTGGATGTTCGCGAACTTCGCGACCTACCAGCCGGATGATGACATTGGCTACACCTTCATCCCGACCCCGGCCGAGGGCGATCCTTCGATCACCTGGGCTGGCGGCTGGTCCGGTGTGGTGCCGCAGGGCGCCAACAACACCGAGGGCGGCTACGACTTCGTGAAGTACCTCTGCGGTGCGGAAGGTTCGCGCACCTACGTGGAGATGAACAACAACCTCCCGGTGCTGCGCAGCCTCCTCGAGGACCAGTCGCTCTTCACCGAAGACCTGCAGTGGTTCGTGGAGAATCTCTTCCCGACCACCCAGAACCGGCCGCCGCTGCCTGTGGGCGCCAAGTACTGGGACGAGCTGCAGGCTGGCTATGAGGCCATCTACCTGAACACCATGGAGCCAGCTGACGCCATGGGCCAGGCGAAGGCCAACACCCAGGCTGACATCGACGCCAATGGTTACTGCCCGATTTCGGCGCCAGGCGGCGAAGGATAGGGTCGAGCCGGCTCGACATGGGTTTGCACGAGTCGCAACGGGGTACCCTCGGGTACCCCGTTCGCGGCCCAGTCAGGACACAGTGATCCATGGCAACAGAAACAACCACCAGCCAGTCGCCCACTGCCGCTGTCCCGGCGCCAATCGTCTCGAAGCCAGTGAAGTGGTGGCATTCGAAGACCGAGCGTCGGCAACTCGCGCTGGCGATGATATTCATTGGGCCCTGGATCATTGGCCTGCTGGCATTCACGATCTATCCCATTATGTGGACGATCTACCTGAGCTTCCATCGCTACTCGGGTTTCGGCGAAATGACCTGGATTGGCCTGGCCAATTACCGGCGCATGCTCGACGACCCGATGATGGCGACATCACTCTGGAATACCTTCTATTTGACTGGCCTGGCCGTGCCGATTGGTGTGGTGGTGGCAATGGTGCTGGCCCTGGCAATGAACCAGGACCTGCCCGAGATTCCGATCTATCGTGTCATCCTGTATTTGCCATCGGTTCTCCCGCTCTTTGCCATCTCATTCATCTTCTGGGCGCTGCTCGATCCGAACATGGGTATCGTCAACGAATTCCTGCGCAGCCTGGGACTCAACCCGCCCAACTGGTTTGGTGATCCGCAGTACGCCAAGCTGGGTATCGTGATCATGATGCAGTTCACGGCAGGGCAGATAGCCCTCGTGTTCCTGGCTGGTTTGAAAGGCATTCCCAACTCGTTACACGAGGCGGCGATGCTCGATGGTGCGGGCGTCATCTCCCGGTTCCGGAACATCACGCTGCCGTTGATGACGCCGGTGATCCTGTATGACCTGATCCTCGGCATTTCCGGTGGCCTGCAGGCATTCGTCCAGTCCTACATCATCACCAAGGGTGGACCGGCGAACAGCACGACCTTCATCGTGAACAATCTGTACAACAACGCATTCCGGTACGGAAACCTGGGATATGCGGCGGCGATTGGTGTGTTCCTGTTCGTGCTGACGTTCGCGATTGCGGCTGTCGTGTTCCAGACCTCCAACAGGTGGGTACATTACGACCTCAACTAGTTTCGATGCCTCCAGTCGCGATCGAGGAGTGGTTTCCCATGGCCACAGTGCCAGTCAACGTCAATGATGAGATTCAGCTCCGCGACGCCGGTCGGGCGAAGCGGGCCAAGCGAATCCAGTGGATTCAGACGAAGATCGTTCCCCGCGTGATCCTCGTCATCATGTGCGCGGTGTTCATCCTGCCGTTTTACTGGATGGCATCGCTGGCGCTGAAGAGTAATGCCGAGCTGGCGATCTATCCGCCCACGCTGTGGCCGCAGGATCCGCAGTGGGGGAACTTCGCGGAGTCGACGCGGGTTTTCCCGTTCTGGCAGTTTGCGCGGAACACGTTGATCGTCACCGTGTTCACGATCATTGGCGCGACAATCTCCAATCCATTCATCGCCTATGGGTTCTCGCGGTTGCACTGGCCCGGCCGGGACAAGGTGTTCCTGGTGGTGCTGGCGACCGTGTTCATGCCGTTCCCGGTGATCATCGTGGCGTTGGTGGACATCTACGCCCAGTGGGGCTGGATGAATACCTTCCTGCCACTGATCGTGCCGATGTTCTTCGGCAATGCGTTCTGGATCTTCCTGGTGCGGCAGTTCATGCTGCAGATTCCGATGGATCTGTCCGATGCCGCCAAGGTGGATGGCGCCAGTGAATGGCAGATCTTCTGGCAAATTGTGATGCCGCAGTGCATTCCGGCATTGGGTGTGGTGGCGATTTTCTCCGGCTTGCATGCATGGAACGATTTCATCGGGCCACTCATCTTCCTGGGCAAGGAGTCGCTCTACACGCTGCCGATCGGTTTGACCTTCTTCCAGGCAACCAATGCCTATGACGTGCGGTTCAACCTGATGATGGCGGCGTCGACGCTGGTGGTGCTGCCGCTGATCGTGCTGTTCCTGCTGTTCCAGAAGTCGTTCATTGGCGGTCTGTCGGTGGGTTCGATCAAGTAG
>CAZNQC010000215.1:0-6216 GCA_964574825.1 uncultured Sphaerobacteraceae bacterium | reverse complement strand
GGACTCGCCACGCCCGATCACTACCGGTGCTACGATAAGGGAGAACGATGCCATTGACGCGTCGCTCCACGGGAAGGAGCCGGCCACCAGTGTATGTGCCCATTCCTCGAACCACTCCAACTGGCCATCTGCGCCGTCGCATGGCGACGTTGGCGATTGGGTTGGCGCTCGTGTGGTTGACGCTCTCGAACACGTCCACGGTGCTGGCGCAGAGCACCGTGCCGACTCGCAGCGATTGTGTTGCCCTCCAGATTCCGTCGTTCCCGTTCGCGCTGTGCCATTCCGTGCTGGATGATGACAACGCGGCAACCCCTGTATCTAAGGAACTACCCCCGACGGCGCTTCCAGCGACCGAAACTGCGATGCCCCCAACCCAGGCTCCGCCGACCGCCGTGCCAACCAGCGCCGCCACCCATCCCGACCCCGACACGCCGGTTGATTCCGATGGTGACGGGCTGACGGATGAGGAGGAACTGACCACGTACGGAACCGACCCGTTGATGGCGGACACCGACGGTGACGGGCTGAAGGACGGAGAAGAGGTGACGCTGGGCACCGATCCGCTCTCGGTCGACACCGACGGTGATGGACTCAGCGACACCATGGAACTCCTGGGGTTGGGCACAAACCCATTGCGACCGGATACGGACGGCGATGGACTGAACGACGGGGTGGAGGTTGGGATGGGATCCGACCCAAACGACCCATTGAGCCCGTCGGAACCCGGCTGAACCCGCAATGTGCAGCAACCTCGTAACGCGCGCCCGGTCCGCCCAGCAGCCGGGCGGGACGCTTCCCCCGGCCTGCTTTCGATGCTAGGCTCCCTGTCAGGATCGCCGAGCGAACGCCAGCCACGTTGGGGCCAGGGGGAACACCATGACCACCACACCGCGACCGACATTGTCGACCGACACCGAAGCGCCACCGCAGGATGATGGGCTCTTTGGGCCCCAGAGCGTGACCTGGCGAGTCCTGGCCTCACCCTCCACTTCGCTCGGCACGGCCACGGCCGTTCTCGCCCAAATGCTCCACCCGCGCGTTGTCCGGCTCATTGCCCAGGCCTCCACCTTCGAGCGCAATCCCGAACTTCGTGCCCGCCTCACCGCCGAATACGGCGCCACGATCACCTTTGGCGACACCGCCCTGGCCGAACAGGCCGGCGCCACGCTGCGCAATCTTCACTCGCGCATGAAAGCCATCGATATCAACACCGGCGAGGAATATGACGCCAATCAGCCCGACCTGCTGACCTGGGTGCACTGCACCATTCCATGGGCGATGCTGCACGCCTGCGACCGCTGGGGACCAGCCCTGACGCCGGCCGAGCAGGACCAGTTCGTGAACGAGCAGCGGGTTGCCGCCCGGCTCGTTGGTCTCGACCCCGAGTCGGTGCCCGGCAACGTGGCTGATCTCGACGCGTACATCGACTCGATGATCCCCAAACTCGCCTACACTGCCGAGGCGGGTCGTATCCGGGCCATCATGGTGCCACGCGGTCTGCCTCGCTCGGGAGCCCAGATCATTGGGCGCCTGATGAGTCTGGCCGCCGTGGATCTGCTCCCGGCCGAGATGCGCGACCTCTATGGGTATCAATGGGGGCCAGTGCAGCGCGGGTTGCTGGGTCTTGCCACCAATGGCATCGTCCAGAGCGCGGTGAAGAAAACCCCCTACGAGCAGGTGCTCCCCCAGATCAGGGACCAGGCACGCGCTCATGCCTTTGGCGCCAAGGCGCTCCGCATCAACCGGGAACTTCGCGAGCAACCACCCCCGCACGACTGACGCCCGCGATGACCGATCCATCCGCAGCACCCCGCCACCCTGATCGCCCTATTCACCAGCGGGGATTGATCCGGTCATTGTTGAGCCACGCCTCAAGGTCGGCTGGGACGTCCGTCCCGACGCAGGCCAGCCGAGCATCGGTTCGGATCCGTCCAAAACACGACCAGGCGCCCAACATCTGAACCGCACCCGCCGCAGATGTCGCAGACTGTCGTTCCACCCTGACCTGCTACACTCACAGGTCCGGCGCGACTCCGCGCTGGATTGAGGAGTTCCCCGTGCCAACCGAGAGTCAGGTCAAGCGCTACCGCGATGGGTATGCTGCTGGCCAGCGCGACGGTTCAACCCCGTCGAGCGACGAAGACGAGTCGATCATGCGCTCCCTGACCGGAGATGATGAGACCGACTCTGGCTATTCCGACGGATTCCAGGATGGCCGCCAGAGCCACCGCGACGGCGCCTTTTCCGGGATATCCCGGGTCCTTAAGGACGTGCTCTGGATTCCGCAAATGAGCCGGTGGTTTCAGCGGCGGTCCGCCGACGCATAGGGCCAGTGCCAGGCTTCAGCTTCGTTGTGTTCCCCCAGTCCAACTGATCTCCGCGATTGCGTCGCCAGACCGGTCGAGCAGGTGGCGGATGTTGGCACCTGCTCGAATCGGGGATGGGCAGTGGTTGGGCGGTCGCTACACTCGCAAGGCGACATTCGCGCCTTTGTTGACGGAGCCATCCGACCCAGGAGAACCTCGATGCCACTCACCGGAGAATACGCCCCCAGTACCTCGGACTGGGCACGCAAGCAGGCCGAACAGTTCGAAGCCACCAACGGCGAAGAGGGCGGCGGTCTGCGCGGCATGAAGATCATCCTCGTCACCTCGGTGGGCGCGAAGTCGGGCAAGCTGCGCAAAACGCCGTTGATGCGGGTGGAGCACGAGGGGGAGTACGCAGCGGTTGCCTCCCTCGGTGGCGCCCCGCAGAATCCGGTCTGGTACCACAACCTGAAGGCAAATCCACACGTGGAATTGCAGGATGAAGACGTGAAGAAGGACTACATTGCCCGCGAAGTCACCGGCGATGAAAAGGCCATCTGGTGGAAGCGGGCCGTGGAAGCCTTCCCCGACTACGCCGACTATCAGAAGAAAACCACCCGGGAGATTCCCGTCTTCGTGCTGACGCCGATTCCGGCCGAGTAGCGCGATTCCGGAACGTTCGTCTCGGGACCCCGCGACAGGAACGGCCGATGCCACGATGGGCATCGGCCGTTCCCTTCCCGCTGCTCAGGGAGTTCGGCGCTCGGGCACCTGGGCGGCTGGACCGACCCCCGTGTTGGGGAACGTGGTCGGGGTCTCACCGGGGTTGCCGGGTTCGGCACCACAGTTCCAGACGTTGACCACCGATTCCATGCCCGCATTGACGCCAAACGAGTCGCCACCTTCGGATGGTGAAGCCTGAATCCGGCACCACGTTGCGCCGTGTTCAGCCACCCAGTAGTCGCCGGGCGCGAGACCCGTCCAGGTGATCCGTCCGACAGCATCGGTGGTGGCCGTCGCGATCACGGTGCCGTTCTGGTCGAGCAGGTCGAAGGTGACGCCACCTTCCTCGATCTGACACTCTACCTCGGACACGAACACCTCGGTGGCGCAGATGTACTTGGTCAGCACAACCGTGCCACCATCTGGTTCCGGCACGTTGAACCAGTGACACGTCACGTGGTCACCGACCTCCAGAAACACACTCATCTGCGGATCGTCGTAGCGCAGAGGCTGCAGATAGGGCTGAACGAATCCGGTGCAGGGCAGGGAGAAAACCCGCATGGTGCCGGCCGGGACGGTCTCGCTGACCACCCATTCGCCTGGCGGGAGGTCGGCAAAGGTGACGGTGCCATTTCCGGCACCACCGGTGGTGCCGGTGAAGGACATGGCCAGGTCGTCGTTGCTCACCTCGAACTCGATGCCATCGGTGGCGATGGTGCAGTCGATGAGCGGATCGGCGGTGGCAGCATCCGGGTCGTAACCGGGCGGGCAGGTCCACTTGTGCAGCGTCAGGTCGGGATCATCGCTGGGTATGTCGCCCTCGGAATTGAAGAATGTGCACTCGAAGATGAACGGCTCGTGCTGCTCGGGAAACAACGGGCCAACCAGGCCACCGATCGAGACGACCGGAAACCAGACGTAGTCGATCGGATCGGCCGCCGCCTCCGGATAGTCGACGCACCAGACGGTCGGTTCGCCAAAACCTGCCGGAATCGTTTCGGCGAGCGTCAGGGAGCCGCCTGGCCCCAGATCGACGTTGGTCCACTCGGCCCGGCCATTGGCATCCGTCGCCTGGCTGATCGAGCCGCCCTCAGTCGCCAGGGTGAAGGTGACATCGGCCATCGTGGCGCCACAGGCAGCAACGAGCGACCAGTAGTCGGCCGTCGTGTCGGTTCCTTCGGGGCAGACGGCTTTGGTGACCCGAACGGTGTGATTGTCATTGTCCTCCACGATGATCCAGTGACATTCGATGAAGTCGCCTTCAGCCAGGTCGATTTCATGGTAGGCACCTCCCTGCAGGATGGGATCGGCGGCAGTTGGGTCGTTCAGGTCATCGCAATAGAGGATGGCCGGATCGGTGTAACCGGCGGGCACCTGCGGCTGGATCGCCCAGGTGCCTGGAGTGACCTGATCGAAATACACGACGCTCGCGCCGGTCACGCCCTGTAGATCGGGCTCGCTCGCGTCCGCGGCATCGAGATCAACCACCACACCGTCGATCTGGATATTGCAGGCAAGCTGGGCATTCGCCAGGGTATCCAGCACGAACCCGGCGGGGCAGACCCAGACGTAGACCCCGAGCATGGCATCGACAGCAATCTGGAGGACTTCCATGCCAGGTGTCGAGGATGTCTCAATTGGCGCCTCCTCCTGGCCATCATCCGGGACGTCCTCGGGGGTGGAAGGCGATTCCTGGAGCAGGCGGGTTGAGGGATCCAGCGTCGGGGCATCGTCGGTGGGAGTGCCCTCAACCTCGATGTCGACTGGCTGCAGATCAACGACCTGCGCTGCGCTTGCTCCCACCAGCACGACTAGCATCATCATCACCACGGCCACGGTTGCAAACGGCGACCGAACGCGCGAACGAGCAGACCTGATCACGAATGGGCTCCTTCCACGGCCGGGACCTGGTCCGACGGGCGTCATCACCCGTTTCCGCGCATGTCGCCTCGCGCAGCACCACCTCCGGCCTCGCCTCCAGTCTCAACACCCGCAACCTCCAGAAACAGCGTGAAGTTACCGAATTGCCGCTACGTACTCGCATTGCTGGATGAAAGGAAATCCGTAATCCCCGTGCGCACCGGCACTGGGCGCCAGGATTCGTCGCGCCATCTCACATCCAGTGGCAGTCCGCGTTTCACCAGCACACATCACCGGTCCCCCGTGCCCCGAAAACGACTCGTGGTCGCGCCAACCGGAACGCGTGCCAGGGAAGCATCATGCGTCAGCGAGTTCAAGCGTCTGGTCCGTCTCCCGCATCGTTGGCGATCACGCCCCGCGACTGGCTGCTGCTGATTGCACTCGGTGGGTTGTGGGGCGGGTCGTATTTCTTCGGCAAGGTCGCCGTGGAAGACATCGGGCCGTTAACCGTCGTCTTCGGCCGGGTGGTACTGGCCGGAGCACTTCTCTACGCCGCGATCCGGATTCGGCAGGTACCGATTCCAACGACGTGGGTGGCATGGAAACCACTCTTCGTAATGGGTTTGCTCAACAGCGCCCTGCCCTACACGCTGATCTTCTGGGGCGAAACGCGAATCTCGAGCGGGTTGGCGGCAATTCTGACCGCGATGACACCGGTGTTCACCGTGATCGTGGCGAACTTCTGGACCGTCGACGAGCGGATCACCCCGGCGAAGGCGGCCGGCATCGGCCTGGGAATGGCCGGGGTGCTGGTGATCGTGGGTCGCGATCTGGGGTCGCTGACGTCCGGCAGTGGGCTCGCCAAACTGGCGATTCTGGGGGCAACGGTGGCGTATGCCATCTCCGGCGTCTACGGGCGACGGCTCAAGGGCCAACCGCCGCTGGTGCTCGCCTGGGGCCAGATGTGCACCGCCACCGTTTGGCTGCTGCCGATGGTCGTGTTCGTCGACCGGCCTTGGAGCACGGCCGAATGGCATCTCGACGCGGTGCTTTCGGTGATCAGCCTGGCGGTCTTCTCGACCGCCGTCGCCTACCTCCTCTTCTTCCGGCTCCTGGCTAATGTTGGAGCCACCAACACATCGCTGGTCGCCTTTCTGATTCCGGTCAGTTCGCTCGCGTTGGGATTCCTCTTCCTCGGCGAGCACCTGGTGATGACTCAACTCCTTGGCATGCTGCTGATCGGCGGCGGCATGGCCGTGATCGATGGTCGAATCTGGAAAGCGCTGCGCGGCAACCGGCAGCCAACGGCCTACCCCGCCGCAGACTA
>CAZNQC010000214.1:0-6222 GCA_964574825.1 uncultured Sphaerobacteraceae bacterium | reverse complement strand
GGATAGGCATCATCGGGCCAGGACACGATCAAATCGTCCACGGTCGGGAATCGCTCCCGGGTGGCCAGGGCTGCTCGCGCATCAACAACCACGATCCGGAACCCGAGTCGTTCGGCAAACGGCACCAGGGCCTGCGCGACATGTACCGCGCCGATGATGACGAGCAGTGGCGGGAGCGGATGCAGGTCGACAAAGACATCGACCCCTTCCTGCAAGGTCTGAAGACCGCTTGCGCCCTCGGCCAGGGAGCGCTCGGCGAGAGCAAAGGCTGCATCGTCCAATTTCGGTGAACCGAGCGATCCCTCGGTCGTCTCCGGTGTCCAGAGCACCTTCGCTCCCGCCTGGTCACCGCGGACGACCGTGATCACCACGGCAGGGACACCAGCTTCGACCGACAACCGTGCTCGTTGCAGCAGCGGCACGTTCACGTCGTCTGCCACGCGCTACTCCACGGTCTCAACGAAGACATCGATCGTGCCGCCGCAGGCCAGTCCGACATCCCAGGCCATTTCGTCCGTGATGCCGTAGCGGATCAGCTTCGGCTTGCCTGTCCGCAGCACGTCTTCGGCCTCGACAGCCACAGCCGACTCGACACAGCCGCCGCTCACCGAACCGGCCAGTTCTCCAGACTCGGCAACGGCCAGCCGCGCGCCAACCGGGCGGGGTGCAGAACCTTCGACGTTCACGACGGTCGCGATCGCCACCCTCTTTCCCTCAGCCTGCCACTGGTCAATTTCAGGAAGCCATTCACTCATATCACCGCGCTCCTTCGTGCATCGAACCGGCCCAGGAACTACTGCACCGGCTTGACTGCCTTCGTCGTTACCTGGCGGCGAACCGGCGGCACATCGTCAACCGCTCCGAGCAGTTTCGCCAACGCCTCCATGCTCTTCAGGTTATGGATCGGCAGAAAGTGGTCCACGTACGGCAGGGAGGCGCGGATGCCCTGGGTGAGAGGCTGGTATCCGGGTGCGCCCAGCAGTGGATTCAACCAGATGATACGGCGGCTACTCCGCTGCAGCCTGGCCATTTCGGTACCGAGCAGTTGCGGATCGCCCCGGTCCCAGCCATCACTGATGACGACCACCGTCGCGCCGGAACGCAGCACCCGCCGGCTCCAGCGGTAATTGAACTCCTTGATCGATTCGCCAATGCGTGTGCCACCCGACCAGTCGTCGACCGAGGCAACAACGTCGGCGATCGCCTGATCCACGTTTTTCTTCCGCAACTCGCGCGTGATCCGGGTGAGCCGGGTGCCGAAGACGAAGACCTCGACGGCGTCCAACCCGTGTTCGAGCGCGTGGACGAAGCGCAGGAGCAGGCGCGAGTACCGGTCCATCGACCCCGAAATGTCGCAGATCAGGATCAGGGGCCGCATCCGCTCCTTCCGTTCGCGCCACTTCAGGTTGAGCGGGACTCCACCCTGCTTCATTGCGCCGCGCAGGGTGGCACGGTAATCGATGTACTCGCCGTGATTGGCCCGTTGCTTGCGGCGAGTGAGCCGGGTTCCGAGCCGCCAGTTCATCGACTCGATCAACCGCCGGGCTTCAGCCAGTTCATCGGGGGTGAACTGCGCGAAGTCCTTCTTGCGGAGGGCTTCGGAGGCGCTGAACAGCAGGACATCTTCCGGAGGAATCTCGTAGTCCTCGGTTTCGCCGATGTCCTGCGCGTTGTCCGTGCCCTCGACAGCCAGCACGCTCTTGTCGATCTCACCGGCCTTCTGACCGTCGCCCTTCTCACCGGCCTCCTTCTTCCGCCCGGAATCCGGCATCGAAACCGACTCGTTGGCGTCGTCGTGGATCGCCTCGGTGAACATCGGAGCCTGTTGCTCGACGAGATCGGCCCAGAAGCGGCGAAATTCGGAGTCGAAGAGCAGCAACTGCTCCGGCCGGGTCACCATCGTCGCCCGGGCCGCACTGTAGACGTCATCGCGCCGGTAGAGACCAACCGCCTCGATCGCCTCGACCAGGCCGAGGATCTGACCAGGGCCGATCGGCATGCCAGCTGCGCGCAACCGGCGTCCAAACCGCAACAGGTTGCTCGCGACCCGGCGCGACCGCACTCGTGAGGCGTCGAGGTCGGCGGGTTGAGGAACGGTTAGCATGGCTCAGGCACCAGCGCCGCCGGCCGCCGCTGCCTTGGCGACCAGCCGGTTGGAAATCTCGCCGCGAATCTTGTCGACGTCTTCCTGGTACTTGAGGATGACGCCGAGCGTGTCTTCGACCACGCCATCGTTGAGTTCGTTGGACCCCAGCGCCAGCAGCGCCTTCGCCCAATCGAGCGATTCGGCCATTCCCGGCGACTTGAAGAGGTCGATTTCGCGCAACCCTTGTGTGTAGGTGCAGATCTGGGTCGCCAGCCGCTCCGACGCTTCCGGCACCTTGGCCTGCAGGATCTTGTATTCCTTCTGGAAGTCGGGGAAGTCCACCCAGTAGTAGAGACAGCGCCGCTTGAGCGCGTCGTGAATCTCCCGCGTCCGGTTCGAGGTGAGGATGACGATCGGCAGGTGCTCGGCCTTCATCGTGCCCAGTTCCGGCACGGTCACCTGGAAGTCGGAAAGCAGTTCGAGCAGGAAGGCTTCCAGTTCCTGATCTGCCCGGTCCACTTCGTCGATCAGCAGCACTGGCGACTGCGTGTGCGCAGCATCGATCGCCTGGAGCAGGGGGCGCTTGAGCAGGAACTCTTCGCCGAAGAGGTTGCGCCGCACTTCGTCCTGGTCGAGCCCGGAAGTCGCTTCCAGCGTGCGGAGGTAAAGCATCTGGCGCGGATAGTCCCACTCGTAGATGGCGGAACTGGCGTCGAGCCCTTCATAGCACTGGAGACGGATCAGGGGGGCGTTCAGCGTCGAGGCCAGCACCTTGGCGATCTCGGTCTTGCCGACTCCGGCCTCACCTTCGAGCAGGAGCGGTTTGCGCAGGGCAAGCGTGAGGTACAGCGTCGTCGCGAGTCCACGATCTGCAATGTACTTTTCTTCACGCAGCGCCTCTTCCAGCGCCTCGACCGTCACAAAGTCGGCCACGTTGGCCGCCGGGGCGGTCATCTCAGTCACGTCTGTCACCTGGTTGCCTCTCGTTCTGCGGTGGGAATGGCAGGATCGTCACGTTGTCATGGCGCAACGCTCCGTCCCGGGAATTATCGGACATGTCCACTTCATTGCAACCGGTATGAGGGATAGGAGGTGTGGGCCGGCCTGGCAAGGAACACATGAGGCGCCGACAAAGCATGGATGAAGGAAATTGGCAGTTACGCTCTGGTTGCACGCGACCACCATGGCCGATGAATCTTCGCCGTCACCTCCGAATCCTTAACCTGACTCATTTGGTTGGCTAATCAGGCGTGAGTTGTGGTTCAATCGCCCATAGAGCGGACGAATCTGGGGCACATTCGCCCAATCTCATGCCGGTTGTGATCTCACGCCGATCAATCCAGAGTCACCGACCCAGCCATCGCATGCACGGCGGCCGCAGGAGCGGCTCCATTTGGTTGCATCTGCGACGAACGAACAGGTGGCAAACTTCCGCTCGAAAGGGACTCTCCGTCCCAGGGACCCATCAATTCATCGCATCGGGATACCGATTCGGACGATCGAGGATAGACCGTGGCTGCGGTCCATCCTCATTGAGTGCATCGTCTCGCTGGCAACGTTCCGGGACAGCCCAGAGTTGCCATACATCGGAAACCGACTGCCACAGGATGAGGGAAGCCCGTGACGTATCTTCCGGATATCGACCGCGTGGTCTCGGCACGATGGATCAGCAGGAATCACCTGCTGGATCGGATCGGATCGCCCCTCTCGCAGCTGGCTCCGCAGCTCACCCGCATTGTCGCGCCGGCTGGTTATGGCAAGACCACACTGCTCCTCCAGTGGATGCACCGGTGGCATGACCAGGCGACGATCATACCCCTGGGCGGCGGCATTGGACGGCAGAGCACGGACGAAGCCGTTCGATCCATCCAGGACCTGATTGAGGGGTATCTGTCGACACCGCTTGAAGTGAATGGAACTGACCTGCGGGCAGCATTCAAGCGTCGCGAAGGCCCCTGCGTGCTGATCCTGGACAATGCTGACACCATTCCTGATCAGAATCGTGAAAACCTGTTAGGTGAGCTCCTGCTCGATCAGGATGCTCCCCAGAACCTCAAGATCATCGTTGCCAGCCGCGCCGATGTCCGGCGTTCCGTTGGACAGTTCACGTTGACCGGCGCCACCATCCGCATCGCCCAGGCTGACCTTGCGTTTTCCGTTCACGAGTTGGAGCAGGTCGTTGCCAGCACCTGCGGGCACGAGGATGCGCTGCCAGGCGTCGACGGCTTCCTCCAGTCCACCCATGGCTGGGCAGCCGGTGTGACGTTGGCACTCGACGCAGAATCGCACCCGTGCACGGTCGGCAACTGGATTGCCCTGGACGACTACATCGCGTCGCTCCTCGAGTCCTCGTTCTCCGCCACGACGCGCGACTTGCTGGTGGCCACGGCGGCATTCCCCTTCCTCACCAACGACCTCTGGCAAGCGGTTGCATCCACCATCACATCCGCTGACAGTGAGTCGCTCGACGAGATCATCGAGGTCATGCCGTTCACTCGCAGGTACGATCCCGACCTCGGCCAAGGCTTCTCGTTTGTCCCGATCGTCGCCGAGTCCTTGCAGCGCACCGGAGAGAGGATTGGCCGCCGCGACATCCGCAGCCGCGTTCTTCAGGCCACTGCCAGCTGGCTGATTGAACGAGGACTCCACCACGAAGCGATGTCCGTGGCAACCATCACTGGCGTCTGGGAACCGGTTCTGACTGGTATTGGGCCGTATTGCAATGAACTGGGAATCCGGGACGATCATGACCGCCTGACTGCGCTGCTCTCCTCGATTCCACTCGCTGAACTGCGCACGTATCCCGACCTGACGTATTGGTATCTCTTGAGTGGTCTGTCCGGCGGCCACTTTGCCGATGTCGCGTCGCTGTACCAGGAGATCTCGCAGGAGTGGTCGGCTCTCGCCAACCCGCGGTTGCAGGGTCGGGCGGCCTTGCTCGACGCGCTTTGGTTCGCAGCGAATGGCGACCTCCCCGCTGCGCTGGCATCTGCCCAGGCATCCCTGAATATCCTGCCCGGCGAGTGCCACCAGGAGCGGATGCGGGCAGCCGCAACCTGCGAAATCGCCCTCGACCTCCTGGGTCGGCGCGAAGAGTCCCGCAAAATGTTCCGGGTCGCCAAGGTTGAACGCACGCACCTTCCGAACGATCAGCGCTGGTGGGTCAATTTCGTCTTGCCCAATCAGGCCGACAGGCTCGCGCAATCGGGAGACCTTGGTGGGGCGTATGATCACTATCTTCACTTGCTGCAGTCGTTTCCAGTGGATCTGGCCACCACGAGTGGAATCATCCGTCCGAGACTGGCGTTGCTCGATCTTGAACGCGGAAACGTAGCGCGCGCCATGGAACATGCCTATGGCGAAGAGACGAGTGCGCTCAGCGAATTCTGGAAACTCCTGGTCACGCGGGTGCGGGCGATGGTGCTTCACGCGGCCGGGCGGGAACCTGAAGCTCGGGACCTGATCTACGAGGCAATCCGCCAGGCTGCTCGGCTGGAATCGAAGTACGAGTCGCTACGCGCGCGGGTGGTGCTTACCCAGTTCTGGCTCGACAGTGGCGAGATCGACCTCGCAGCCAGATGGATCGACGAATGGTCGGTAGACCTGGAGCTGGAGTCCTGGCCGTCGTCCTTCGGCCATTGCGTTCCCGGTGTGGTGATGGCGCACCTTCGGTTGCAACTCGGTGACGCCTCAGGTGCAATCGACACCCTGGAGCGTCTGGTTGAGGAAGGCAGGCAACGGAATCAGCCCGCCCCGCTGGTCCAGGTCCACGCGTTCAGGGCGTTCGCCTACCAGCAGATGGGAGAGACCGCCAAAAGCCAGGAAGCCATCCGGCTGGCGATGCAACTCGGGGCGCGGGGCCGGTTCATGCGCTCGTATCTGGTCGGCAACTTCGACACGAGAAGCCTGCTCGCACCGACGATGTCCAGTCCGACGCATGAAGCGATCGAGCGAGTTTCGCTCCCTGAATCACCGGCTCTTGGCCTCATGACTGAGCGGGAGCGGGAGGTGTTGAGCCTGGTCGCCAGGGGTCTCTCGAACGCCGAGATCGCGGATCGGCTCTTCATCTCGACCTTCACGGTGAAGAACCACCTGGCCCGCACCTACGAGAAGCTGGCCGTCTCGAACCGCCGCGA
>CAZNQC010000213.1:0-6269 GCA_964574825.1 uncultured Sphaerobacteraceae bacterium | reverse complement strand
ATCGGGCAAGACGGCCGCCAGGTGGAGAGGCGGCTGAGCCTGGGCAGTCTTTCCACTGGGGCGGGAGTGATGCCGCGCGATGGATGCGTGGGAATCGGCAGGATTGTGAAGCAAGACACGATGTTGACGGGTGCGTACGGCCGCCCTATGATGGGGTCCTATCGTAAGACTCACCTGGAGGGGCGCCAATGACTGCTCTCGATCCACCGGTGCGGTAACGGTCGGGAAACCGACCACTCGATACGCCAGGTTTCCTGGCACCAGCACAATCTGAATTGGGCAATCGATCTCCGCCATGCGGAGGTCGATTCTTGTTGTGCAGTGGAGCAAGGAACGAGGTTGTTGGTAGAAGGCGCAACCGTCGCGGCTCCGACCGCGGACCTCGCATGCAGTACCATTTGCGCGGTAGTTGTCGCCGGGCCGAAGTGGTGAAATGGCAGACACGCCAGCCTTAGGAGCTGGTGCCCGCAAGGGCGTGGAGGTTCGAGTCCTCTCTTCGGCACCCTAGATACAGTCCCAGTCCCTTGAACACATCTCAGCTGTCGAGTCCGGGTACCTCGGGTGCGCGGACGATGCGCGTGATCGCGATGACCCTCCTGCAGTTGTGCTGCCGGTGGCCATCGTCGACGGCGGAGTCGGGCCGATCAGGCGTGTGCAGCTCGCTCATACGGGATCTTCTCGCCGGCCTCGACCGCGATCGGCAACCGGTTCTCGGCTGGCGGCAGCGGGCAGGTGGCGAGGTCGGTGTAGGCGCACGGCAGATTCGTCGCCCGGTTGAAGTCGACCTCCAGCGTCCCGTCTTCTGCCGGCACGCCGAGGAGCAGATTGCGATTGGCTGCCCAGGTCGTCACGCCGGAGGTTTCGTCGGTGAAGAGGACGTGGTATCCGCGTCCGTGTTCGCTACCAAAGACGGTCAGCGCCAGCGGCTGACCCTCGACTTCGAATTCGACTCGGCCGGGGGCGTCGTACACGTGGCGGATCCCATCGACCGCACTGCCGACTTCGGTCGGGCGTGGTGCTTCGAATGGCACAAATCGCCCCGCCACGACCCACTCCGGCTTCGGTTCGTAGGTGGGGGTGCCGTGATAGGCGGTGACCAGCGGCGCGTCAGGGTGACGGGGGCGGAGGATGTCGTAGCCACCACGCCGTGCGATCTCAAGGACGACATCCTTGTCGCCGTCCTGCCAGCCGGCCGTGACGTCGCCTCGTTCGGAGATCAGGCCGAAGTCGTAGCTGCCGGAAACGGGCTGACCGTCCACGACGATGGATTCGCCGTCGGCGAGGGTGACATGCACACCGGTGGCGTCGGAGGACCATGCGCCCGGGGCATCCGGGAAGCGCTGGGGCGCATCGGTGAGCCAGTTGATGCTCGTGACCGCGAGGAAGCCGTGTCTGTCGCCAATGCGGGCTTCGTGCTGGGCGTGCCAGTCGTTCCACTGCTGGGTAAACTGTTCGGCTTCGGTGAGCGAGATCGATGCGGTCATCGCGGTTTCCTCGTGAATAGTCTTCGGCACATCAGCTTGCGTGTCCTATCGTTCCTCTGCTCCAGAATGGCGGCCCGGAACTGGAAGATGCAATCAGTCGTGGACGGGGCTCAAACAGAGGATCGGTTGGCAGGTCGAGGGTTGAGCTGGTCCCGTCTTCCTTCTGAATGAGGCGTCCGAAGAAATCGCTCTCCGAACGGAAGTAACTATAGGGATGCGAGTGTTGGTGCGTCAATAGAAACACCTGGAACCGGTCTCGACGGAACATCCTGCTTGTCGCCTTCGGGAAATCCAGGCGAGTTTCGCCACCTCACCAGAACGGTTGGCGGGTGGGTGAGTGTCCACTGCCAGGTGCTCCCCTCCCCTCGGAATCCTTGATGCATCAAGGAGTTTTGGGGGTTTTGGTGCCTCCGGGTTGGGATTCCCGTTGAGAATTGGCTCGACATCCGACACGTTGGTCCGCGCTTTTGGCACACGCGTTCACGCGGGCCACCCAGAGGTCCCACGACGAGCTGCGACAGTCGACCTAGTCCCATTCGGACCGGATGGTCGTTGCACTGGGGATAATGGGTGATACGCTGGAGGTGGGTCTTCGTTCGCCATTCAGTCGCCCTCAGGTGCTTGCCGATGGACATCGCGTGTTGCCCGACCACCGAACTCGATACTGACGGTCATCCTTACCCGTTCGATGTGTGGCGGGAGCGGATGGCGACTACCTACGATATCTCGATTCCGCCAGACGAACCCGACCGGTTCCGGGTCGCCTTCAAGGGCTGGAGCCTGGGGTCGGTGGGCCTGACACAAGGCAAGTTCACAGCCCAGGAGTTCCGGCGTGATGCCGCCATGGTGCGTCATGACCAGCTCGACCAGTACGGGCTCTTTGCCCAGGGAATCGGCCAGCGCCTTTCCACCGCCGGCGGGCAGGAGCGCATCATCCAGCCTGGTGAGGTCCAGTTCTTCGACATGGCGCAGGAAGAGGTGTCCATTGCCCAGACTGGCACGTCGGGCACCATGTTGTTGCCCCGCGAGATCGTGGAGCAGGTGTTGCCCGACGCGGCGCGCTACCACGGAGCGGTCCTCAAGGACGGCGCGGCGCACATCCTGGCAGGCTACATTCTGAGCGTGGGTGAGCAATTCTCCGCGGTTCCTCCGTCTGCCGTGGCCGCCATTGCCAACGCCAGCATCGAACTGGCGCTCGGGTGCCTGACGGCGTCCCTGGGGATGCAAGGCACACTGCCGAGCCAGGCATTTCAGTTGGCCACCAAACGCCGCATCGAGCATTACATCAATGACCGGCTGGGTGATCCATGCCTCGGTGCCCAGCAGATCCAGGTCGAGTTCGGATTGTCGCGTTCGGCGCTCTACCGGCTCTTCGAGTCGTCGCACGGCGTGGGGCGGTACATCAAGTACCGGCGACTGGCCCGGATCCGGGCGATTCTGGTCGAGAACCGCGATACGCGAACCCTGGCCTCATTGGCGGCCGACTTCGGGTTTCAGTCTGGCGCGCATTTCAGTCGTGAGTTCCAGCGACAGTTTGGGTGCTCGCCCAGCGAAGTCCGCTCCGGAGTCTCGTTCAGCGTTCGTCCCACCAGCAACGAAACCAGCATCGAGGCGCTCTACCGGTCGATTCAAGCCTGAGCAGACCGGGTCGCCAGTTTGCGCGGTGCCATTGGGCCTCGCCATACTGCTTGCCACAACAGGTCCTGATTATTCCCCGCGAGGATCGTGGCACCCATGACTGATGAATTGAGAGCTTGTCCGCATTGCCAGCAGCTGGTGGGTCCTGGCACCACAGTGTGTCCGTCGTGCAAGTCACGCATCGATTGGGCTGAACTGTGGCCCACCTGGCACGGAGCCCCGACCACGGCATCGGACCCGGAGCAGGATTGGGGATCTGCTGAAGCGACAACCACCGAGGAGGAATTCGCGGCGCTGAGCCTCGATCCTTCGCTGGTTGATGCCCGGATACATCGCCCCGGCAAGCGCGGGGGAGTAGTCTTGCTGGTGGCTGGCGCCGTCGCCTGGTTTTTCGTGAGCCGGCTGTATCACGACGGCAATCCTGCAGCCATTTGGGACTACATCTGGTATGTTCTGGCTATCACGACGTTGGGACTTGGGGTCTGGCTGCTGATAGCCCTCGTGGGCCGGGCCAGGACCCACGGTCTGGGACCGGCATTGCGGTGGCTCGTGTCCTGATCGCCCGAGTGTGAACGGAAATAGGGGAGAGGTTCATGACGGATGGCCGGCCACACGTGGTCTACCTGCATTCGCACGATACCGGTCGCTACGTTCAACCATATGGCTATCCGGTGCGGACCCCGGCCTATCAGCGACTCGCCGAGGAAGGCGTTGTGTTCCGGCAGGCGTTCAGCGCCGCGCCGACATGCTCACCGAGCCGGGCCGCCTTGCTGACCGGCCAATCGCCTCATGCGGCCGGATTGCTGGGGCTGGTCCATCGTGGATTTCGGTTGAACGATCCAGCTCAGCACCTGGCAACCACCCTGCGCGACAACGGATATCGGACGGTGCTGGCCGGTACGCAACACACTTGGCAGGGTGACGTTATCGAAGAGGGGTATCTGGAAGATGTGCGGCCAGATGGTCACGTGAGCGACGATCTTGCCGCTGCCGCGGTGGCCGTGCTGGAGAGCCATGCAGACGACGAGCGGCCCCTCTTTCTCGACATCGGCTTCACCGACACGCACCGGGTCTATCCAGCGGTAGACGAGGCCGCGACCAAGTACGTCCGGGCACCAGCGCTGTTTCCCGATACCTCCGAAACCCGCATGGACTGGGCGCGTCACGTGGCATCGCTGGAGCGGCTGGATCGGGCCGTTGGGACCGTGCTGGATGCGCTCGATGCAACCGGGCTGGCCGAGAATACCCTGGTCATCTGCACCACCGACCACGGCCTGGCGTGGCCATGGATGAAGTGCAACCTCACCGATCACGGGTTGGGTGTGCTGCTCATCCTGCGCGGACCCGGGGAGCTGCAGGGAGGTCTGGTGAGTGACGCCCTCGTCTCACAGATCGACGTCTTCCCCACGCTCTGCGATGTCCTCGGCATCGAACATCCGGCCTGGTTGGCGGGAACGTCGTTGCTGCCGGTCATCCGCGGTGAAGCCGAGGCCGTGAACGATGCGGTCTTCGGTGAGGTCACCTATCACGCCGCCTACGAGCCGCAACGGGCGATTCGCACCGCACGCTGGTCTCTGATCGAGCGCTTCGATGAGCGCCGTTATCCCGTGTTGCCCAATATTGATGAGGGAGAAACGCGGGATCTGCTGCTGGCCAATGGATTCGCCGAGCGTGAGGTCGCGCCCGTTCAGCTTTATGACATGCTGTTCGACCCGATGCAGGTGCGCAACCTTGCTGGCGATCCGGCGTATGCCGCCATCGAGGCCGACCTGCGGGCACGCCTGCAGGCCTGGATGGTTGCCACCAACGACCCGCTCCGGGATGGGCCGGTGCCGATGCCGGATGGCACGGTTGCCAATCCCGTCGATGGGCAGTCTCCGGACGATTCGCCTGTGCCCGCTGGTGAATTTCACCCCATTCGCGGACTCCTGTGAGAGTTGTCACAAAGTTGCAATACCGCGGTATGCGCCGCGGGTATGTTCGATACGGGCGACAGTGCATCCTTACACCAGTGAAATCGCGTAGCCGCTGAGTCGACAGGGAGGTGACGAGACGGACGCGAAGAGATTGGAACAGCGAGTTTGGAACACACGTCGGAAAGGTCCACGGACATGACCACCATGACACGCCAAAAGGGACTCATTCTCACCGGAATCGCCGCCCTGCTTTACGTCTTCCTCGGCATTGCGTTTGCCGACGGTATGTTCAATGTCAGTAACTTCTGGTCAAGCGACTTCATCTTCGAGGGAACCTGGTTCTCGTACGCCTTGCTGGCTGCCATCATCATCCTCGGTGTGGTGAATGCCAATCGGATGCCGGAGGATGGCATCGAGATTCGCGCGGGCCGCACGACTGGCGAAGGCCAGATCGACGATCCGGCCTGGTGGAAGCTGCTGCTGGGCAACACCTACCTGGCAGTTCTGTGGCTGCCGATCCGGTTCTTTGTCGGCCAGGAATGGCTGATGGCCGGTGAGCACAAGGTGCGCTCGGCGGCCTGGATGGACAGCGGGACCGCGCTGCAGGGGTACTGGGTTGGGGCAACCACGGTCAACCCGGAGACGGGTGCGTCGCGGATCACCTACGACTGGTTCCACAGCTTCCTCACCTACATGCTCGATAACGAGTGGTACACCTGGTTCGCCAAGGTGGTTGCAGTCGGTGAAGTGCTGGTCGGTCTCGGTCTGATCGTCGGAGCGCTGGTTGGTATCGCGGCCTTCTTCGGCACGGTCCTCAACTTCAACTTCATGATGGCGGGCACGGTCAGCTCGAACCCGGTTCTCTTCGCCCTGACCGTCTTCCTGGTACTCGGTTGGAAGGTCGCTGGATTCCTCGGTCTCGACCGCATCCTCCTTCCGCTGCTGGGTACGCCGTGGCAGATGGGCAAGATCGCTGGCGATCACAAGGACGCGCCCCTGGTCGGCGGACACACACAGGCACAAAGCTAATTGACGGTTCTGGAGGGTATCCCGAGCATTCGCAACCATCCGAATCTCACCTCCCACGCTCCAGAACGAACGAAGTCCCGCCGGATCAATCCGGCGGGGCTTCTTCCTGTTCGGAACCTGGTGGTTCGTGGGTCAGGCCGGGAGCGTGGCCATGACCTCGCGGGCCGCTTCGAGCGTGCGGTCGATGTCCTCGTCGGTGTGG
>CAZNQC010000212.1:0-6347 GCA_964574825.1 uncultured Sphaerobacteraceae bacterium | reverse complement strand
GCCAGCTGTTGATGGAGAGCTTGCCGACCAGATCCACCCGGCGAACCCCCACCAGCTCTTTCGAGCGCCACGCATTGCCCCAACTGACCGCCTCGACCGACCTTCCTCCGGCTCGAATCGTGAGTTTCAGGTGTCGCCGGTCGGAACCCATCGCATCGTAGCGGGTGAGGTCGGCATTCCGAATGGCCAGCAATGGTTCTTCATTGCCCCGGCCGAATGGTTCCAACCGTGCCAGTTCGCGCGGTGTGTCGATCCGCAGGAACTCGGGCGGTAGGGTGGCATCGATCCGGAGCTGGGCTGGCAGCGGCACGGTCACACCCTGCTTCGCCACTTCGGTGGCCAGGTACGTGCCCAGGTCGTCGATATGCTCCAGCTTCAATGCCACACCCGCGGCGAGGCTATGGCCGCCAAAGCGCGTCAGGATCGGCTCGGCAGCCTGCAGCGAGGTCATCAGGTTGAATCCCTCCACCGACCGCGCCGAACCGGAAAGGTGGCCATCCGACTCATGGAAGAGGATCACCGGCCGCCGCATTTCTTCGGCCAGTCGTGATGCCACCGCGCCGATCAGGCCGGGTTCCCACTGGCGACTGTGGGCCGTGAACACGACGCGCTCTTCCCAGCCCGGAATCTGGCAGAGTGCCAGCCACGCCTCTTCGTGGATTTTGGCTCCCCGCGCCTTCCGTTGCCGGTTCGCCTCTTCCACCTCGCGTGCCAACGGTCGCGCCGTCAGGATGTCCGCCGCCAGCACCAGATCCAGCCCGACGTCGGGCGAGGCCAGCCGTCCTGGCGCGTTCAGCCGTGGGGCTAACGAAAACGCGATATCGGTCGACCTCAGCGCGGTCCGTTGGAGTCCTGCCGCCTCGATCAATGCATTCAGGCCGGGCCGGGCTCCCTGGCGCATCATCTCCAGACCCCGCGCCACCATGCTCCGATTGACCCCGTCCAGCGGCGCGACATCGGCGACGGTGCCAAGTGCTACCAGATCGAGGTAGGGCGTGGCGTCGGTTCCAAATGTTGGTGAGACATCGATCCCGCGTTCCGCCAATCCGCAGACCACGAGCCAGGTCGCTCCCGCCGCCGAGAGGGCTTTCAGCGACTCGTCGCGCTGAAGTTGTGGGTTGACCACAATCGCGCCATCGGGACCGTTGTTCTCCATGTGGTGATGATCGACGATCAGTACGTCCATCCCGGCATCCCGCGCCTGTTCGACGTGGTCGGAGTCGGAGCTGGCGCAGTCCAGCGCAATCAGCAGCGATACGCCTGCCGCCCGGAACTCCTCGATTGCTGCCCGGTTCAGGCCATACCCTTCGGACCGTTGCGGCAGTCGGGTCAGCACCTTTTCCTGGGGAAGAGTTGTCCGTAAGGCACTTGCCATGATCGCCGTTGACGTAATCCCATCGGCGTCGTAATCGCCGAAGATGCCCACGATCTCCTGATCCGCAATGGCCTGCTCCAGTCGCTGGACGGCACGCGACATCCCGGGCAGCGAATCTGGCGACGGAAGTTCCTGCTGGGTGGGATGAGTGAAGGCGAATCCATCCTCGGCACGCCGAACTCCGCGCCGGTAGAGGATTGCTGCCACCAGCGGGTTCGGGTCGAGCCCGGCAATCGCACCTGCCGATGGAATCTTTTCCGGTTCGATCCAGATGGGACGGCTGTCGATCAGGGGGGGATTGGGCATTCGCGCCTCAGGAGTGAACGTACAGTATCCGGAAATGCTAGCAGATCGTTCGGTCAGTCTGTGTCCGTCCCGCTCGGTCGTTCGCAGACGACGGTGGGGAGGTCGCAAGGAACCTCCCCACCGGTCTGGTTTCGGATTGTCGTGCTCGCAGATCTACAGTTCGACGTAGAGCGACACCAGTTCCCACGGTCGCAGGTCCAGCGTGAGAGTCTGCCCTTCGATCTCGAGATCGCCGTCAACATCCTCTTCCAGAATGGTGACGAACGAAGCTGCCTTGATTGGCCGATCGAACGTCAACGTCGAGGTCCCGCTCGAACCATGCGGCTCGTAAACGCGTAGGACCAGGCCGTCCCGGTCGTGCGCCCGCTTGAGTGCCGAGAACCCGAGTTCCAGTCCGTCAACCGCCACCAGGGAGTCACGCACCGCGTCGGCTCGGCCTGTGATGGCGACCATCGGCGCGTTGAACGCCTGGGCTGCCTGCACCACACCTCCCGTAACCCAGTCACCGGTGTGCGGCAGCATTGCGTAGCTGAAATGGTGCTCGCCCTCGTCGGCCAACGGATCAGGATGCATCGGTCCACGCACCAGCGAGATCCCGAGCGTGTTCCCCAGCACCGAGTGGCCGTACTTGCCGTTGTTCAGCAGCGCCACACCATAGTCCGGTTCGGAGATGTCCAGGAAACGGTGCGCACCCGCCTCGAACCGTGCCCGCTCGAACTGTGTGTTCCGATGCGTCGCGCGCCGGTGCACGCCGTAGATCGTCTCGCCCACGGCCTCATGGGCGTGAATCGCGGTCGGGAAACTCGTCCTCACCAGCATCAGCCGTTCGTGCCAGTCGATATCCGTGTCGATGTCCAGCTGCTTCGATCCGGCCAGCAGGCGATAGGTTTGCACGAAGGTACTCGATCGCCATGACCGGGTGACGCGCACCGAACCCCGCAGCGGTCCAGGCTCGATCGCCTCGATCGTATCAACTTCCGTAATTTCGAATCCTGCATCGCCATAGGTTTCGTCGATGTCCCAGGCATCCCAGGCCCGCGGCTTGTCGACGTATGCCCAGAGCTGGTTTCCGCGATCATCGAGGGCTGGCCGCCCGGCTTCCTTGTCCCACGCCTCGTGAATCGTGCCATCCGCCCCGATCACATAGCGCACGAGATCGTTCTCGAGGACGAACCCGCCGTCTTCTTCGGACACGAGCACTGCCGCAACGTCAGCAGCCTCTGGCATGCCCGCGATCCCGAAACCGCCGACTTCAACAGCCGGTGCGTGGATCAGCGTGCCGCCTTCGACCACCTGCCCAACACCATCCGGCACCGTAGCGCCCTCCGGCACGACCACGGTCAGCGTCCGCGCGTGCAGCGATGGGTTGGCCACCAGCACGGCCTCGCCTTCACCGGCCAGCGCCGCCAACGCAGTTTCCCGGATCTCGGTGGCCGTGGACACCGCCGCAGTCATCTCGCGATGGGTGTCTTCGTAGACCTCATGGATCGACGATCCCGGCAGGATGTCGTGGAACTGATTGAGCAGCACCGTCTGCCAGGTCGTGTCGAAGGTTTCGTGCGGGTATGAAGCGCCACCCAAAGATGCAATCGCACTGAACGCTTCCGCCTCGGCCAATCGGTGCTCGGCCTCCCGGTTCAGCTTCTTCACCAGTCCCTGCGTGGTTAACGTGGCGCGGTGCAGTTCCAGGTAGAGCTCACCGACATACGTCGGAATGCCTTCGGTCGGCAGGTTGTCGAAGAACTCCTCGACCAGCCCCATTTCCAGCTTCGGCAGCACCGGATAGTCCTTGATCCGGGCGTAGTTCTGCAGCATTTCGGCCGATGGGCCGCCGCCGCCATCTCCCCAGCCGAACGACAGCAGGGTCTGGTCGTGGACGCGCTTGCCCTTGAAGTTCTTCCAGGTGCCCAGCGTGTCCAGCGGCTCGATGTTGCCGTTGTAGCCTTCTCCCGGGTTGGAGAAGTGATGCGCCAGCACCTGCGACCCGTCGATCCCTTCCCACCAGTAGATGTCGAACGGGAACGGATTGACCTCCGACCAGTTGACCTTGATCGTGAAGAACCGGTCGAGCCCGCCGGACTTCAGCACTTGCGGCACGCCGGCCGAGAAACCGAAGACGTCCGGCAGCCACGCCACGTCATTGCGCAGCCCAAAGTGCTCTTCGAAGAACCGCTGACCGTAGAAGATCTGCCGGACGTACGATTCCGCGCCGGTCACCTGCGAATCGGGTTCCAGCCACATGCCGCCGACGACATCCCAGCGACCTTCAGCCACGCGCTCCTTGATCCGCTCGAACACGGCCGGGTCGTCCTGCCGAATCCAGTCGTAGGCCTGGGCCGATGACTGGTTGAACGTGAAGTCCGGATACTCATCCATCAGGTGCAGCACGCTGGAGAACGTCCGCCGGACCTTTCGCCGCGTCTCGGCCACTGGCCACAACCAGGCCAGGTCGATGTGGGCATGCCCTGTCAGCAGGATGTTGCCGATCGGCGGATACATCTGCTTCAGCGCATCGAGCCCACCCGCGATCACCGCTCGAGCCTCCTCGACGGCCCGCACTGCATCATCCGGCAGTGGTTCGAACTCACCCTGCCGCGGCGGAATGTTCCAGATGCCCATGATCGGCAGCGTGCCTTCGAAGCCTGGACGCCGGTAATCGCCCTGGCCGAGGTTGTAGTGCGCCCCGCCCGACTCGTCGCCGGAGATGTAGCGGGTCCGGGCGATGTCGGTCGCGGTCGGCCAGAACGGCGCCAGTTCCCGATAGGCTCCGTCGACCAGGTCCAGCAGGTGGGAGAAGATCTCGTGTTGCTGCAACTCTTGCGCCGTGTGCAGGAGCATCTTGATGTCGGTTTCAAGTGCTCGCACCGTTGGCTGCGGAATCGTCAGGTACGCCCGATCGAGCGCCGGCGCGTAAACGTGAGAGCCGAACATGCCCTTCGGCACGACCTCGGCCTCGATCTCGATGACCTCGCCACCCTGGGCTGCCTTCGAGATCAGGAAGTCGTGGTGGAAGGGGTTGAGTCCCTCCTGGTGGCCTGGCGTGAGCTTCACGAATCCCTCGCCACCAAGCCACAACTCCAACTCGACCGGCTGCCCGGCCCACGCCTCGGGCACCACCGCCGTCGCTGACATGTTGACCGGGGTGTCCACGGATGGCCAGGCATCCCCGATGGTGAGCTTGTGCGTCACCCCATCGGCCCCGACCCAGGTCCAGTCCGGTACCGCCTGCACCCGGGCATTTCGCCAGGCGCGCAGTTCCACCAGCCATCGGGTCAAGCGCTCGAGCCGGCGCTCATCGTACTTCTGGAAGTCTTCCATGAACGTCCCTCATCTGAAATGAATGATTTGATCTGTTTGGCAGCATTGACGTTACCACAAAGCATGCCAAATCCCGCAGGTGGATACCATAGGAATGGGGGTGGTCGTGAGCGGATCCAGAAGTGATCGTCGCGCCCGGCAAGGAATGTAGGGGTTCTCGGCTGCTGCGGTGCCGGGGCCAGTTGGCAAGAGCGATGTAGCGGGAGTCTGTGAACCCTTCTCGCGCGGCGGCCCAGATTAGGGTTCACAGACCCGGCGTAACCTGTGATGGGCGAAAATGTCGATTAGCGCCGGGCCGAGAACCCCTACATTTCATCTCTCTCGATCAGTGGAGAACCCCAGATAGCTGGTGGTGCGATCCGTTCGGCCTCAATCTGCTCCCAGCGTCGCTTGGGATTGTCACGGATGTAGGCACGCCGAACGTCAAGTTCACCCGCCCTCAACACACGATCGTGAAAATCCTTCTGCCACAGTTTGCCCTCATAGGGAGGCCATAACCCCATTCTGGCTGGCAACCGATACAACTCCACTGTCGTGGACTTGAACCACGTGGATATCGAACCGAGCGAGGGGCCATCGTCATCTCTCGCCTCCACCAGGTACACGATGCCATGCAGATGGTCTGGCATCACGATGTACTCATCGAGAGCCACTGATGGAAATTCGTCGGGTATCTGCAGCCACGATTTCTCCACCATTTGTCCCGCAGCCGACAGGTCAACGCCGTCGGCGTCCACCTCGCCGAAAAGGGGTTGTCGGCCGGCAACGATGAACGTCATCAGGTAGTGGCCAGCCGCTGTGTAGTCGCGCCCTGCCAAACGCAATGAATGTCTCCGCAGATCGCGTCTCATCGGCATCTGCCACTCGGCTCCCTGTCATCGTGCCTGTGTTCCAATGCCCGACCAGCTTTTTGCTGCACGTGGCCAACGGCACCTCAAGATGTAGGGGTTCTCGGCCTGCGCGCTACGGAACGAGACGTTGCATGAGACTATCAGCGCAGGTCTGTGAACCCTCCAAACATATTGCCCCGCGCTCGTTCTCCAACGCTCGTCCGACCCTCCGCTGCCCGTGGCCAAATGCCTCAAAATGTAGGGGTTCTCGGCTCCCGCGTCGGCAACCAATCCCGGCACGCGCGACGCCGCGGGAGTCTGTGAACCCCCTCGCAGCAATATTCCCCGGTCTGGCCGCCCCGGCGCTACGGATCCTCCCAGGCTCGCAAATGCGCTGTCATGGCCCTCAAAATGTAGGGGTTCTCGGCTCCCGCGATGCGGACGGAATCTCGGATATTAGGTGTTCGCGGAGGTCTGTGAACCCCATCCCGTTGGTCAGCCTATCCCGACCATTCCTC
>CAZNQC010000211.1:0-6407 GCA_964574825.1 uncultured Sphaerobacteraceae bacterium | reverse complement strand
CACTTGACCACGCCCTTGCTGAAAACCACGTTGCCATAGGGGCGTCGCTCTCCGGTCGCGACGATGGCGTACGCGGCGCGTGCCCGATCGTAGAAGGCGAAGCGCTCCAGATGCTCCACCTGCACTGGACTTCCTTCGATCTCGCTCGCCAGGGCGAAGACCTCATCCTGCACGTCCGGGATGAGGTCTGGCGTTTCCACCATCGCCATCGTTGCGACGGGCTGGTCGACGTACGTGTCCAGCGGTAACACCGAGAGCACCGCCTTTGCGGCGTCCAGCAGCGAAATGCCGTCGAGCCGCACCAGACGTTGCGCAACCGACGTGGCTGGGAAGTTGGCGTCCACGAGCACGATCTCGTCACCATGCCCCATCGAGGCAAGCACGAAGAGCAGGTCGGGAGTAAGCAGGGGATCGAGACCCTTGAGCATGGGACATGACCTTTCCGCGAGGTAGTGCATGGTTCAGGTCTGGATGGTACACAAGGCATCCTCGCCCGCCAATAGCGAAATGTGAAGCCGGGACCAGACCAAACCCTTTGGGAGCGGCCCCACCACATGACCAGTGCCCCGCCGGAGTCATTCACGGCATGCTGGCGCCAGAGTCTGCTGCTCCATGACGAACGTGGACAGCGTCGCCGCCAATTGTGAGGAGTTCCCATGCCTGCGGGTCTTGTCGTCCCAACCTATCCGGACGTGACGAAGTCGCTGGAGATCATTCGCGCCGCCGACGAAGCTGGAGTGGGCTCAATCTGGCAGACCGTCGGCGCAACCCGCCCGGATGCCGCCACCACCTACGCCGCTGCTGCTGTCCAGACCACCCGCGTGCGGCTTGGCACCTCGATCGTGCCGACCTATCCGCGCCATCCCGCTGCGTTGGCATCGCAGGCCCTCACGCTCGAAAGCCTGGCACCCGGGCGCATCCGGCTTGGGATTGGCCCCAGTCACCGTCCGACCATCGAGGGACAGCTCGGCATCCCGATGGGCAAACCGCTATCCCACCTGCGGGAATACCTGACCGTGCTGCGCGCGTTGCTCTGGGAAGGCAAGGTCGATTTCGATGGGGACTTCTACCAGGTCCACCTGGCATTCCAGGAAGGTACCGCGCCGCCCCGAACCGAGCTGCTCACCTCCACCCTGAGCGTGAATGCCTACCGGTTGGCGGGTGAGCTGGCCGATGGTGCATTGAGCTGGGTCTCGCCCGTGCCATATCTGGTTGAGACGGCCCTCCCGGCGTTGGCCGCGGGAGCCGCCAGCGCGAACCGCCCGGTACCACCCTTGATCGCCCACGTACCGGTCGCAGTGACTACCGATCGGGACGCAGCCCTGGCGGCAACCTTCCGCGACTTTGGGCTCTACGGGCGACTGCCGTTCTACGCGCGGATGTTCGAGGCAGCAGGGGTGCCACCGACGAACGACGCCACATCATCGGCCGCCATCGAGGCCCTGGCGGTCTACGGCACACCGGAGCAGATTGCCACTCGCCTGCAGGAAATCCTGGCCGAAGGGATCGGTGAGGTCTACGTCTCGCACGTCATCGTCTCGGACGAAGACGCTGAGCGGGCCGAATTGATGCGCATGCTCGCCGGGCTTTGAGGCGCCTGGTAGTCCCTGCGACTCGCTGTAGGCAAAGGTGAGAGCGTGATCGGCGGTGGGCAGAGGAAATGACCCCGCGAATGCAGCGTTTCCGCGCTGTAGTCGCGGGCGGCGAGGTTGGAAACCAAACTGGTCGTTTCGAAGACTGTCGTTGCCGATCGCATCGAGGTCCGGGTCTGCGTGACTCACCGGGTGAGAAACCTCGAGCCTGATCGGGGCGTTGGTGCCAGTGTGGAGACGCATTGAGCGTTCGCCTGGAAGCAGCCTTGAAACGTGGGATACTCCGTACGGCCACGACGGTGGCTGGCATGCCCCGGATATGCTCGGGGCAGACGATGACACCCTAGATAGACCACGCATGACGAATTCCGGCGACACCGGTCGCCTTCCCGCCTCGCCTCCCCAGGCGGCACCTCCCGCCGATTCCCCGGGAACGACCACCTCCCAATCTCCCACCCCCGCCGGTTCCGCTCCCTGGCTGACCGGTTCTGCCTACGCGCGCCCGATCACCACCGAGAATGGCGAATTTCGCCGCCCGGGACCGACCCGTGGCCAGCGCTGGACCCGTCGCATCGTGCTGGGCCTCATCGCGTTGGTGCCGCTTGCGATCCTGGCGGTCATGGTGGCCGTCTATGTCGAAGCTCGCACCGCCAGCCCGCAGCCGGCCGATGCCATTGTGGTGATGGGCGCCGCCCAGTACAACGGCAATCCCACCACCGTCTTCGCCGCCCGGCTGGACACCGCGTACCAGCTCTGGGCTGACGGATACGCCCCCCTGATCGTGCTGACTGGCGGCAAGATGCCAGGCGATGCCTACACCGAGGCGGAGACCGGCGTGCAGTACATGCTCGACCGGGGTGTTCCGGCCTCGGCGCTGGTGTGGGAGGACCAGGGGCGCGACACCTGGCAGAGCATGGAAGGTGTCAGCGACGTGCTGGACGGCACCGGCGTTGAATCCTTGCTCATCGTGAGCGACGGGTTCCACCTGTTGCGGTCGGAGTTGATGGCGCGGGCGTTGGGTTTCCAGGCATCTGGCGTTGCCGCCGCAGACAGTCCGATCGAGCCGTGGTCTGGCACCGAGTTCAGTTACATCATCCGGGAGACTGGCGGCATCTTCGTGATGCTGCCGGCGTTCGTCGGCATTGGCTAAGAGGCCGCGACGCGCAGTCAGGGTTGCCTCAGCCTGATCGATACTTGCTGTCTGACGAACTCCAGATAGCCCGCCACGAGCTCCGGTTCGCCCCCGATGTTGGCCAACCATTCAGCAGCCGATAGGGCGCGTAGCGTTGCGTAGAACGGTACCAGCGTCGTGATCAGTTCTCGCTCTGTCGACGAAGGGGCATAGCCTCGGAGGAGCCCTTCGAGAATACCCGGCGCGTTCAACTCCAGAACGGCCAGATCCATCACTGGATCCCCCGCCTGGAGGTCGGCCACATCAATCAGGTGCAACCTGCCTTCAGCGTCCACAAGCATGTGATCGGGACGACCGTCGAACAGCATTTGGCTCCCCGCCCGGTCGACAAGCGCTGGCCCAACCTCCTCTTCCCACCATATCAGCGCGGCCCGTTCTTCCTCCGAAGCACCCTGCGTTTGCCACCAGGGGATGAGGAAGGCCATCCAGGCCGTTATCCAGCTGGAGATGGTTGGATGCCCGGAGTAGGGAGCGCTGGCGGGGCACGAATGGATGCGCCGAAGCAGTCGCCCCATCTCCATCAACACCGACGCAGGATGTGTCGCTGTGATCGGAGATCCCGGCGCCCAGGACGCAATCAGCACGGCTGGCGGCCCAGCGTCGACGAATACGACCGTGCTCACCGGTATGTCAATGGCGGCAAGCGCTGACATCGCCGCTACTTCGGCGTCGAACGCGTCGGCCTGGGAGGCAACCTTGATTACCCATTCGCCATCGGCTGCTGCAAGGTGGGCAACCAGGCGATCGGGTCGATCAACAAGCACGGTTGCATTTCCGGCGCGCAGGGACGCATGCCGCAGCAGCGCGTCGTGCAGATCTGGGACAGTGCTGTTCATGGATTGTCCTGGTGAAAAAGCTGGTGCCGGAGGGGAGATTCGAACTCCCACGTCTTTCGACAAAGCATTTTGAGTGCTCCGCGTCTGCCATTTCGCCACTCCGGCCGGCCAGCGCAGTGTACCGCAATCGCTGTCGAACATGCACCCGCATGGGCGAAGTTGCTGACCTGCGGCATACTATTCCGGCGGAACAAGCCCGCCCCATCACCAGCCCCGACCAAAGGTCGCTTTCCCTGTGTATGTCATCGAACCCATGACCCAGGATGATGTTGAAGAAGTAGGCCAGGTCGAACGGCGCTGCTTCCCAAACCCCTGGCCCCTCTCGGCCTACCGGCGCGAACTTCGCAACCCCGACCAGAACTACTACATCGTCCTCCGCGATGACCCAGGTGCTGATGGAAGCGAAGGCGACGAAACGTCCGACACCAACGGCGACCACGTCCTCCTCTCGCCACGGCCCAGTTCCCGCCGACCCCGGCGCTTTGCCTTCTGGCCACTCGGTCGCCGTGATGAGGATGTCTCCTCTCCACCGATCATCGGCTTTGCCGGCATGTGGAATCTCTACGACGAGGCGCATGTGACCACCATCGGGGTCATCCCGGAAATGCGTGGCCGGGGCCTCGGCGAACTCCTGCTGGTTGCGCTCTTCGACGAAGCCATCCGGCGACGTGCCAACTGGGTGACGCTTGAAGTGCGGGTGACCAACCTTTCGGCCCAGGCGCTCTATCGCAAATACGGCTTTACCATTCAGGGGCGCCGGGCACGCTATTACAGCGACAACAACGAAGACGCTTTCATCATGTGGTCGGCGTCATTGCGCGATCCCGACTACCTGCGCCAACTGGACGACAAGCGGCGGCGCCTCGCGCACAAGCTCAGCTTCGACCAGGCCACCAGCGGATGACGTGCCCGTGAATATCCTCGGTATCGAAACTTCGTGCGACGAAACGGCGGCCGCGATCGTGACCGATGGGTACCGCGTGCGCTCCAATGTCATCTCGTCGCAGATTTCGCTCCATCAGGCCTACGGTGGCGTTGTGCCGGAGCTTGCGGCCCGGGGCCAGATCCAGGCCATCATCCCGGTGGTCGAGGCCGCCATCGCCGAGTCGGGCCTCGGGTGGGGTGGCATCGACGCGATCGCGTTCACGCAGGGACCGGGCCTGGCCGGATCGTTGTTGGTCGGGGTCAACACCGCCAAGACGCTGGCAATGGTGCGGAACCTGCCGCTGGTGCCCGTCAACCACCTCGAAGGGCACGTCTACGCCAACTGGCTCGCCCTGCCCGGCGCCGATCACACCCCACCGGCTCTGCCCGCCATCTGCCTGCTGGTTTCCGGCGGCCACACCGAACTCCTGCGCATCGACGCCCCGGACCAGATCGAGGTGCTCGGCCGCACCATCGACGATGCTGCCGGTGAAGCGTTCGACAAGGGGGCTCGCCTGCTTGGGCTCGGCTATCCCGGTGGACCTGCCATCCAGCGGGCAAAAGCAGGCGGCGATCCCCACCGGTTCGCGTTCCCCCGGGCCTCCCTCGGCGGATCGCTCGACTTCTCGTTCTCCGGTCTCAAAACGGCCCTGCTGCGCGAAGTGGAGCCGTATCGGCTGCCTGACGATGCACCGCGTCCCGATCCCCAGGCCCTCTTCCCCCAGCATCGGCCGCCGGTGTTCCGTGACGATCTTCCCGTGGCCGACCTTGCTGCGTCGTACGAGGAGGCGATTGTCGATGTGCTGGCGACCAAGACCATCGCCGCCGCCCGTGACAACCATGCCCACTCGATCCTGATCGCGGGTGGTGTCGCCGCCAATCGCGCCCTGCGTGAGCGGCTCGTTGCTCTGGTGGACGACCGCTGGCCCACAGGTGAGCGCCCTGACGTCCGGTGGCCCGACCTCTCGCTCTGCACCGACAATGCGGCGATGATTGCCGGACGCGGCTGGCTCGAATTTCAGCGCGGCAACCTTGCCGGTCTTGATGCCGACGCCTATCCCCGTTGGCCGATCGGCACCCAACCACCCGGCCACAGTCAGAAAGCAGCCCGATGACCGATCTCCATCCCTATGACGATGCACTCGTGGCCCGCGCCCAGGAGGTTGCCACACTGCTTGCGCGCGAGGCTGGCGGGATCCTCCGTGACCGCCTCGATGCCGAACGGACCGTTACCCACAAGGGCACCGTCGACTTGGTGACCGATGCGGACCAGGCCTCCGAGGCGCTGATCCACCGGGGCCTGACCGATGCGTTCCCCGATCATCGGCTGACTGGCGAAGAAGGATCGGTCGGCGCCAGGGCCACCATCGCCGAGCAGCCGTGGGGGTGGGTGTTCGACCCACTGGATGGCACCACCAACTATGCCCATCGCTATCCGCACTTTGCGGTCTCCATCGCCCTGGAGTACGCCGCCGTGCCGGTCATGGGCGTTGTCTACGACCCGATGCGGGACGAACTCTTCGCGGCCCGCAAGGACCATGGCGCCACGCTCAATGGCGCTCCCATCCACGTCACGGCCGAAACCGAATTGCAGCAGTCCCTGCTTGCCACCGGGTTTTCCTACAACATGGCGGATCGGCCTCATCAGTACGCCATGTGGGAAGCATTCAATTCCGCCGCTCGAGGGGTCCGGCGCGATGGTGCTGCCGCCCTCAATCTCTGTTGGGTTGCCGCGGGGCGGCTGGACGGCTTCTGGGAGCGGCCGGTTCAGGCGTGGGACATGGGAGCTGGCGTCATCATCGTCCGCGAGGCGGGCGGCCTGGTGACCGCCCTCGAACACGACGGCTTCGATCTCTACACACC
>CAZNQC010000210.1:0-6420 GCA_964574825.1 uncultured Sphaerobacteraceae bacterium | reverse complement strand
TCCTGGAAGCCCTTGTCCTCGGTCCAGCCATCCCAGCGTTCCCAGATCGTCGTCGCCCCGTGCAGGATCGAATACTTCCAGCTGGGGAAGGTCTCCTGGTGGAGCAGGCGATAGGCCACATCGGACCGGCCATTTGCGGTCAGCACGTGACAGAGGTAGCTGACGCCCACGAACCCCGTCGAGAGGTGCCCGTCCTTGCGTTCGATGTCCTCGACCAGAAGTTCGGTCGCGCGGGCGGCATCGGCTCCGGTGAGAAGGCCGAAGTGGAGGGCCATGCAGTACGTAGTCTGGGTGCCCCCGAGCAATGAACCGTCCTCCTGCACGTAGGCGGCGTGGAATGCCTGACTCACGTCCTGGAAGAGTTGCTCGTAGCGCCTGGCATCAGTCGAGCGGCCAGTCGCGGCCGCCATATCCGCCATCAGGCGCGCATCGTAGGCCCAATAGGCGGTCCCGATCAGTTCCTTGGGCGTGTCGGCACCGATCGAGAGCCAGTCTCCGAAGTCATTGCCCCGATCGTGCCGCCAGAGGTGATCCGGGTTGTCACGACTCAGCCAGTCCATCCAACGCACCATGGCAGACCAATGGCGGTCGATGATGGCAGTGTCGCCATAGGTCTTCCAGATGGTCCAGGGCACGATCACTCCAGCGTCGGCCCAGGCGGGGGCTCCGACAGCAAGGTCCACTGCCCGCGGCGCCACGTCCGGGAAGGCGCCATCTTCGCGCTGGGCGTCCTCGACGTCCTGCATCCACTTTGAGAAAAAGGCGGCAAGGTCCATGTTGCCGACAGCCGTGCCGACGAAGACCTGAGCGTCGCCCATCCAGCCCAGACGCTCATCACGTTGCGGGCAGTCGGTCGGTATGCTGAGGAAGTTCCCCCGCTGACCGCGAACAATGTTGTCCTGCAGCGTGTTGACCAGGTCGTCGGAGCAAGCAAACGAGCCAACACGATCGGTATCGGATCCAACGAAGCGCCCGGTGATGGTTTCCAGTGTGGGAGGTTCGGAAAGACCGCTGACTTCAACATAGCGGAAGCCGTGCCAGGTAAAGGATGGCTCCCAGCTTTCGCCATCGGCATCACCACGCAGGATATAGGTATCGGTGGCGCGGGCCGATCGCAGGTTCGTGGTGTAGAGCGTGCCGTCTGGCTCCAGGATCTCGGCGTGGCGCAGCGTAATGCGGGTGCCGGCCACACCCCTCGTCCGCAGGCGCACCCAGCCAGCGATGTTGGCGCCGAGGTCGAAGATCCAGGTGCCAGGAGCAATCTCGGTCAGGCTGATCGGGACGATTTCTTCCATCGCGCGTATGGGTTCTGACCGATCGGCCACCAGGGCGACTGCGTTGACGGCGCTGTCCTGCACCGGTCCCCACTCTCCGCCTGATTCATCGGCACCGGACCAGTCAACGGCAAGCCGGGCGTCATAGTACTCGCCCATGATGAAGTCGGAGTAGCGGATCGGACCGGTGCCACCTTCCCAGGTGCGATCGGAGGCGATCACGTCCTGCCGACCATCGGCATAGTCGATGTGCAGCTGAAGCAGCAGCTGGGGAACGGTTCCGTAGTGACGGCAGAGTCCCTGCCAGCCGACGTAGCCGGCAAACCAACCCGTACCGACCTCGGCTCCGACAATATTGTCGCCCTGGGCAATCTCGCCGGTCACATCGAAGGATTGGTATTGGATGCGGGCATCATAGTCGGTCCAGCCCGGCGCGAGAACCTGATCGCCGATGCGCTGGCCGTTGAGATGCGGCACGTAGACGCCTCGCGCAGTGACGTAGAGCGTGGCGCGAGCGACCTGGCCATCGACAGTGAAGCGGCGGCGCAGAATCGAGGCCGGAAGCAAGGCATCGAGATCCTGGGCTTCGGAGAGTTCCGGGTCAGGGCGGAGACCGGGCAGCGAAATCCAGCGCCCCCGCCAGTCAGTGGGTCGCAAAAGTCCCATTTCCCAGCTGGACTGGACGTTTGCTCCACGACCATGGTTGTCGACCACCTCGACGGACCAGACTACCTGTTGACGAGAGGCAAGCGGCTGGCCCTGGTAGGCAATCTGGGCCGCCTGACTGGTTTCGACCACGCCGGAGTTCCACAGGTCGGCGGCATCATCCGCCAGGAGATCAGCCGAGGTGGCCACTCGCACCCGGTAGCTCTGCTGCATCACATTCGGCAGGGCACTCTCGAGGCGCCAGGAGAGTCGGGGTTGGCGAACATCGATACCGGTGGGAGCCGAGAGATATTCCACGCGCAAGTCCGTGAGCACAAGGTCCTGTTCCACTGCCACTCCCTCCAGGGATCGATCTCGCGTCGTTCACTTGTCGTTCATTCAGGATGGACCCGGCCGAAACTGCATCTGAGGTGGCCATTCTCCATCGCCCAGCACATCCGTCAACAGCCCCTGGAGCGCGGCGTAGGCAACACCCATCGAACCGGGTCCGACGCTGATCCTGGCCACGCCGAGTCGGGCGAGGTCGCTCAGTGGCGGTGCGCCGTGTCCGGCGAGCACCGAGACCGGACCCGCCATCCCATTGACGATCTCGGAAAGACGGGGACCAAGCGCTTCGAGCACGAAGACGCAGTCGGCCCCTGCAGCGAGATAGGCGTTGCCGCGTTCGATCGCCTTCGCTGGAGATTCGCCACCGGCGAGGACATCGGTCCGGGCGTTGATCACGATGGGGAGACCTTCGGCAAGAGCCGCCTCGCGGACGCAGGCGATCCTGGCTGCGGCCTCGGGGAGCGCCCAACACGGGCCATCGTCGTCACCGATGCTGTCTTCGATATTGAGTCCAGCGACGCCGGTCTGGCAGAGGCGCCGGATGTTCTCGCCAAGCGTATCGAGATCGTGCGCGTAGCCCTTTTCGAAGTCGACGGTGACGGGCAAATCGACACTCTCGACCAGTTTCCGGCTGAAATCGAGGACGGTATCGAGCGGAACCTGCTGACCGTCGCCAAAGCCCTGTGCGGCAGCGAAACTCCAACTGGCAGTGGCGATCGCCTGGGTCGCGGGATTCGACGCCACGACCCGGGCGCTGGCGATATCCCAGACATTGATCAGCAGCAACGGATCGCCAGGGACGTGGAAGCTACGCAGATGCTCGGCCCTGCGCACGACATCATCCATGTGGGTCATCTACGCCTGATCGAGCAGTTCCAGCATCGGCACCAGGGCTTCGATGCCTTCCACCGTGCAGGGATCGGGGTAGATCTGGACGGTGGAGATGCCAAGGTCGGCGTAGGCGAGCATCTCGGCGGCGAGTTCCTCTGGTGTACCCGTCAGCGACGGAACCTGCTGACCGGGCCGACCATAGGCACCGGGAAAGTCGACCATCACGGCGACCGTTCGTTCGAGCGTGGCGGGATCGCGGCCCACCTCTTCGCAGGCAGCATCCAGCTGGTCGAGGAGAGGTTTCACGCCGCTGGCACGATTGCCGGTGTGCTGGGCCCAGACATTCCAGATATCGGCGTGCTCGGCGATCAGGCGGGTCATCTTCGGCGCGCCAAAGGTCCCGACCATGATTGGCATGCCCTCGGGACGCGGTCCACGCGGCCGCTGTTCGCAGGCGTTGGCGTCGTACCAGCGGCCGTGGAAGTCGACTTCGCCTTCCCGGATGAGCTTGCGAATGATGGTGAAGGCTTCCTCGAAGCGGCCGAAACGGTGATCGAATGGATAGCCGAAGGCCTCATACTCGGGCTCGGCCCACCCGGAGCCCAACCCAAGAATGAGGCGGCCACCCGAGATCTCGTCCACGGTTTCGGCGATCTTGGCAGTCAGGGCCGGATTACGATACGCGGTACACGAGACGAACGGGGCGAGTTCGATGCGATCGGTGATGGCGGCGAATGCCGAGAGCATCGACCACGCTTCCCAGGCTCCCTGCGGTTCGTGGCCGTCAACTTTCATCAGCAGATGATCGGCGAACCAGAGCGAGTCGAACCCGTTGTCCTCGATCGCGCGTGCCATCGCGACAAAGTCGGACCAGCCAGCGGTGGCTCCGGCCATTTCCCGCTCGGACTCCGGCAGCATGATACCGATCTTGATGGGACGCATGTACCGTTCTCCAGACTCAAGTCAGATTCGTCCGAGGCGAGCGGATCCGCTCGCCTGTCAGGAAGGCAACTGGGTGTTCCTGGCGGACGAAGGCACCGAATCACCGTCGTCCCATTCAGCAATATCCAGGCTGAGCATTTCGCGGGCAACTTCCAGGTCGATCAGGTTGCCCCGATGCAAGCGATCGTAGAGTTCGTCGATCCGGGTTGAAAGTAGTGGAATGTCGTGTGATTCCACTTTCTCCAGGGTTGGTCTGGCCGAGGCGACATTGCGATTGGCGAGACGTGAATAGTCACTGAGGATCGCATTGGCTGGCACCAGATAGCGGTTCAGGAAGTCGTCGGCCAGGGCAGATTCTTCGGGTTTTTCTTCGATCACCGCCAGCACCTGGTCGGCCGACGCGCAGAGCGCCAATGCCTGCTGGCGCACGTCCTGGTTGGGAATCCGGCGGGCGGAACGGCGCATCCGATCGATCAGCTCGGTAGATTGATCGACCACTTCGAGGTCAGATCGTGATGTGGACGCTCTGGGCGCTGGGCTGGCCGGTGTTTCCCGTTGCGATTTCCGGTCAGTCCGTCGCTCGTCAAAGACCTGATCGGTCAGGACCGTCCACCCATGGATGGCCAGGCCGATCCCCCAGGCTATGGCGGGGTAGAAGAACCACCAGCTCGGACCGGAGGCCAGATCGATGAAAAAGAGTCCCAGGATAACGATCAGGAACACACCAAGGTGCATCGCAAACGACTTGCGTTCCTCGGCATGATTCCTGGCATCGTCCCGGTCGGGATTGGGATTGAGGGCGGTATCGTCGGACATTCGGAAATCCAGCCATTCGTCGGCGCAGCAATTTCCCTATGGTACCCGAGGCCGTTCCGAAGTCGATGAACTCAATCTGTAAGGTGGGCTGCTCCCTGATCCAGACGAGGTGCTTCGAACGCGGGAATCAGGCGTCGCTCCGGCCCGGTTGCCAGCCGGTCGAGGCCGCCCACAGCTCGGCCGCCTGGATGATGAGATCGCAAACAGGATCCTTCACGTCGTAGTAGGCCTCCACATCCGTGGGATGCAGGCGAGCGAGGGCAATCTTGATCTGCGCGTAGGCATCCGCTGCGTCCCGACTGACTCGCAGGTAGTCACGAAACAGTAACGGATAGCGCTGGTTCGGGTTGTCCAGCTTGCGGACGTGGAGATGCGTTGGCCGCTGCCCCTCCGGAGTGCGAAAGTAGAGCTTCTGCCACCGTTCGACATTCCCCAAGTCTCCGGGTGGAACGTGGTCCTGCCCGATATCCACGCGGCGCGTGTAGCCGATCGATGCCAGGCAGGAGGTGAGCGGTTCGACATCCAGGCTGGCCACCGTGACCTGGATATCGACAACGTCCTTGGCGGGGAGATCCGGCACGGAGGTCGAACCGATGTGATCGATCCGCAGGGCCAGATCACCAAGCGCCGCCCGAATGGTCGCGGCGAGTTCCGCGAACTCACTGGGCCAACCTGGATCTGGCTCGACGATCTCGATTCGCGCCGCCATCAGGTGAAGCTGCCAGGGACGATCGTCTCGACGCCGAGCACGCGAGCATGCTGGGCCAGTGCTTCCCGCACGTGCAGATCCCAGTAGTCCCAGGTGTGCGCACCGGGATGCTCGGCATAGTGATGATCGAGGCCGATCGAGGTCAGGTAGGCATCGAACTTCCGGTTGTCCTCGATCAGCTCGTCGTCCACACCACAATCGAAAGAGATGGCGGGGATGTTTCCACCCGCGGCCTTGAGCCGTTCGGCCTGGACATAGACGCTGGCGTCATCGAGGGCTTCGCCAACAAAATCAGGTTCGTCGAGGCGGTCGCGAATCAGGAAGGCCGATGAGTGGGACCAGATCGAGGCGAAGATATCGGGATACTTGAGGCCAAGCCGCATCGATCCGTAGCCGCCCATGGAAAGACCACCGATACCCCACGGACCGGGCGTGACGTTGAAGTGGCGGCGCACGTGATCGCGAATATCGGTCATGATCAGGTCTTCGTAGGCATGCCGATGGAGCCGATCGCCGGACGGCCAGTTGAGATAGGCATCGGTGCCGGTGCCAGGCATGACGATGGCCAGCGGGTACGGCCGGGCGTGCATCACCAGCATCGATTTATCGATCCAGGCCCGGTGACTGTCGCCCAGTCCGTGCAACTGGAACACGACCGGAAAGGGCGTCTCGCCAGCTTCGGGCAGGATGACGCTGTAGAACACATCATGGTTCAGGGCGTCACTACGAAACTGCACGTCAACAACGGCCATGGTGTGCTTTCTCCTCGTTTCGATCGACCACGGTAAATCTGGCAGTATCGTCGCACGGCACCGCCAGGCCTGCCAGCCACGGATGCCCGAGCATGCCAATCCG
>CAZNQC010000209.1:0-6423 GCA_964574825.1 uncultured Sphaerobacteraceae bacterium | reverse complement strand
GCCGGGCGGGGTGAGAGTTTCGTCACCCGATGCTGGGGCAATGTGCCCTCGACCAGGGCCGGAATGTCGTCCGGTCCGTATCCCACGGCAGCGAGTCCGTTCGGCATGCCGGTTCGCCGCATGAGCCTGATGATCGCATCGGCCAGGATTTCGCCCGCGTCCTCCGGTGAGGCTCCTGAAACATCGACGCCCATCAGCCGGGCAGCGAGCAGGTGGCGCTCGGGATTGGCCTGGGCGGTCCAGCGAAACACGCTCGGGGCGTTCAGGATCACCGACATTCCGTGCGGCACGATCGGGTGGTCGCCTGGATATCCCTCGGGCCGGAAGTCGCGCACCATGCCGGAGACCGGGTAGGACATCCCGTGCGGCAGGTGCACCCCGGCATTCCCGAATCCGATGCCCGCGTAGGCCGCGGCCAGCAGCATCTCGCCCCGGGCCGCTTCGTCGTCCGGGTCCTCCACGGCACGCACCATCGCACGGCTCATCATCTCGATCGCCTTTGAGGCCCAGACATCGCTGATCGGGTTCGCTCCCTGGTAGGACGGCCGGAGTTGTGGGGAGTCGGGGGCGGGGCGCTGGTCGAATGGCAAGGCGGTCAGCGACTCGACGGCATGCGAGAGCACGTCGAACCCGGCACAACTGGCGACCATCGGCGGTAACGACCGGGTGTTGTCCGGATCGAGGATGCCCATCGCCGGCCGCAACGCGCGGTGGGCGATACCGGTCTTGGCGTGGAGTTCAACCAGGTCGAAGATCGCCACCCCAGTAGTTTCGCTCCCGGTGCCGGCCGTGGTGGGGATCGCGATCAGCGGCTTCAGCGGACCCGGCACCGGTTCGGCCCGACCGATCGGGGCGTTGACGTAGGCCAGCAGGTCGGCTGGCCAGGTGGCGTAGAGGTTGGCGGCCTTGGCGGTGTCGATGCTGGAACCGCCACCAACTGCGACGTAGCCATCGACCGTGGCCTCACCGGCAGCCGCGATCGCCTCCTTGAACGAGGCATCGGTTGGCTCCACCCGCACTCGGTCAAACAGCACCGGCTCGATCCCCTCGGCTCGCAATGAGGCCACGGTCACCGCAACCGGTTCGAGTTGCGCCACCACCGGATCGGTCACCACCAGCACCCGGGTCGCCCCGAGCCGCTTCATGTGCGAGCCCACCTCGCGAGTTGCGCCAGGTCCGTAGATGATGCTCGACGCATCCATCGAAAAGGCGGATTCGTGTTCCATGTCATCCTCCAGCCGAATGCGTCGTCGCTCTGGCGATGGCCGATGCCGCATGCGGACACCATCACACCAGAGGCCGGTTACCCCAGCTTCTCGCGCAGGAACTTGACCTTGTCCTGCACCTGGAATGTCGCGCCCCCTTCGTGGCCGTTGTAGGGCCAGACCCGGATGTCCTTCTCGCCCGCGTAGTGGTTGTAGGCGGCGAAGACCGTCGAGGGCGGGCAGGTCATGTCCATCAGGGCGGTCGAGAAGAGGGCGGGTGCCTGGGCCCGAGGCGCGAAGTTCACCCCATCGAAATAGGAGAGGGTGGTGAAGACGTCCTCCACCTGATCGCGATGGGTGGCCAGGTAGCGCCCGATCTCCTTGTAGGGATCGCTGTCGGAGATCTCGGTCGCCCGCCGGTAATGGCACAGGAAGGGCACATCGGGAATCGCGGCCGCCAGGTCGTTGCGGAGGCCCGTCACTGCCAGGGTGATGCCGCCACCCTGCGATCCACCGCCAACGGCGATCTTCGCAGCGTCCACCTCCGGCAATGACTTCGCCGTGTCCACCGCCAGCACCGCATCGGTGAAGACGCGCCGGTAGTAATACGTCTCCTTGCGGCCAATTCCTCGGGTCATGAAGCCGGGCGTCTGGGGGTTGCCGCCGTCGACTTCCAGATCGGGCGTGTCACCGGGCGACCATGAGCTGCCCTGGCCGCGGGTATCCATCACGAGGTGGGCGTAGCCCGTGCTGGCCCAGAGCAGCCAGTCGGTTGGGAAGCCGCGCCCTCCCCCGTAACCGATGTACTCCACCACGGCAGGAATCGGGCCGGAGCGCTCCTTCGGCAGGATCAGCCAGCCCTTGATCGGCTGGCCCTTGTAGCCGGAGAAGGTGACATCGAAGGTCTCCACCGTCCGCAGGCCGACATCGATCGGCTCGATCACCGGCGGGGCGGCGAGGGCGCGCGATTCTTCCAGCGTGGCGGCCCAGAAGGCGTCGTGATCGGGTTGCTCGACCCGCTCGGGTGTGTACTCGCGAAGTTGGTCTGGTGAGAGGTCGAAACGAGCCATGGATGGCGAACTCCTGATGGGTGCGGCAACGATTGTGCCCGGTATTGGACCATGAAAGCCGGTTGGTGAATAGACGGGGGCAGGACCGCGACCTCTACCTCGCGGTCGGTCTGTCCGGCAGTTCGAAATGGTTGGCGACCTGGCTGTAGATCGACTCGACCGGACGTGTGCCGTCGACGGTGATGACGGTGCGGTGGTGCGCGTTGGCCAACGTGGCCACCTCGTGGGCAAATCCGATGTCGCGGTTCATCCAGTTCTGCCAGGCCTGATCGGGGCTCGTGCAGCTGGCCACGATGCCACCAATCCAGTCGCGCTGGGCGTAATGTTGCAGTTGAAACTCCGGGGTTGGGACGATCCAGAGTGAGCGATTGGCGGGGATGCCGTGGTTCACCAGCAGGTCCGGGAGCAACGCGCATCCTTCGGCGAGGATGGGCTGGTCGGTTGGCAGGGCACGCAGGTCATTGAGAATGAATGCGAATTCCTCACGATAGACTGCCAGTTCCTCTGCCACCTGTTGGGAGACTGGGCGCATCCAGAGACCGTCGCAGTCGAGGCTGGACAAGCGGGCGAGGACCGGGGTTCGTGCCGGGTCGGCCAGGGCCATGTGGCGGTCCCAGGCATCATCGCAGGAGTACGATGTGAAGCCGTGGCGCTCGGCAAGCAGGCGGGCGATGGTGCTTTTGCCCGAGCAGGGCGAGCCACCGATGAAGAAGATGTGGTCGAGTGTCGTCATGCGATGATCCTATCCGAGAATGACAGGCACGTGGGAAAGACGGAGCGGACATGCAGCAGATTGCGTTGATTGCGGACATTCAGGGAAACCTCCCGGCGCTGGAAGCCGTGCTGGCCGACATCGACCGGCGCGGGATCGAGCGGATCATCAATCTGGGTGACCTGGCCGGCAAGGGGGCGAGTGGCGCGGCAGTGGTCGATATCTGCCGGGAGCGGTGCGAAGCCAACATCCTCGGCAACTGGGATGCTGCCATCGCGAACTTTGTGGGGGATGAAGACTTCACCTGGTACCAGCAGGAACTCGGGCCGGAGCGTTGTGCCTGGCTGGGCAGCTTGCCGTTTTCGGTGGACTTCGTGCTGAGTGGGCAGCGGGTGCGATTGGTGCACGCGTCGCCGCAGGGAGTGAATCACCGGGTCTACCAGTCCGGTCCGGATGAGCCGAAACTGGCGATGTTCGAGCCGACCGAGCTGACCGATGCCGCATTTGCGCCGACAGTGGTGGGCTACGCCGACATTCACACGCCCTACCTGCGAACCTTCCATCACCAGACCCTCTTCAACGTGGGCAGCGTTGGCAATTCGCTCGATACGACGCTGGCCGCCTACGTGGTGCTGGAAGGCATTCCCGACGAGCCGGTTCCCGCGCCCTGGGGACTGCAGATCGTGCGGGTGCCCTATGACATCGAACGCGCGATTGCCGATGTGCGAGAGGCCGGTGCGCCGCGGCCCGCAGCATGGGAGTTCGAACTCACCACGGCCCGCTACCGGCGTCTGATGCCAGGTTGGGAAGACTGACTGGTGCAGGGGGCGGTCATGGTCGGGATGTCGCAGATTGGTCTCGACGGGACAATGTTCGATTGGCGTCTTCCCCGGAGGGTTGACGGATATATATCGTGAGACGATATAATGGAGCGTGTGATGAGTGATGACCTGTCACCGGCGCTGTACGAAGCGCTTGCGGAGTTCCGGTTCCAGATTCGACGGTTCCAGCGGTTCAGTGATGATGCCGCCCGGAGCGCCGATATCGAACCTCAGCAACACCAACTGCTGCTGGCGGTGAAAGCCGCTCCCGACGGTCGCCTGACCATCGGGGCGGTGGCCGACCGGCTCCAGGTTCAGCATCACAGTGCGGCCGAGCTGGTGGCCCGGGCCGAAGGGCGCGGGTTGGTGGAGCGAACCCAGGGGCAAACCGACCGGCGCCAGGTCTTCGTGTCGTTGACCGACGCGGGCACCGACGCCCTCGTTGAACTCTCTGCCGCTCATCGCCGCGAACTACAAACAGCTGCTCCCGAACTGATCCGGATTCTTCAACGCATTGTCGACGGTGGAAACGCCGCCGAGTGATGTGGTGGCGGCAGGCGGGGCTCATTTTCATCGGAGATTCCCCGCGTGGACCATGCCGTGCCGTCGCTGCCTGCTGCAGCGTCCGATCCTGATTCCGACGACACACTCGAACGTGTGCCGTTGCCGCATCACCTGCGCGATTTCACCACCACCAACCGGATGCTGGTGCTGGCCGGGTTGGCTGTTCCGATCGGCATGATTGGGGCGGTGCTGGCCTGGGCGCTGCTCAAGCTGATCGATTTCTTCACCAACCTCTTCTACTACCAGACCTTCTCGTTTGCGCCCTCGTCGCCGGCGAATAACACGCTCGGGTGGCTGGCGCTGTTCGTGCCCATCATTGGCGGCCTGATTCTCGGGGTGATGGCGCGGTTCGGGTCGGAGCGGATTCGGGGGCACGGGATTCCCGAGGCGCTGGAAGCGATCATGATCAGCGGGAGCCGCCTCAGCCCGCGGGTGGCCGTGCTCAAGCCGATCTCGTCGGCGATTTCGATTGGGTCCGGTGGTCCGTTCGGGGCCGAGGGGCCGATCATCATGACGGGTGGGGCGGCGGGTTCGTTGCTCGCCCAGTTTTTCCACTTCACCAGTTCCGAGCGCAAGACCCTGATGGTGGCGGGTGCCTCGGCCGGGATGGCGGCGGTGTTCGCGGCCCCAATTGCTGCCCTGGCGCTGGCGGTGGAGTTGCTGCTGTTCGAGCTCAAGCCGCGTTCGATGGTGCCGGTGGCGGTGGCCTCGGTGATGGCGGCCACGATGCGGCGGCCGATGCTGGGGGATGGTCCGATCTTCCCGGTGACACCCCATCAGGTCGATTTTGATTTCACCTTGCTGCTCTTCTGCATCCTGGCTGGTCTCGGTGGTGGCCTGCTGGCCCTGGTGATCACGAAGATGGTCTATACGGCCGAAGATGCCTTCATGCGGGTGCCGTTTCACTGGATGTGGTGGCCACCGATTGCCGGTGTGGCCATCGGTCTTGGTGGGTTGATCTTTCCGGAGGCGCTGGGGGTTGGCTACGAGGTGATTGCCCAGTTGCTGACCGGTGAAGCGCCGATGCGGATCATCGTTGGCGTGTTGCTGGTGAAGTCGGTGATCTGGGCGATTCCGCTGGGGGCCGGGACCTCGGGTGGTGTGCTGGCTCCGATGCTGATGATGGGGGCGGCGCTTGGTGCGCTCGAAGGGCATCTCTTTCCGGATCACGGGGCGGGGTTCTGGGCGATTGTCGGGATGGCTGCCGTGCTGGGCGGCACGATGCGGGTGCCGTTTACCGCCATTCTGTTCACGATTGAGCTGACGCAGGATGTGGGGATGTTGTTACCGCTGCTGGTGGCGGTGATGGCTGCCTATGGATTGACCGTGCTGGTGATGTCGCGCTCGATTCTGACCGAGAAGGTGAGCCGGCGGGGGTTCCACATCACCCGGGAATATGGGGTGGACCCGCTGGAGGTGCTTTCGGTGCAGGAGGTGATGCGAACCCGGATCGTCGCGCTGCCGGACGATCTTTCGCTGGCGACGCTGGAGTCGATTGCCAGTGGATCGGACCAGATGCGGGGACAGCATCTCTATCCCGTGCTCGACGGTGGTGGCCAGCTGGTTTCGGTGGTCACTCGCCGGGAGTTGCGGGCCCGGTTGCAGGATCCCGGGTTCCGGGCGGCCGAGCGGCCATTGCAGACCCGGATGTGGGTGCGGCCGACGCTGGCCTATCCGGCCGAGACGCTGCGTGAGGTGGCGGCGCGGATGGCGGAGACGGGGTTGACGAGTTTTCCGGTGGTGGAGCGGGACACGCCAGGGCACCTGCTGGGGTTGGTGGCGTTGCCCGATCTGCTCCGGGCCCGGGAGCGGCAACTGTCTGACGAGCGACACCGGCAGCGCTGGATGCGTATCCGCCTGTTCCGGGGCAGTTCGGATGCCGGGTCGCAGGCTGCCGCCTGACGGCTGGGTGCTGCATCCCCCCTTCCCCTTGGCGCCGACCTTTCGTCCGCGAGGCTGGCACCACGTGAGATGCGTGGAAGAGGCGATAGGAAATGGAGGGAGATGGAACTGTTCGTGGATGCGTGAGTTCCTGGCGAAGGGGACGAACT
>CAZNQC010000208.1:0-6426 GCA_964574825.1 uncultured Sphaerobacteraceae bacterium | reverse complement strand
GCATGACCGACACCGGGCTGACCGTCCCCGATGCCAATCTCACCCGGTTCACGACAAGTTATGCCGGAGGTGACCAGGGGTTGACCGTCTTCGACCCCGCCGCCGGTGGCCGCTGGCACCAGCCGTTCGGTCTCCAGAGCGAGTTCGTCTCCACCGCCAGCGATTTCGCCGCCTTCGCCCGCATGTTGCTGAACCAGGGCATGGGTCCGAGCGGGCAAGTCCTCACCCCTGCTGCCGTTGCCGACATGACCCGCGACCATCTCACCCCCACCATCAAGACCGAGTACCCCTTCTTCCCCGGCTACTGGGACGACCACGGATGGGGCTATGGCCTGGCCATCCAGACCGCAGCCCCGGAGGGCCCGGGGCTCGCCAAAGGCACCTACGGCTGGAGTGGCGGGTTCAACACCCACTGGCAAACCGACCCCTCCCGCGACCTCGTCGGCGTCTTCCTCGCCCAGCGCAACATGGGTGGCCCGGAGGATGGCGCGATGATGACCGCCATCTGGCGCCTCGCCGCCGAAGCCCTGCCCACATAGGCGGGACGGTCGGGATTGCCATCTGACGAGTGAATCGCTATTTTCCAAGTCATAGGTTGTTTTATTGCTCGTCGTGCCTGGCCACCCCAGCGCCACACCGCCACCTGGCAGGAGAACGCTCCGATGACCATCCCTTCCACATCGTCCGGCCAACCATTGGCCACCAGGCGGGAGTGGATCGGCCTCGCCGTGCTGGCCCTGCCGGCGCTGCTCATCTCGATGGACATGACGGTCCTCTACCTCGCGCTGCCGCAGATCGCCGCCGATCTCAACCCCACCGCCACCCAGCAACTCTGGATTCTGGACATCTACGGATTCCTCATCGCCGGGTTCCTGATCACCATGGGCACCCTGGGGGACCGCATCGGGCGCCGCAAGCTGCTGCTGATCGGGGGCGCGGCCTTCGCCATGGCCTCGGTGCTGGCTGCCTACGCAACCAGTGCGGAAATGTTGATCCTGACTCGCGCCATTCTCGGCATCGCCGGGGCCACCCTCATGCCCTCCACCCTGGCCCTGATCCGCAACATGTTCCAGCACGATGCCCAGCGCACCACGGCCATCGCGATCTGGATGTCCAGCTTCATGATCGGCTCGGTGATCGGTCCGCTCGTCGGCGGCTTCATGCTGGAGCACTTCTGGTGGGGATCGGTCTTCCTGCTCGCGGTGCCAGCCATGATCCTGTTGCTTATCACCGGCCCAATCCTGCTGCCCGAGTACAAGGATCCCAATCCTGGTCGCCTCGACTTCACCAGCGTCTTCCTCGCCATCTCCGCCGTGCTGGCCACAATCTACGGCATCAAGGAATTCGCCAAGGATGGGCTCGACGGCTTCACCGGGCTTCCGATCGTCGCCCTCATCGTGGGTCTCGCCCTGGGCGTGGTTTTCGCTCGCCGCCAGCTGCACCTCACGCACCCGCTGCTCGATCTCTCGCTGTTCGCCAACGCGAAGTTCAGCGCCTCGCTCGGCACGCTCTCACTCGCCCTCTTTGCCATGTCCGGCGTCTTCTTCTTCCTCTCCCAGTACCTGCAACTGGTCGTCGGCCTCACGCCCTTCAAGGCCGGATTGTGGACGCTCCCCCAGGCGGCCGCGATGATCGTCGCCACCATCTTCACCTCGATCGCCGCTCGCTACCTGCGCCCCGCCTACCTGATGTCGATTGGCATGGTCACCGCCGCAATCGGCATGTTCATCCTCTCCCGGCTCGACGGTTCGTCCGACATGACGCTGGTGGTGCTCGGGCAGGTCATCATGTCGCTCGGCTTCGGCCCCACCGTCATCCTCGGGCTGGACATGATCGTCGGCGCCGCCCCACCGGAACGTGCTGGCGCCGCGTCGGCCATTTCCGAAACCAGCCAGGAGTTCGGTTTCGCCGTCGGGGTCGCCATTCTCGGGTCGATCGGAGCCGCCGTCTACCGGCGCTCGCTGGACGGCAATCTGCCCGCCGGACTGACGCCAGACCAGGCGACCTTTGCCGAAGACACGCTGGCCGGGGCGATTGAACTCGCGCAGCAGTTGCCGCTAACCATCGGCGGGGAGCTGGTCACCGCCGCCCGCGATGCCTTCACCACCGGTCTGCAGGTCAACGCCATCATCGCCACGATCCTGGCGCTCGGCATCGCTATCCTGCCGATTGCCTTCCTCCGCCACGTGCAACCCGCCAGCCACGACGAAGGCGAGGTGGCAACGCCCCTCGCGCCAGTCGAAGCGATGTCAGCCACAGTCGGAGAATAGGCATCTCCCCACGCCACAACCGCCACCCGGGACGGAGGTGTCCCGGGTGGCGGTTGGATGTTTCCATCACGATGATCGTGGTTCGGGTTTACAGGTCCGCCAGGATACTGGCCATCACCACGATGCCGTCATAGAGAAAGTGGGTCAGGTAACTCACCCAGATGTTCTTGGTTTTGAGATAGCCGAACTGGATGATCATGTGGCCGCCGCCGATGACGAGCAGCATTTGGGCCAGGTGCCAGTCGTAGGCTTCGAAGTGAGCCAGGCCGAAGACGATACCGGCCACGATCCACGACACGATCACCGCAGGCCGGCGTTCCATCTTGAACGCATGCGTCGTCACTGCCAGGGACACCAGGAAGATCGCGATGCCGAACAGCTCTTCGCCAAACAGCAGGAAGATCAGCTCGACCAGCGTGGCGATGTTCTCGACCTCGGACATCCGCTTGCCGCCGCTGGTCGCCAGGGCCGAGTCGTCGACACTCGTCAGCCCCATCGCCTTGAGCAGGAACGTCATCCCGAAGCTGTAGGCATACCCGAGGATGATGAGGCCGGCAATCAGCAGGAAGTCCCGCGGGTGCAGCTTCCGGAACAGGGCCCGCGGAAAGCCATCCAGCGCGTACCAGAATCCGGCGAAAATGATGCCCGGCACAAGCAGCAGAACGATGACGGCAACCGTGAGTTCGAGCCACCGGCTGCCGATGTGCATCGCTTCGAGTAGCTGGTTCTGGTACAGATCCAGGGCGATCCCCAGAATCGCCGCAATCAGCACGACGATCAGGCCGCCCCTGAGACCGCGCTTTCCACCATCCCGATACAGGGGAAAGTCTCCCGCCGTGGACGACTCCCACCTGAATCGTTCCTTTATCGCCGTCACCATCCCCAACCTCCCTGGCTGTCGCCCTCTATCACCGAAAACGGCCGCAGGACCTGCGGCCGTTTTCACGCATGCGTTATCACCCTATGATACTAGGAACTCGTGGTACTTCCAGCGCAGGAGCATGCGAGACATCCCCAAATCGGTCATCTGGTTCGGCGCGCACAGGCAATGCTGGAGGGAAAAGCTCGGCCCAGGGGTTCGGCTAGTTCCACCCCGGTCGCCCGGCCAGCCACCGGCGGGCGACGACACCCTGCGCTTCCTGGAATTCACGCAACCCCGGCAGGTTCGGAACCTCCGGCAGCAAACCATGATAGGTAAAGAACCCTGCCATCTCGGCGATCCCGATCGTGAGCTCGGTGGGGTCAGCCGCACGCATTGCATCCAGCAGCTGCACCAGTTCTTCCGGCTCCGGACCGCCCTCCATCGCCACACTCGGGGCGAACGCTACACCGTCCAGCCAGGCCGGTCCGATCGCGGCGTGCGGCCAATCGACGATCACCACTCCGTTCGGGGTGATCAGCATGTTGTCGCCCCGCAGGTCCATGTGCAGCAGGGTTGTGCCCGGCCGAATGTCCGGCACCCTGTCTTCCAGGACAATCAACCGATCCAGGTTCTCCATCACCCACGGATCCGGATGGACCAACCCCTCATTGCGCACCCTCCACCAGTTGAGACCGGCGATCGGCAAGCCGTTCGTCCGTCCGCCGATCGCCGCCGCCTCGACCGGCGAAGGGGTCAGGTCACGGGAAAGCTCGTTGAGCGCGTCCACCACCGACTGGAATTCGGCTGGTTCCCACGGTTGGGCCGGTGGGCGGCCAACCACGTTCTCGTAGACCAGCACCACCCACCCGGCCGGATCGTCATCGGCCCACGACCAGAGCAAGCGCGGCACCGGCGCATTGGCTGGCAACTGCGAGGCGACCAGGATCTCTCGCCGGTGAAAACGCGGTGCCATCTCGTTCTGGGCACCGGAAACCGCCTTGGCGAAGACGATCTCCCCATTCGCCAGGTGAAGTCGGGCGGCCAGTCCCGGCGAGAAGCCACCCGTCATCGTCTCGGCGTTCACCACCGGTCCGAACCGCTCCTCGATCCTGGCCCGCACGGCAGCCGGGAGTTCGTCCCACCGAAGACGCTTTCCACTCGCACGCGGTGGTGTGGGTTGCTGCTCCATGAGACTGCTACCTTCCAGACCTTCTGGCGACTGATGCATCGCCCTTCATCACTCCGTTCCGGCAATTTATCCACTCTATAATGACGGCTACTGATTCGATGCACTCAGCCGGAGTGTTGTTATGGCCGCTCGAACCATCACCCTGCCCACCCACATTGCTGCCTGGATCGACGAGCAAATCGCTGACGGACGCTATGCGACCGAAAACGAGGTCATCGTCGACCTCGTGGAACAAGCCATGGCGCCGCACATCGACTGGAACGACGATCCCGAACTCCTCGCCGCGATTGACGAGATCGAACGTGGCGAGGGCATTGTCGTGACAGACATTACCGCCTTCTTCGACGAGATCGAAAAGCGAGCATCAGAAGCCGCCGTCCGGGGTGACGAGGTGCCCGATGACCTTAAATACTGAGGTCGCCATGCCATCAATGGACCCAAACCGCAAGAGTCTGCTGGGATAGTGAGCAGAAAATGGTAAGCCGGATTGTGGTGGCAATTGTTGCCACCACAATCCGGCTCACTACCCTATCTTTTCGTTCTCCTACTCCGCGCCGCCAACCAACTCCCAGCGACCCGCGCGCTTGAGCGCGATGTCCAACTGAAGATCGGTCAACTGCTCGACCAGGTCATCCTTCGACTTGCGAACACCGGGGAACTCCGGATCATCAGCCAGTGCCAGCAGCAGGCGAGCCGTCGCCATCGCCGACATCTGGAGCCCGCGCAGGGTCGCCTTGTCGAAGGTATCGGCTTCGGTATGGCCCCAGCCGCGGCCAACCAACCCGGCCGACTTGTACGGACCCTGCAGCGTCGCCGTGGGGATTCCCCGAATCGCGTACGGAAAGTGGTCCGAATGCGAGTTCAGCCGGTCGGTCACCTTCATGTCGTAGTTGGTCGCCACCACATGGTCATCGAACCAGTCGACCAGCTCCGGCCGCCCGGAGACGTTGATCTCTTCGTTTCCGCCCGGTCCTGACCCGGCACCATCGAGATTCAGCATGAACCGGACCTTGTCGGCCTCATCCTCGTGATCGGCCATGTAGGCCCACGACCCGAAGAGCCCGACTTCCTCACCGCAGAAGAGGATGATCCGAATCGTCCGCCCAATCGCCTCCTTCGGCAGGGCCGCCAGCACCCGGGCCGCTTCCAGCGCCACGATCGTGCCCGCCCCATCGTCGAGCGCACCCTGTGAGACATCGTGCCCGTCGTAGTGCCCACCGGCCAGCACCAGTTCATCCGGCCATTGCGAGCCAACGATCTCGCCAACCACGTTGTAGGACGTGTTGTCCGGCTGGAACTCGCCGCCCACCGAGAGCTTGACCGTGCCCGTGCCGCCCCCGCGCTTGACCAGGCGGAGAATCGTCTGCCCATGCTCCCACGAGGTGCCGACTGCCGGAATCGCCGATGGACCGCCACCAGCCGACCCGATCGACCCGGTAATATGCAGCAGGCCGGGGTTCTGGTTGACGAAGATCATCCCGACCGCCCCGGCATCGACCGCGAACCGCAGTTTGTCGGTCCGGTGAGCCAGCTTGGTCGAACGAGTCCCGCTGGGGTTGGTCTCGGCGGCGGCGATCACGATCTTGCCCTTGACCGCGTCACCGGCCTTCTCGTAATCCTCTTCCTCGCCGTTGCCCATATCGATCAGTTCGGCTTCGATGTCACCGATTTGCGAATAGGGCAATGCGATGCAGGAGAACGACTTCGCAACCGGCGAAACGAGGTCCAGCGTGGCGTGACCGCGCGTCCAGGCCCCGAATTTCACCGGTTCGAGGTGGACGTTCTCCAGCCCGTAGGACTCCAGCTTCGCCTTCAGCCACTCCCCGCCCTGATGCTCGCTCTCCGATCCGGCCCAGCGCGACCCGATCACGTCGGTGAACTCTTCGAGGTTCCGGTACGGTTCATCGGTCGTCCAGATATCGCCGATGAGGTGCTTCTCGTAGGCCGTCAGGTCACTCATGAATGTCCCCTTCTATGGAAGAACTCGAAATCCTCCGGCGCACGGTACCAAGCAACGCCCCACCCGGCAATTGGTCGAACTGCCCATCTCGATTGGTCTGCTCAGACACCTCTGCGCAAGGAAACACGTACGAACCAGGTTCTGT
>CAZNQC010000207.1:0-6454 GCA_964574825.1 uncultured Sphaerobacteraceae bacterium | reverse complement strand
GGCAGGTGATCGCTCCAGGGGAGCCAGGTCTCGGGGGAACCGATCTCGATCCGTGCGCCCGGGAGCAGGTCGCGCGTCAGGAACGCATAGTCGAGGTGCCAGGTGCGCTCCGGGCGGCGATACATGAAGAAGGTCGGCCGGGATTCCTCGCCGTGCTCTTCGCCCATCTGCCGGTGCCACATGCTCTCGTACCCATCGTGGGAAAGACGTTCGACCAGCAGGGTGTGGCTCAACCTACGGTGTTTGGTGTCGAACACGGTGGAACTGTTCAAGTCTCCCAGCAGGAGACCGGGTGCATGGTTCACGAACGCCGCGTAGTGGTCCAATGCCTGGTGCAGCAACCGCACGTACCGCACGGTCGAGGTCAGCACCGAGGCCCAGCAGGCCAGCACGTGCAGCCCATCGATCGCGACCGGCAGGAAATGCGGCAGGTCTGGATCGAACGAGGGATGCAAAGCGAGCGGACGCTCCCGGCACGAGATGACGGCCACTCCACGATGACCGCGACCGGTCCACAGAAACGGCCCCCACCCCAACTCCTCGCAATGCCGGAGGGAAACCTCCTGCAGCACCATCAGGTCCGGATCGAGCGCAGCTACCAGCGGCGTCTTGCGGGCAAATCCTCCGTTGCAGTTCCAGGTCACGATCCGCACGCCATCACACTCCTGCCAACCTCACCACTCACCGCAGTGTCCCATGGCAAGCAATGGGGGAAGGACAAACCGGCCGGAGCAGAACTGCTCCGGCCGGTGCCGCGTCGTACTGGATTGGGAACGGTGGAATCGTGAATCAGTCGCCGAGGATGGTGTGTACCCCCGGATCGGCCACGGGCAGGGCGGATGCCTCGAACCACATGACTGGCCCTGGCATTGGGTAAATCTCTGGTCGCTGGTAGATCCACTGGGCCAGAGTGCGGTCGATTTCCTGGAGGCCACTGTGGTCACCGTGCCACAGGAACCAGGTGCCGTCCTCGCTGGTCAACAACAGGCGATAGGCATAGTCCCGATGGTAAGCCACCGGTTGCAAATACGCTGGAGTCATCATGGTGCCTTTCCCTTTCCGGTTTCCACGGACCTGGTTGGAAGCATAACGACCAAGCGGTCTCGGGATTCCCCGATCACCACCTTTTCATCCCCAGCATGGAAGGTGCCAACCAAACGTGTGTGTGAACTGCAAACGCTGCTGCGCCAGATATCCCAGTCCTGAAATTGGACCCCTTGATCGAGATACACTCGCGCCTTTTGTTTCCATTGAAAGGATCGGCAGCGAGCATGCGTAACTGACCCATCACCATCCGTTCGCTGGCACTTACCCCTAAGCTTCGCGACCAGATGGTAGACCCCGTCACCGAGATGGTGACATTGTCCCGGGCAGTACGCGTTACCGCTTCACTGCAGATTCTTACGGTACGTCCTGATCAATCCAATTTCAACTGAGAAGGCCAAAAATCCGTCATATTACGGATCGCCGGCACAACCAGCGGTCAGTTCCCCACGCTGCGCACGAAGCGCTCGATGGCCTGGTTCAGTTCCACCAGCGTGTCTTCGCGCCGCTCGGGATCCACATTCATCACGCAGCCCCGAATGTGGTCCTCCAGCACGAGCATGCCCACCGAGCGCAACGATGCCGTAACGGCCGAGATCTGGGTGAGGATGTCGATGCAGTACTGCTCCTCGTCCACCATGCGCGATATCCCCCGCACCTGTCCTTCGATGCGTTTGAGGCGAGCGGTGATTTTCGCCTTGTCGTGATGGTACGAGTGTCCCTGGTAATCCCCGGCATCCAGGGGGGAGGTTGGTTGGTGACAGGTGGGCGGGTTGGTGGAGGGTGGGGACTGACTCATGGGGATGGGCTCCTGCGGCAGAGAGACAACGCTGGTGACAGTATGGCGCCAGTTGTGACTCGCTCACACCGGACAACAGGGCAGCCGGGGTCATTTTCCCCATATCCACGGGGTTTTCCGGCTCATGACAGCAAAACGACATCGGGTTGCCAGGTTGTCAAGGGTGAACGTACAACTGTGGATATTCCTGTCGAAGATGTGGATAACTTTTGGGGATTGTGGACAACTGGGGAGAACGGGTGGGATATCGCGTGGACAAGAATGGGGATGAGTGAGGAGAACGAACCCGAGCGTTCGGGGATTGGCACAGGTGTGCAGGTGGTGGCACAGCACAACCCTGGAGTTACCAGTCAGTTTTCCCCAGTGGCAGGTGAGGAAGTTTCGTGCGTGGGAATCGGCATTTCGCGGGTTATCCACACCATCCACACCCCTACGGTTAAGACGGGTTTCTCTTCATCTATTACCAAGTTAATACGAGACACCGGTCACACGACCGGAAAAGGCTGTGACAGCGATCGGTGGCAAACGGTCATCATTCAGTCTTCCCCGATCTCCAGATCCACCAGTACCCCGTAGTGATCGCTGGGTACGACGGCTGCTGGTCCGGCCGGGTGCTCACCAATCAACCGGGTCTCCACGAGGCGCAGGGGTGGCAAATCGGTATTGAAGGTGTCGCGGACCAGGATCCAGTCGATCCGCATTGGCGCTTCCAGTGGGGAGTCGTTCTGCCAGCGAGGATTGGTGAGCTTGTTCAGCGTTGGGGGAACGGCTGTGTCGGTTCGGGCCGCCTGCAGCACGGCGAGATCGTGCCAGGGAACGGTGTCCGTGTCTCGCAGCGACTGGTCACTCATGAGGAAGCGGTAGATGCTGGATGCCGGGGTGGCGTTGAAATCACCGGCCAGCAGTTCGTGGTGTCCCGGTCGGGCGCTATCTTCGATCCCGTCGACGATGGATACGATTTGGGCTTCGCGGGTTCCAGCGCGCTGCCAGTCCAGATGCAGGTTCGTCAGTGCAACCCGGGCATCACCAAGCTGGAGCCTCACCCTCATCGCCATGGGATCAAGGGACGGCACAGAAACCCGCTCCAGTGGCGTCCTGCTCAGCACGGCCAGTGCCTCGTCCCCAGCATCAGGCCGGGGCTGGATCTCGACAAAAGGATATCCACAGATTCCGGCCAGCCAGGCAGCAGCCGAAGGAGAGCTCGTCCCCGTCAGGGCCAATGAGACTTCCTGCAGCGCCACGATATCCGGTTGCTCCTGGTGGATGACCGCGGCCGCGGCTTCCAGGCGCTCGCCCTGGTGATGCGGGGAGTTCCAGAGATTCCAGGTCGCCACGCGCAGTCTGGTCATCGATGAACCTCCGAGCAGGCGTTGGGGCAGGATTGCTGCCGGTCAATAGAAGGGCGTGACGGTGCGATGGTAGGGCTCTGTCCCTGGTGGGAGCGACTGCCCCTGGTTCCAGAGCAACCAGTCGACATCGGATGCGGTGTAGGGCGTGCTGGCACTGGAGAGCGCCTGGCGCAGCCATTCGCAGGCCCAGACGGTGGCAGCCCGGATCTCGATTTCTTCCCGGCTCCCGGGCGCGAGGCGTTCGAGGCGATGGATTCGCTCGGCCAGATCGGGAGCGTAGTGGAGGATGCCGAGCTGGCGGAGGACCTGCGGCACCTTGTAGTCGGCGAAGGCGGTCAGCTGGTCGCGATCGGTCACCTGCAGGCCAAGGGGTGCCAGGGCACCGGCCAGGTCGGAAGCGAGGATCTGGGCGCGTTTGTGAAAGCGCACCAGGTGCCGGGTGCCATCGGCTGGGGAGGTCCAGGTGGCGATATCGTCGAACGATGGGGCGAGGGCAATGGTGAGGGCCGCAATGCGGGGAGCGGAGGCTCCGGCTGCGGCGATCAGGTTGGTGAACGGGGTGGTACCGGGAAACTCTTGCTGGATGGCCTGGCCGAGTTCGTTCAGGTGCCGCGTCCGGAGGTCCAGCAGCGGAATGCTGGTCGCACCGGGGGCCGGGGCGAAGAGGTGCATCAGGTCGGCATCGGTGACGTTGGCCATCCAGGCGGGATCCCAGACCGGGGCATCCGCGTGGGCGGTGTCACGCAGGGCAATGGCGAGCGCCATGTATCCATCGTGGATTTGCCCGCCGGACTCGATGCGCCACCGGTGACCAGGATCGTCTCCCTGCGCCCAGAAGCAGAAGTTGAGGGCATCCAGTGCAAAGGTCCAGCCAGCCACCTGCTCGACGGCGTGAGGGCCGCTGGTGTTGAAGTGGCTCGCGGTGTCCCACTCGGGCGGTGGCACCTGGTGTCCCAGAATCTGCCCGGCCAGGCGTTCGATGGCGGACTGGTCGATGGTCACCGCTGTGAGCTGGCCAACGACCTCGGCGGTGGATTCGAGGACCTGGAGCGGATCGGGCGTCGTGACGACAGGGCGGGGCATGCGGACGCCTTTCGGGCGGCGGGAGCGGGGGCCAGGGGCTGAAATTGGGCGATACCTCACCGCAGGAGGCATGGTGCGATCGATTCGCAGGTGACAACCCTTGACACCTGTCACCATGCATTTTACCGTTCGTCCAACGAACCTAACTGTATACAGTATCCGATCTGGGCGCGACCCAGGCGGCGGGACATGCAACCTCTTCGGAGGTTGCAACCACGGCCAGAGCAGGATGGATGATGCTGGTCGGGGTGAGGTTCGCGGATAGGGGTCCTTCGGTACGCATTCTCGTTCAGGCAGGAGTAACGGTATGACGACGTTCGATGAGCAGAACATGGAAGAATTCGGATGTGTGGACTGCGACGATGTCTCGCGCATCGCCAGTGCCCGGCGCGCTCGCTTCACCCGTCGCCAGATGGTGCAGGGTGCGGCAGCAGCTGGTGCCGCGGCTGGACTGGGCCTGCACCTGAGTGCCGGTGCCCAGGATGGCTCGCCGGAGGCAGCGTCCGGCACCATGGTCGATCCGACCGCCACCGAGCCACTGCCCACCGTGCCACGCCTCTCGGAAGATGGCGCCACCCTGCGCGTGCTGGCCCCGTCCAATGCCTCGGTCGAGGATTTCGCCACCAACGAGTTCACGGCCTGGTTCGAAGAGCAGACCGGTGTTCACATCGAATGGGAAATCGTCCCTGGCTCCACCCAGGCCGAGCGCGATGCCTCGCTCAGCCTGCGCCTCGCGTCCGGCGACTATCCGGACATCATCATGGGGTTCAATACCTCTCCCACCCTCACCCAGATCTACGGCCAGCAGGGTGCCTTCCTGCCGCTCAACGACCTCGTCGAGCAGCATGGCATCTTCACCAAGCGAGCCTGGGAGGAATATCCCTCGGCCCAGATCGCGGCCACGGCGTCCGATGGCAACATCTACGCCCTGCCACAGGTGAACGACTGCTTCCACTGCTCCATGTCCCAGAAGCTCTGGATCAACCAGCAGTGGATGGACGGCCTCGGTCTCGAAACCCCGACCACCACCGACACCTACGCCGAGGTCCTCCGCCAGTTCCTGGCTGGCGACCCGAACGGCACCGGTTCGGCCGACGAACTGCCGCTGACTGGTTCATCGGTGATCTGGCACGGCACGCCGGACGAGTACTTCATGAACTCGTTCATCTATCACCCGGGCAACAAGCTGCGCCTGATCGTGCAGGACGGCCAGGTGACGCCGATCTACGCGCAGGAAGAGTGGAAGGAAGGGATCAAGTTCCTCGCCTCCCTCGCGGCCGAGGGTTTGCTCGATCCGGAGATCTTCACCCGCGACCGCGACCAGCTGCGGGCCATCGGCGATGGTGAGGGCACGAATACGGCCCGGATCGGTTCGGTGCCAGCCGGCTGGTTCGGTGAATTCAGTTCCTACGATCCGGAGGGTGTTGGCCTCTGGGCCGAGTACACCACCCTGGCTCCGCTCGAAGGGTCCGGTGGTGTGCGTTACGCGGGATTCAATCCCTACGCGTCGTCCACCAATGGCAACTTCATCATCACCAACAATGCTTCCGACCCGGAACTGGCCTTCAAGTGGGGCGACGCGCTGGGGCACATCGAAGCCACCACCCGCTCGATTCACGGCGTGAAGGGACGCGACTGGGATTGGGCGAACGAGGGTGACCTCGGCATCAATGGTGAGCAGGCCATCTGGCGCTCGATCACCGACATCGCCAATGTGCCGCTGCAGAACGCCCACTGGTCGCAGCTCGGTCCGTCGTTCCGTTCCAACGACTACCGTCTCGGCCAGTATGTGCCAGAGGAAATCGCCGCGACCGATATCGAAGTGATCCTCTTCAACCAGACCAACGAGAATTACCTGCCTTACAAGCAGCCGGACGAAATGACCCTGCCGCCGCTCTACTTCTCGGAAGACCAGGCCCAGTTCGTGGCCGAAGTCACCCCGACGATTGAGGCCTTCGTGGACGAGACCTTCGCCCGGGGCGCCACCGGCCAGATCGATATCGAGGCCGAGTGGGAGAACTATCTGGCGCAGCTGGAGGCGATGGGCCTGCCCCAGTTCGTGCAGGCGCACCAGGAGGTCTACGACGCCGCCCGGTCAGCCCGGATCGGAACCGTCCTGGCGTAGACGACGGGTTCCATCGTCAGTTCAGGCACCAAACGACAGACGGCCCCGGCGGGA
>CAZNQC010000206.1:4722-6605 GCA_964574825.1 uncultured Sphaerobacteraceae bacterium | reverse complement strand
CACCAGATCGGCATTCGGCGTCCCTCGTTCATGGGTGAAGATCCCATTCACCTCGAACCCGCCAGGAAGCTCGTACGTGACGAACCGCTCGTCGATCTCCCAGCGGTCGGGCCACAGCGGAGGCTCCTCGCCGTGCGCGATCAGCCACGCATCGAAGTCCGCGACCGCCTGCGAGACGTTCGCCAGTGCGTTTGCCTCGTCTGCTCCCTCGGCAAACCAGCCCGGTTCGTCCAGCGCGAACAACAAGGCTCGCCCGTCGATCGTCTCCCCGCACAATTGCAGCCCGCCCGGCATCGTTCACCTCCCGTTTCGCCTTCAGTATGCCTGCCCCTCTCATCCCCCGCGCCAACGAGAAGGGGACCGGCCCGATTGGACCGATCCCCTTTTCTCAGCTTCGTGTTGCCAGCGATCCAGCGTCAGTCGCTCGTGCCTGGCACGAAGAAGATCATTGATGTCCCTTCACCTGGAACCGTGCTCGGCACCTCCAACCACTCAGACTCGGGGTCGGTCAGGTCGAGCAAGTATCGCGTCCGCGACTCATCACCGTTCACCGTCAGTGACAACATCGTTCCATCCGGTGAGAGGAGAACACTGGCAAAATTGAACGGCCCCATTCCCCAACTGATGGGTGCAGTCACTTCACGCGCCTCAACAACGCCTTCGGCCTCCTGAATCACCCAGAGTGGACCGTCACCAATCCCCACCGCGGTAACACTCCCATTCATCGATGTGGTGAATGAGTTCTTTCCACCCTCGGGCTGGCCGTATTCACCGTTCTGGGCAACAAACTCGTTCGCCCCAGCAATATCCTCGCCTGTGACGGCATCGACCAGGCGATAGGTGGTGGTGCCAGCCGCGGTATCGACGGTACCGATGAGCATCACGGCCGCGGGGGGTTGTTCCCATCCCCAGGTGTTGCGCAAGTCACTTCCTTCGACTTCGGCCACTTCAGCGGTGCGGGTGTTCACCACGTACGTCAGCGCCTGCACTTGGTCGGGTGTTTCAGTTGCCACTTCCTCGGCCTGCATGCGGCTCGCCAAAACAACATCGGCATCGACAGTGTTGCGAAGATTCACTACCTCACCATCAACCGTCAGCAGGACGCTCGATTCACCGTCCAGTGTGAGCAGGTTCAGGGCATTGTTCTGCAGGTAGGCCAGGGCCTGACCATTCTGGACCCAGGTGACAGAAAGCTCGAAGTTCCCGCGGTAGATCCCTTCTTCCGAGCGAGCGACCTCCTCACCGGTGGCGACGTTCACGATGCTGACCGTTCGCACTGGTTGTTGGTCCATCATGCTGCCAGAGCCGATCAGCGCGAGGTGGGTACCATCGGGTGACAGGCGCATATCCCGCACTGGGGGCAGGTCGGCGGGGATGTCGATCCAGTGCACATCATCGAGGGAGTTGTTGATGATCAGGACATCACCCTCGGCTATGGCGTCCGCATCAACCGAGCCGCTCACATCCTCTGCGGGTTCAGCCTCGACATACGGAAGGGCGGGCCAGATCGCAAGCGCACCGGAATCATCACTGACTGAGGCATGGATGTTGCCCGAGATGGCATCCTCGGAGGCAGCGGGCCAGAGGGTGCCTGTTACGTCGTCCAGCAACTGTGACTCCATGGTTCGGAAGTCGGTGATCGCCCAACGCCCCGACTCGTCGTCTGCAGGATGGATGAGCCAGGGGCTGGCGACGTACTCTCCTGGCCCTCCAACCGACCCATTGCCCCACTGGCCAATCCGCACGCTCTCACCGGTGATGAGGCTAACGTAGGTCACCTCCGGCATTTCTCCCTGAACGTAGGGGCTGTTCGTGTAGACAACCCCTGGCCATGAGGTGTGTGCTGCCTGGTTGACCCCACTCAACAACACCACCGAATCTGA
>CAZNQC010000206.1:0-4622 GCA_964574825.1 uncultured Sphaerobacteraceae bacterium | reverse complement strand
GCGGCCAGCAGCAACACCACCGCCAGGGTGGCATTCGCAAAGCCGGTCCAGAATGGTCGCCCCGCGCCCGAACGTGGAATCCGCTGGCCACCACTTCGCGCCGATGATGAGGAAGAACCTCGGCCGGTGTGGGGGCTGGTCACCCCGGCTGTCGCATTGGTCGATGCCATGATCTGCTCCCAAAGCGTGGGATCGAGCCCGGCGAACCCGGCATCGGCCGCCTCGTCCGTCTCGACCTGCTGATGAAACGCTTGCGCGAAGTCCGGCACAGCGGCCGCATCGCGCATCCGGGAGCGACGTTTTGGTCCGTGCGTGCTGAACCAGGCGGTCGCCCGCCTCCGTGGGTGGGAGATCTCGTTCAACCGGGCATCGAGCGCGTCAGCTTCCCGTGAGGAAACGTCGGCCTCGTGCTCCGGGGGGAGATCGTGGGGAAAATCGTCGAACTGGGTCACGACCCGGCTCCTTCGGTCGCCCGCACCAGGTCGCGCAGGCGGCGGTAGGCCCGATGCTGGGCCGATTTGACGGCCGATTCACTCATGTTCAGCGTCGCCATCAGTTCCTTCGTAGTCAGGCCCGCCAACCGCAGTTCGACCAGGGGTCGCTGCGACTCCGGCAACTGGGTCAGCAGGTGAGTCACCCACTGCTGCCCTTCGGCCTCGATCGCCTGCCGCTCCAGCGAGGGCCCATCGTCCTCCAGCACCTCGATCAGCGTCTCGATATCGGCGGTGGAGCGTTGCCGCCGCCAGGTATCCGTCACGGTGTTGCGGGCAATGGCGAACAGCCACGACTTGAACGATGCGCCCGGACGTTCCTGATAACGGTCGAGCTTCTCGATCGCCTTCACGAAGATCTGGGCGGTCAGGTCGTTGGCCAGGTCCACGTCACCCACCTTGCGATAGCAAAAGCGGTAGATGGGCTCGGCATAGCGGTCGTAGAGCGGCGCGAAGGCACGCGGATCGTGCTGGGCGGCCAGCACCCAGGCTGCTTCGGCACGGTCCCCGGTCTCATGTCCGGTAGCCGTGTCCGCATCTCGTGCTGGTTGTGACAGTCGCGCCACCGCCACCCGTCCGTCCTCTCCGGATTTCCCCCATGTGAGGCGGCAATTGTCCCACCTACTCCCGGTAACGCAGGTGCCCCCGATTTCGTCGCACCCCACTCTTTCCTCGGTACCTGTTCAGATTGGGGGACCGGGTCGACACAGCCGAGCCAATCCATCCGCTCAAGGTGCCCCCTCAGGCTCGGCAGGTCGACCCCTACCCTGGCTCCTTGGGGGCGCCCCCGTCTTCGTACCCTCAACTGTGCACACTTGCTTTCCTCGGAGGGGACTTGACCGCAACCAGACTCGGTAGGACGATGGGCGCACACAACCGCGATCAGTCGCTCGACGGAACGACAGCTCTGGTGTCAGGGCGTGGCCACCTCCACGCCTTTCCCGCCAGGACTCCGTACCGTCACCCGCGTTCATACCCAACCCCAGCCACAGGAGGTGCCTGCGCGTCGTCCGGAATCGTCCCGCACGTTCCCGCTTCGTTGATGGAGGAGAATCCCATGTCCGATCTGCGCCTCTCACGCCGCCGCCTGCTGGAATCCACTGCCGTGGCCAGCGGGGCAGGCATCCTGCTCCACGTTTCCACGTCCGCGCAGGAGAGTACCCCCGCCGATGACGGTCTGGTCGATATCACGGCCGCGGGCACGGCCGAAGCCACCGCGCGCACCGGTACTGTCGTCATCTCCGTGCAAGGCAACGACGAGCAGACGTACCAGGCCCTCGCCGATGGGTACATGGCACTCAACCCCGAAGTGGACGTGCGGGTCGAACTCAAACCCGCCGATGGCTACCAGGAGTTCATTCGCGCCCAGTTCGCGGCTGGCACGCCCGAGGTCTCGGTCGTCAACGGCAACGTCGTCGCCGACCTGATCCAGGCCAAGCAATTCGTCGACATGTCGGCGTATCTCGACCGCACGAATCCCTACACCGGCCAACCGTGGCGGGCCAGCATGGACGAAGTTGCCATCCAGAACATGGCCAACCCGGTCACCGGCGAGATTTACACCCTCAATCTCGAAACCGTGCAGGTGCTCTGGTTCTACAACAAGACCGCCTTCGAGGCCGCCGGGATTCTGGAGGAAGCCGAAGCCCTCGCCGCCACCGACACCAACCAGCCCACCTGGGACCAGTTCATGGACTGGTGCGACAAGCTCACCGCGGCTGGCTACATCCCGGTTGCCATCGAAGGTGACTACCGCTCGTTCTGGGAGACCCGCTTCGGCTGGCTCGCCCGCATGTACCTCGACCAGTACACCCGCCACGAGGCCGAGCTGGTGCGCGCCCAACCCGGCGACTGGAACTTCCGCGAAGGCGTCGATGACACCTGGGAGTACGATCCGACCGATCCCCACAACGACGACTCGAATCGCATCACCTTCAACACCCAGCGCCAGATGATTGCCCTGCGCGACCACGAGCAGGCCGTCAATGGTCCCGAGTTCGCCGCGCTCTACGAGAACTTCAAGCAGTTCGCCGACCGCGCAGCCCCTCCGGGCTGGCTCGGCAATTCCGATGCCTACCCGCTCTTCCTGACCAGTGAAGCCGCCATCCGGCTCGATGTCGCCGCCCTGCTCGGCAACTTCGAACGCGACCTGACCAGCCTCGCCGAAGGCCGCTACGTCTCCGCGGCCGGTGGGGCCGACGGTGACGAAGCCACCCCGCTGCCCGCCCAGGATGTCGCCGTCTTCGAGATCGGCTCGTTCAACAACCCGACGATGGAAGGCGACCTGGTCGATGCCCCGGCCCGCACCATCGAGGTCAACATCGGCTTCCTCTCGGTGCCGAAGAAGGACCAGGCGCAGAACGACCTCGAAATGGACTTCCTGATGTACCTGACCAGTCCGGAAGGGTTCGGGGTCTATCTCGAAAACCGGCTCGATCCAAACAACGCCACCTCGTCCGGGATCGCCGGTCCGCCGATTGTGAAGGACGTTGCCCTGCCGGAGGATCTGGCCACCAAGTTCGCCCAGCTCAAACTGATCGGCAACACCGAGAAGTCGACGGCTGGTGCCTACCGGTCGCGCGGGATCTCCGACTACCAGCCTTCCGTGCGTGAGTGGGTGGATCTCGCCCAGCAGTACTTCGCGGGGGACCTGGAACTGCAGGAGTTCCTCGACCAGTACCAGGCCTCGGTCGACAACCTCTTCCCGGAGATTCTGGAACATCTCCAGCTGACCGACGAGGACCTCGCCAGCCCGGAGAAGAAGCCCGCCAGCCAGGTCTAGGGCCGAGTACAGGGAGAAGTCAGTCTCCCCCAGGAAGGGAAGCCCAGACAGCAGCCGATGGTCAGTCGCAGCACGTTCGTCCAGCGGCTGCTTCGGGCTTCCGTACGACTCCTGCCTCGGTGTAACCGGGCCGACAGATCCTTCGCTGCACTCAGGACAGGCTCCGTCGGCCCCTACAACACGAACGCAGACCGGCGACACCTTCATGTGTCCAGACGGTCTAGCCCCGGACGAGAATGTTCAATGGGACCAAATCGAACCACCCCCGGCCGGAGGCGGCTCTGGCCGGGGGTTCATCATCCACGAACCGCCTGCCTGTTCGCCCTCGTGGCGATCATGCTCGTCACGCTCACCCTCGTGCCTGCCGCCCGCGCGGCCGAGGAATGGACGGTCGATTCCGGGGTGATCACCTACGCGGTCGATGCCACTGAAGATGGTTCACTGGTCGTCACCGGCCGTCGTGACAACCTGGTCGTTGCCTTCGACGGCAGCGGCGCCGAACGCTGGCAATTCGCCACGGGAGGCACCGTCTACGGGGTCGCCGTTTCGGCCGATGGCCAGCGCATCGCCGTCGCCTCCGAAGATCGCCATGTCTACCTGCTCGATGGCAACGGCACCGAGCTCTGGAACTTCCGCGGTCCACAGACCTTCCTCAGCGTCTCGATCTCGGGCGATGGCCAGGTGATTGCGGCCGGCTCGGAAGACCGGAGCGTCACGCTTTTTACACCTGAGGGTGATGTCTCCTGGCAACGAACCATGACCGACCAGGTCAACCGGGTGGCGGTCTACGGCGGAGCCTCCGGTTTCCGCGTGCTGACCGGCACGCGTGACTCGCGAGTTTCGCTCCTCTCCGGCGACGGCCAATCGGTTTGGGAAACCACGCTCGACTACACCATTCGCGGGCTCGATGTCACCGCCAATGGGGCGAAGATCGTCACCGGCGACCAGCGCGGCACCGTTTCACTGGTCGATGGCGCCAGCGGCCAGGTCGTCTGGCAAGCCACGGTCGGCAATGATGTTCCCGCGGTGGGCATTGACAAGGCGGGGGACCTGATCGTCGCCGGGTCCACCGATGGCCAGTTCGCCACCTTCGACGCGAACGGGAAGACCATCCAGCAGATATCCGCGACGTCCGGCATCCAGGACCTCGTCCTCACCTCCGATGGGAGTTTGGCTGTCTTCGCGATGGACGACGGGGTGACAGCCAGCCCCAATGAAAGCGGGCAATTCTCCCTGCCCAAGGGACCATCCACCTTCTCGCAGATCGTCTGGCCACTGGCGATCGCGGTCGGGATGATCGCGCTGGTGTTGCTTGCCCTCGGCCTGCGCAAAAAACCGGACGGCCAACG
>CAZNQC010000205.1:0-6621 GCA_964574825.1 uncultured Sphaerobacteraceae bacterium | reverse complement strand
GAGACCTTCCTGCGGGCCGACTTCATCGCCGATCCCTGGGATCCGTGGGCGGCGGATACGTAGGCGAACCTAGTCGCCCGACCTCGCGGACGAAACCGGAGCGCCACCGACCGGGAGCCGGTCGAACTCGTCAACGAGCAAGTCGGAGCTCATCGCCCGGAGCGTGTTCGTCATGCGCTCCAGTTTGCGGCGAATCTCCCGCTCCTCTTCGGCGCCCCACTGGGGTTGGGCGGTGCTTTCGGCCAGTTCGGCCCGCAGTGCCGTCGATTGCAGAGCCAGTGAGTCGGCCCCTCGTGCCAGGCGGTCGAGTGAGGCCTCGATGCGGGGATTCATCATGCCATGCTGGTTGATGAAGGCCATTCGCCGCGCTCGATCGGCAATCATGGCCGTCTGTTGCTTCGAGAATGCCGCCGTGTCGTCCGGCATTGGCACGCCGGCCGCGGTTGCGATTCGGATGCTGCGCTGGAGGCGGCAGTGTTCTTCGGCCAGCAGCAGGATGCCCTGCCGGGCGCGCCAGTATCCCGGGACGTAGGTGGTGATGGTTTGGTAAACGACCTCACTGTCGCCCCGCTCCAGGGCCCAGGTCATGTACGGACCGATATCACCATCCTTGATTGCCGGGGCGCGACGTTGGCGTGGGTTGCGCGGATTGGGGAGTTTGCCCACTTCCTTCCGCACAACGCGCAGCACAATGGAAACCAGTACCACCACGAAGAGCGCGAGCAGGAAGGCTCCTGGCAGCGTCATGCCGCGCAGGAAGACCCCTCCCACCAGGATCAGAACGAAAAGCAGGAATCGCATGTCCGTGGCACCCTCCGTTGGGTGGCGAAGCTGCGCGAACAGGAGACCGGGATGTGCAGCGCGACGAATACGAGGTCCCTACCCTTAGTATAGCGACCGATCTGGCTGATTTTGCTGGGGGCTAGCCGGGATTCCAGGGGAGTTCGCGCGAACCCTTCGAGATTGTTAGCGAAGAGGACGCATCAAAGGCTGCCGCCAGGTCAGCGTGAGTCCGGCTGCCAGCGCTACCAGCATTGTCGAATGCATCACGACGTCGAAGGCGTGAGTTGGGCCAACGGTCACCACCAACGTGAATCCGACCAGCGTCCCGACCAGGGCGAAACCCTGACTGACGAGTGCCGCTGTTCGTGCCTCAGCCGGGCGGACCAATCCGTAGACGAGTCCGGCAGTGAGTGCCAGCGCGATGATCGCTTCCGCAATCGCTGCGGCCGGATCAGTTTCGCTCCGGCCAATACCAGCGTGGGCACCGGCCGCGAACGTGAACAACGCGATCTGGACCAGCATGAGCATTCTGAATGAAGGCGGCATGACGGAATCTCCTGGGTACATCCGGCGTGGCGGTCGCGACACGGACCCTGCGTCGGTTGGTGTCGTGATCCCATCTCACCAGTCCGCTGTGAAGGCGAGCCGCAATGGATGTGGAGATTCCGTGAATGCCGGAGTTGGGTCGGTCGCCGTCGAGGGATCAGGCGGTGGTGTCCACCGTCGTCCAGTCGAACACCACGCCGAGGTAGCGATCCTTGTTCGAGACCATCTCACCGTAGACCGAGTCACAGGTGTCCGGTGCCACAAGGTGCGAAAGCAATGGGCCAACCTTCAGCCGTCCATCGGCAATCCACTCCAGAATTGCGCTGGCGCTGTGGCTCAATGAACTGGGGCCGAAGGCTGTCGGCACCGTCGGAATCTGCCATTCCCAGCCTGACCGGATGTGGATGTACTGTTCGAAAATCGTTCCCAGGAAGCGCAGGGCGTCCATGTCCTGGGCACCCTTGCCCCACTGCGAGCCGACCAGCGAGAGTTCGCCGTGCTTCTGGACGAGCTTGATGCCGGTTTTTGCTCCGGCTTCCGAGCCGGTCGCTTCGATTACCAGGGCATGGTCCCGGGTCAGATCATCGTCGCCCGGCGACAACAGCACCGTCTCGATCCCGCACTCCCGTGCCAGGTCGCAACGCCACGGAATCACGTCAACGCCGGTCGTGAACAATCCCGCAATCTGGCACAACTGAGCCGCCAGGTTGCCGACCATCCCCAGCCCAACCACCGCCGCTCGGTCGCCCATCCGCGCCGACGTGGTGCGCAGGGTGGACATCGAGACGACGGCCAACCGGGCAAAGACCGCTTGCTGAGGTGCCACACTTTGAGGCACTGGCACGCAGAGTTCCCGGGTCAGGTCGATCCGGGCGTGGGAGGCGTGTTTCGCCATCGAGAAAACGCGATCACCCACGGCGAACGGGACGTCGCCGCCCACGGCGATCACTCGCCCGACGTTGGCATAGCCCGGCTGCTGCGGATAGGTCCAGTCCTGCCCACCCGGCATCGTCAATCCCTGCCAGGCCGCTCCTTCCGTGCCTTGAGAGATCAGCGATGCCTCGGATTCGATGACCAGTTCAGAAGGCCCGAGCGCGTCGGTGTCGAGGTCTCGCGATTCGAGTCTGGCCATTCGTGGCTCGCGAAAAACCACCTGCTTGATCTTCATGTGTTCTGGTTCCCTGCCATTGGTGCGTCAATTCAGCGCGAGCATTGTCGCACCGGGATGGGGAATGGCAATTGGCGCCAGATTGGGAGATTGGCGGTCATTCGACGGCCCCGGTCAGGCAGCTCTCAGGTCAGGAAGCCAGGGATTCGACGTGGATTTCACCAGCGTCAGGTGAATGAAGTCCCACCAGCACGTTGTTGATCCCACGTCCATAGAGCCTGACGACCGAGGATGCGGGGGAGAGTTCGACAAAATCTCCTGGCTCGAGATCGAGCCCGGGCTTCCAATCCTCGTCGAGCGGGCTGACTCGACCCTCGAGGCACATGGCGAAGACAGGATGTGGATTGGCTGGGTCCTTGGCCGCATAGGTCGCCACTTCTCTTGAACCGATCGTGAGAGAGCCGAAGGAGAGACGAAGCTCCGGGCCGGAGGCGGTGAATGGGTTGCTCCAGCCCCAGACTTCGCCGTCACCCCGTGACGACATATAGGTATCAGCCGGGATCAGATCGAAATTGAAGTAGCGATAGGGCCACGGTTGGTCCTCGTCGTCGCCTATCCCCCTCGCCTCGGAATCCTGGTCGTGGTTGAAGCTCACCGCCCGCTGGCCCACTTGGCTGTCGAGTTCACGGATGCTGCCTCGCGTCTCATTCTCGACGATGAGGGTCGTTCGCCCGTCGTCATTCCAGACGAAGCCGAGAGGACGGTTGACGAACTCGGTCTCGTTCAGAGGTTTCGCCTTGAGGAGGAGGGCGCGCCACCGCAGTGGGCCAGAGGGTGCCATGGTGATTTCGTCAGCCCAACTCTCCCATCGCCCATCATCCACTGCAACCGGGGTTTGCGCCGTGCCTGGTTGGGTGAATGGAAAGCTCAGGAGTGGCACGGCGGTGGCGGCAGTCAGGAACCGACGGCGATCGAAACGACGTGCGTGAAACTCACGAACACTCAAACTGGTCCTCCTGATACGGGTTGGAGCCGAGGTTCCGGCAGTCGCGGTCGGCGCGGAGCCGGTTGGTCGGGCGTGGACCGGGTGGCCCATGCCCACTACGACGACCACCACTTCGGTCAGGTTCCAACTCGCACGCTGCGGACTGACCCATTTGGGGTAGGTCCAAAGCCAGGCCAGTTCGTGCGCGGAAGACGTGGCAGCGCCTGCACCCACGTTGCCACCGAGTTGCCATCATGGCGCAATCTGGAAGAAGCCACTGGTGCGTACGTACACTATGCTGGCAAACGAACATGCAAGAACCTTGGAGCCTGCTGAAGGCGACCTCATGTCGCGATCGGCAGGCCAATCATGGAGCCAACGACGATGAGTGGAGTACGAGTCCTCGCCGGAACCCGCAAGGGTGCATTCATCATGACGTCGGACGAAACCCGTCAGGACTGGACGGTTGAAGGGCCGTTGTTCGGCGGCCTCGAGATGTATCACCTCAAGGGCTCACCGGTCGATCCGAACCGGATCTACGCCTCGCAGGCGTCCGAGTGGTTCGGGCAGGTGATGCATCGCTCCGACGATGGCGGCAAGACCTGGCAAACCATCTCCAATGACTTCACCTACGACGGCGTACCCGGCACCCATCAGTGGTATGACGGCACACCGCATCCCTGGGAGTTCAAGCGCGTCTGGCACATCGAGCCCTCGCTGACCGATCGCGATGTGGTCTACGCCGGGGTTGAGGACGCAGCGCTCTTCAAGTCCATCGATGCCGGTGAAACCTGGACCGAGCTTTCCGGCCTGCGTACCCACACGACTGGCAACACCTGGCAACCGGGTGCGGGAGGACTTTGCCTCCACACGATCATTCTCGATCCGACCAACGAAGACCGGATCTTTGTCGCCATTTCGGCTGCTGGCGCGTTCCGCACCGATGATGGTGGCGAAACCTGGACTCCGATCAACAAGGGTCTCCGCTCCGACTACATCCCGGACGAGGATGCCGAAGTCGGTCACTGCGTGCACAACATGACGATGCATCCTTCGCGCCCGAACACGCTCTACATGCAGAAGCACTGGGACGTGATGCGCACCGACGATGCCGGTGAGCTCTGGACCGAGGTCAGTGACAACCTGCCATCCGATTTCGGCTTTCCGATCAGCGTCCACGCCCACGAACCGGAAACGATCTACGTGGTGCCAATCAAGAGCGACTCCGAGCACTTCCCGCCTGACGGCAAACTGCGCGTCTACCGCAGCCGCACGGGTGGCAATGACTGGGAGGCACTCACCGACGGGCTTCCGCAGGAGAACTGCTACGTCAACATCCTGCGCGACGCGATGTCGGTCGACCGGCTCGATTCCTGCGGCATCTATTTCGGCACGACTGGAGGCCAGGTCTACTGCTCACCCAATGCCGGAGATTCCTGGTTGCCCATCGTGCGCGATCTGCCGGCGGTCCTTTCGGTGGAGGTGCAGACCCTGTCATGATCCGCGTGCAATTGCCCGTCCATCTGAGAAACCTGGCCGGAACCGGAAAGATCGTTGAGGTCGAAGTCGAGGCCCCGGTCACCCCGGAGCGGATCGTCGACGTGCTGGAGGCATCGTATCCAGCGCTGAAGGGTGGCATTCGGGATCGGAACACCGGCAAGCGGCGGCCGATGGTGCGCTACTTCGCCTGCGAGGAAGACCTGTCGCACTCACCTGCTGATACCGAGGTGCCGGACGCGGTGGCCAGTGGCAGGGAACCCTTCATCATTCTCGGCGCGATCTCCGGAGGTGCAGCATGACTCCCGAGCTGCCCATTCCGCTTCCCCACATCAGTGGACCTGCAAACGCGGCCCTTGCCGTGGCCGGCATCACGACCCTGAACGAACTCGCCACCCACACCCAACGCGAGATCGCCAACCTGCACGGTATGGGGCCGAAGGGTCTTCGCATCCTCGACGAGGCGATGGTCCGCCACGATCTCACGTATGCGGGCCGCGCGGCAACAACGGAGGAGAACACCTCATCATGACCCAACTCCTGAAGGTCCAGAACTTCACGGTCTCACGCGACGGATACGGTGCGGGCGAAGGGCAATCACTGCAGCAACCGTTCGGACACGCCGACCCGATGGAACTGATGCAGTGGATGTTTGGAACGGCGACGTGGGCACGGATGGTGGGCGGGAGTGGCAGCCAGGGTGTCGATGATCATCTCGCCCGGGACTTCCATAACAACATCGGCGCCGAGATCATGGGACGCAACAAATTCAGCCCTCAACGTGGGCCGTGGGAGAACGAGGAGTGGACCGGCTGGTGGGGCGACAACCCACCGTTTCACACACCGGTATTCGTGCTGACCCACCATCCACGCCCATCGTTCACTCTCAGCGACACAACCTTCCACTTTCTCGATGCCACACCTCAGGAGGCGCTGACCCAGGCCAGGGCCGCCGCCGATGGGAAAGACGTTCGGATCGGTGGCGGTGTCGCGACCGTGCGCGAATTCCTCGATGCCGGCCTGGTGGATACGTTGCACATCGTCGTCGCGCCGATCGAACTCGGCCGCGGCGAACGACTCTGGCAGTCGCCCGATGACCTGCGGGATCGCTACCAGCACGAATCCATCGCGAGCCCCAGCGGCGTCACCCATCATCTGTTCTGGCGGTAGTCACACCGCCGTCGATTATTTGGCGGTCGGATGCTCTCCAGACGTCTGATCCGGCTCACCAGCCGCGCAAGGGCAGTACGGCACCCGGTGCTGGCTTTGCGCCAGGGACCCAACCATGACCCGCCGAACATTCATCAAGCTGGCTGCAGCGAGCGGTACGGTACTGACAACCGGCTTCGCGACCGATCGAAAGGCAACCACGTTGGCAAACCAGACTGCACCATCGACTCCGGGATCCACGCCTGTCTCGACCGGGTATGCACCCGTCAATGGGCTGGAGATGTACTACGAGGTTCATGGTGAGGGCGGAATCCCGCTGGTGGTGCTGCACGGGGGCCTCTTCAACATCGACCTCCAGTTCGGCCATCTGCTCCCGGCCTTTGCAGAGAATCGCCAGGTCATCGCCTGCGATTTCCAGGCCCATGGCCGCACGAACGACATCGACCGCCAATTCAGCGCCGCCGCGTTTGCCTCGGACATCGAGGGCCTGTTCGAGCACCTGAACCTCGCCCAGGCAGATGTCCTTGGATTC
>CAZNQC010000204.1:0-6645 GCA_964574825.1 uncultured Sphaerobacteraceae bacterium | reverse complement strand
GCTCGGCAGGTCGGCCCCTACCGAGGCCCGGGTCAGGTTTCCCGTCGGTTACCTCATCCGCCCATCGCCGAGCGGAGACGGGGATCGAGCAGGTCACGGACGGCATCGCCGAACATATTGATGCTCAACACCAGCAAGGCCAGCGCCAACCCCGGATAGAGCACCGTCCACGGTGCCAGCTCCATCGCATTCCGATTCTCGCTCAACATCGAACCCAGCGAGGGCGTTGGCGGGACGGCGCCCAATCCCAGGTAACTCAACGCCGCCTCGATGATGATGGCGCCACCCATGCTGAGGGCAAGTTGGACGAGGATCGGACCGGCCACATTGGGCAACACGTGCCGGAACAGCACGCGTGAGGTCGATGCCCCGCTCGCCACCGACGCCTGGACAAACTCGACGTGCTTCAGCGCAAGAGTCGATCCGCGCACGATGCGCCCAAAAATCGGCAGCTGGATCAAAATGATGGCCAGCACCACCGAATGGAATCCTGCCCCCCAGATCGAGACGATCAGGATGGCCAGCAGGATCGATGGGAACGAGAAGAGCACGTCCATCATCCGCATCGTCATGTATTCCTGCCAGCGACCAAGATAGCCGGCCACCAGGCCAAAGATCGTGCCCAGCGCCGCCGCGGCCAGCACGGAGACGACACCGACCGCCAGCGATACCCGCGCCCCGAAGACAATCCGGCTCCAGACACTGCGCCCGAAGACATCGGTACCCATCGGCGGCATCTCCGACGGCGACTTGAGGCGGTCAACCGGATTCATGTCGGTTGGGTCGCCGGTGGCAACCAGCGGCGCGCAGATCGCCAGCAGGGCGATGACGATCAGGATGAGACCGGCAAGGAACCCAACCTTGTTGTGCCGCCAGAGCAGGGTGAAGAATCCGGCTCGCTGGCGATCGACATCACGGGCGAGCGTTGCAGTCTGCGCCATTACTTCACCCGAATCCGGGGATCGACGAAGCCGTAAACCACATCGGTCACCAGGTTCATGAAGACGAACGCGGCGGCGATGAAGAGGGTTGTGCCCTGCACCACCGGATAGTCGCGCTGGGACACGGCATCGAGCGCCAGCCGCCCAATGCCGGGAATCGCGAAGATCTGCTCGACGATGACGGTGCCGCCCAGCAGGTAGCCGGTCTGGATCCCCACAACGGTGATCACCGGCACGAGGGCGTTACGGACGGCATGCCGCATCACGACCGCTTTCGAGGAGAGTCCTTTGGCCCGGGCGACGGTGAGGTATTCCTTGCCGAGTTCTTCCAGCACCGACGACCGGGTCATCCGCATGATCGAGGCTGCCAGCAGGGCACCGAGGGCGATGGACGGCAGGATGATCGACTTCAGGTTCGGCCAGAGCCCGTGCTCGATGCCAACGAAGCCGGTGGTAGGCAACACCTGCCATTTGGTGGAGATGAAAAGAATCAGCAGGGTGGCGATCAGGAAGTTGGGGACCGACAGCCCCACCAACGCCACCAGCCGGATAATGACGTCAATTGGCCCACCCCGGTTGACGGCGGCGAGGATACCCGCCGGAATCGCCAGCACCAGGGAGACGATGGTCGCCAGCAGGGTGAGTTCCAACGTGATGGGCAGGCGGTTGATGATGGACTGGGCGACCGGCTGACCGGTCCGCAGCGAGTTCCCCATGTCGCCGGTGAGGATGTTGCCCAGCCAGCGCAGGTACTGGATCGGCAAGGGCGCGTCGAGACCGTAGGACGCGGCGATCTGGGCGCGCTGGTCGTCAGAGACCTCGCCACTGAGCCCAATCATGACATCGACGAAGCTGCCGGGAATCAGCCGCATGGCGAAGAAGACGAGCAGGGAAATACCGAGCAGGGTAGGCAGGAAGACCGTGATGATCCGCCTTGCCAGAAACCCAACCACGCTTGTTGCTCCTTCGCTGCCGCCATTTTCGCTCGCGACAGTATTACACCCCGTGCGAAACTTGGGAGCATGATCTGACCGGCGTGGCCCGCGACCCAGGGCAATCATTCGACCAACTGCATCGAATGAAGAAGGAGGTGCGTGGTGACAACCACCGCCAATCATGCCGTATCCATCGTTCCCCTGAGTTCCCACAACATCGATGCTTGCGAGCGGATCGCCCGGAGCCTGCCCGCCTGGTTCGGGATCGAGGAAGGGTTGCAGGAATTGCGTCATTGCCTCGAAACAGAGGCTGGCTGGGTCGCCCTTTCCGGTGAGGAGCCGATCGGGTTCCTGACCGTGGCGGCCCCGTTCCCCGAAACGCGAGAGATCACCTGGATGGCGGTCGCGCCGGAATGGCACCGCCACGGTGTCGGGCGACGCCTGGTGGAACGGGTGATCGAGGCCGCGCGATCAGAGAGAGCCACACTGCTGCATGTGAAGACGCTGGCTGACGCGCATCCCAGCCCGGAATACGCGCAGACGCGGGCGTTCTACGCCGCGCTCGGGTTCCAGCGACTGGTGGTAGTACCGGAATTGTGGGACCCGGCCAACCCCTGCCTGCTGCTGGTGCGGCCGCTGCAGAGCAATGCCAACTAGTCCTGATCTTGGCGCTCCTCAGAGGGTCGTTGAGTCATTGCCGCAACAATTCCTCGTGCAACAAAAATCCGGTTTCGCCTGAATCCGGTCACTTCTTCCAGCACACCGTCTTCTACCAACTGCCCGACAATACGGCTTGCCGCAGGATTCGTAATGTCGAGGTACGTTGCGGCACGGGAGATCGTTACGGCTGGCATTTCGAAGAGCAGGTCCACGATTCGCAACGTATTCGTGGACTTGCCGGCCTGATATTTTTCTCGCAGGTCCTCCCTCAATGTAAGCAGGTATTGGCTCCGGATCATGGCGTCGCGAGATTGATGCTCGATCGCCAGTAGCGTAAAGAGGACCCACTCCTTCCATGCCCCTCGCTGACTCACCGCATAGAGCGCATCAACGTACTCGCTACGATGATCCTCAAAGTATTCACTGAGATAGAGCAGAGGTAAGTCCAACATCTGCCATTCACCCAGAATCAGAGGCATCAGGATACGTCCCAGTCGACCGTTTCCATCTTGAAAGGGATGAATCGCTTCGAACTGGTAGTGAATCAAGGCTAGCCTGACCAGAGCTGGAAGCTTGCTGGGGGCCACGATGTAATCGCAGAGGCGCTCAAGCAATTCCCGTACTTCTTCGGGTGGAGGCGGCACAAACCTCGCATTGGAGATATCGTCCCCGCCACTGCCGATCATGACCTGATTCGGACGAAGGACTCCGGGGCCCTTGGTCGAACCGCGCACTCCATCCATCAGTTGCTGATGAAGCTCCATGATGAACCCAGTCGAAAATGGACGTTCACGCGGCCTCTGCCAACCGCTGTAAACCGTATGCAGATAGTTCGTAACCTCCTGAATGTCTGGATCCTGTGGCGTTCCAGGGTCAGCGGCTTCGAACAGAATCAATTGATCAAACTCGGCTCGTGTTCCTTCGATGCGACTTGAGGCCAAGGCCTCTCGACGCATGAAGGGCTGGAGCAGGAGAGTTGGGTTCCTGAGCATCCGTCCCGAGCCGTTGAGGTTCCCCAGTGCTATACCGGCTCGTTCAGCAGCTGAAGCGATCTCCAAATCAACGAAATCATCATCAGGTGGCAGGTCGTCCGGTATGAAAGCCCATCCAGCCTTCCCGCCGCGACCAGTAACCCGCACGAAACGTCCCGGAAACCCTTGCTCGAAATCGTCAGGTCTCATGGCTGGGAGCTGGCTCCATATGCAACGCAGATATCAGATGGTTTTCCATATGATACTTTGAGGCCTCAAAGTATCATATGGCTCGGGATTCGCGCACTGGAACACACTAGAGAATTGAAACGGCCCCGAAAGATGGCCAATCACCATTATCCGGGGACCGCTTCGTTGGCCGTCGCAGGTGTGCGGTGCGGCCGTTATTCGATTTCGAAGATGGTTTCGACCTCGACGGCGACGTTTGATGGGAGGGCCTGGAGACCGACCGCCGAGCGGGCGTGGACACCCTTTTCGCCGAAGACTTCGTAGTAGAGCTCCGAGGCACCGTGGACGACCGCCGGGGTGTCGGGGAAGTTCGGGGCCGAGTTGACCATGCCGAGCACCTTGACCACGCGCTTGACCCGGCCGAGGTCACCGAGCACCGTCTTCGCGGCGGCGATCTGGTTGATGGCGCAGTCACGGGCAGCCTGGTAGCCCTCCTCCACCGTCAGATCCTCGCCGACACGGCCCTTTTTGATGCTCGGGTCGGTGGGGGTGGAGCCGGAGAGATAGAGCTGGTTCCCGCTGATGACGCCGATGGCGACGGCCGGATGGAAGGTGGTCTTCTCTTCGATGACGATGCCGAGTTCCTGCAGTTTCTCATCGGGATGGGTCATGATGAACTCCTTCTGGTGAGGGGCGATGGATACCGCGGTGGCATCCGGTCTGGCACCAAGCCTACCCCAGCAAGTCGCGAATGGCCTCGGCCACGGTGACGTCCTCGCCATCGGCCAGCGTTTGCGGGTTGAGGGCAATCGTGGCGTCGTCGATCTGGCTGACGGCAATCCGCGGGCTCTGGTCCCATAGCGCTTCGGTCAGGGCCGTCGCAGTCAGGGCCGCGTCCGGTCCGATGGTCACCAGCGCGCGAGCCATCGGTTGGCCAGCTTCGCTGGGGAAGCCCCGCTCGACGCTCACGCCCGGCAATTCGCTGAGACCGGAGATCCACGACTGAACGATCTGCTCGTAACGTTCCAGCAGGGCGTCTTCATCCTGATCCAGCGACCACTGGACGGCGGCGAGGATGCCGAAGAGTTCTTCCTTGCCAACCTTCATCGGGCGACCGATGGTGGAGTTGGGCGAACCGTTGGCGATGCAGCCTTCGATCAACTCGGCGCGACCAAGCACCAAGCCGGACGACTGGGGTCCGCGCAACCCCTTGCCACCGCTGAAGATGGCGAGATCGGCGCCGAGCTCCTTCGTGAAGTGCCAGAGGTTGGCGATGTTCGGGACCTGGGCGGCGGCATCAACGATCACCGGCACCCCACGGGCATGAGCCAGTTCGATCACCTGGTCGAGCGGCGGAGAAGATTCGGCCAGCTTGCCGGCAAACCAGAGCACGGCGGCGGTGCGGTCGGAAAAGGCCGCTTCGAGGGCTTCGATGGTGTCGTCGAGTTCGACGAAGGTGGCGCCGGTCATGCGGGCGGCGTAGTCGTAGCCATTGCGCTGGGAGCGATAGACGAGCAGTTCCGTTTTCTCGATGCCCTCCAGCGCCGGGAAGGCGGCAATCTTCACGGGATCGGTGCCAGCGATGACCGCGGCGACCGAGGCCGTGATGCCAGCCGCGGCTCCCGAGGAAATGTAGGCCGCCTCATTGCCGGTGATCTCGGCGACCTTGCGGCCAACCGCCCGTTGGAGTTCGGGCCAGTCGAGGAATGACTGGGCGCCCTGCTGCATGGCAGCGACCACTTCGGGCGGCATGACCGAACCACCAAGTTTGGTGAGGGTGGCGGCGGCGTTGATGACTGGCCGGAGGCCGAGCGATTCGAGCGTGATGGCCTGGTCCGACGATGATTTCGACGGCATGGGTTCCTGTCTCCCGCTAGTGAAATGGGTGCGGCGATGCACCCTCCGAGCAAGAGCATCTTCAGCCCGATGCTGGTGCTTGTCGAGTGGGTGCCGGGAGACCGATTGCGCAGCAGGAACCTATTGTTGGGGGATCGACTGGGCGATCTCCCAAATGTGCCCGGACGGATCGGCGAAGGTGGCGGTGCGTTGCCCCCACGGGCGGTCGATGGGGCCGTTGATCAGTTCGACGCCACGGGCCTTGAGTTCGGCAATGGTGGCGTCGGCATCTTCAACCCAGATGGTGAGCTGGATCCGGGCCCCAGCCTCGAGCGGGGCGACCTTCGCTGGACCGATCAGACCCGGTGCCTGATCCACCTGGAGGAGGTTGATGATGGTGTCGCCAAAGCGAAACCCTGCCGATTGCGGATCTTCCCACATGACGTCCTTGCCGAATACGTCGTGATAGAAGGCCTTGGTGGCGAGCAAATCTTCGGCAAAGAGGGTGATGGCACCGATGGTGGCAGCGTCGAGGTTCATGGGCGGACGTCCTTTCCCCACGCAGGGGTCATGGCAGCAGAACGGATAGTGCAGGTGGCACCGGCCTGGCATGACGAGAAATATAGTGCCGGGCAACGACCACGACTTCTTCCAGGTTGCGCCAACCGGTGATTGTCACATTTGGCAGGTCTCGGATCGGTTCCCGCCGTATCGAGTGCGGGGCCGTTGTACAGCCTGCTAGGATGGGGTGACAGACGTGACGCCACATTTCAGCAATGAGGAGGAATGCAGCATGATCGCGCCCAATCGCCAGCGCGAGGGTCTCCCCGTCTCCCGTCGCGACGACCTCGTTGTCAGCACCACCGGGCCTGAGGTGCTGGTGTTCGATCAGCGGAAGGATCATCTTCATCACCTCAACCCGATTGCTTCCGCCGTCTGGCACCTGTGTGATGGACAACGCGAGGTGGCGGAGTTGGCCGCTGACGCGAGCGACCTGGTGGGCGAAACCATCGGCCCTCCAGCCGTGCTGCTGGCGCTGGGGCAACTGGAAGAGGCGAACCTGCTGGACGCTCCGCTGGATGCCAGCCTCCGGTCCACCCGCCAGTCGCGCCG
>CAZNQC010000203.1:4490-6787 GCA_964574825.1 uncultured Sphaerobacteraceae bacterium | reverse complement strand
CATTCCATCGAGACACCTGAAAATGGATAAGTATCGTGATACGATATTCCTAGGACTGAATCCCAGTGCCTCGACAACCCGGCGACCGAAAGGCGATCAACCACTGGAACAGTGATGCATGTTCCAGGTCGCCGGGTAGAGAACTGCATTGGGGCCATCTCCAGGGGCCCAGTTTCCACGCGTTTCGCCCGATGCGCTGCCCTGCCAGCCCACTACTCAGACGATGAAGCCGTGAGTACGCACTGCACGACATGCGCCTTCTATTCACCAGGAGTGAATACGATGCGTAAACACCTCTTCGCGCTCATCTCCGTCACCTGCCTGCTGCTCCTTGGCATCGCCCCGGCCGCCGCAGCCCAGGATGCCTCCCCATTCGCTGCACTTGATCTCCCCGAACTCAATGTCACCATCACCGGGAACGGATACGAAGGCATTCCGGACTCGCTTCCCGCGGGACGTTACCTGGTCACCGCAACCGCGGCCGAGGGCATGGATCCCGGCCAGGTCGTCGCCTTCGTTCAACCCCAGGGCATGACGCCGGAGGACTTCCTGGCGGCGCTTGCAGGTGGTGGGGACAATGCTGCGCCAGCCTCCCCCGCTGCCATGAGCGCCGAGGACTCGGACGAAGGCGCGATGATGCTGCCTGACTTCGTGTATCAGGCCGTGATGGCTGGTGGAGTCACGGCCCCCGGCTCGTCCAGCGTCATCGACCTCACGCCCGGTGCATGGTTCGCCTGGGGCGACGATCCCACCTCGCAGATGCCGCCAGTCGTGTTCGAGGTGACCGGCGAGATGCCGGCCGACCTGGCGACTCCCGAATCAACTGCCACCATCAGCATGGGTGAGTATGTGATCAAGGTCACCGCAGGCGAGTTGGCCGCCGGACCCAATACGATTGAAATCGACAACATCGGGGCCCAGCCTCACTTCATCTACCTGATGCAGGCACCGGACGGCTATACCGTGGACCAGGCGACCGCAGTCATGGAAGGTGACATCAACGGGACGCCCGCACCAGAAGGTGAAGACCCGGGAGTTTTCGCCTATTCCCCAACCCAGTCGACCGGCACCTCCACCTGGACGACCTGGGACCTCGAACCCGGCGTGTACATCATGGTCTGCTACTTCCCGGACATGGGTGATGGCCTGCCGCATGCGATGCACGGCATGTACACCGTGTTCGAGGTGGCGGCATAACCTATCCGACCGCGCAACAAGACCCGCTGACTGGTGCGCATCACACCAACCAGCGGGTCTTCCATTGCTCGGTCGGTCTTCCCGGTTCAGCAAAGCACACGCGGAGCCAGCGCGACGATGTGCGGGTTCTCGGCCCGGAACTCCAGCACGAGTGCGGGCCCCTCCACCGGTTGCTCGACCCGCTCCAACGCCGGCATGGCCAACAGCGATTCCATCACCGCCGCCATCGCGCCGGTCGTCGCGACATCGTCAACCACCACTTCATGCAACACATCGTGGCCATCCGGGGCCAATTCGGCAAACACGATACCGGCCCGATGCCGCTCGACCCACAGCTTGCGCATCGCCCGGAGGTCGATCTCGCCAACCTGGCCGAACCGGTCTTCGTAAGCAAAGGAAATGGCGCTGGCGCTCATCACTGGTCTCCCCTGAAACGTGTACGTATACCCGTCGACTGGAGACCAGAATAGAACATGTGTTCGCTTTCCGCAATGACTCGACGTGGCCATCTTCCAGGCTTGTCGCGGCACTCATGGTGCCCATCGTCGATCTGGCGCGAGTTCAGCGGTCTCCCGCCATATCAACGCCGGGAATGCCCCACTGGTTCCTGCGTCTCACCCCAGCGAGGAACTTCAGGCGGACCAGGTCATCAGCGGCGCCAACTCTTCCAGAATGCGATCCAGTTCGCGGTGATTGTCGGCATCGAGGTGACCGGCTCCCGGCACGCGCGTGCGGGCACTGGCGATGACACCACGCCGCACCAGGACCTCCTTGTAGATGGTGAAGGAGTACATTGCCTCGTAATTGAGCAGCGGCAGCAGAGCCGTGTGCAGGCGCCGACCTTCGGCTTCGTCTCCCGCATCGAGCGCATTCCAGACCTGCACGTGGACATCGGTCACCTCGCAGGCGGGCATCGTGCCGCAGGCGCCGCGCCGGAACTCCTCCAGCAGGTAGCGCCCTGCCATGCCGCCCATCATGCCCTTGACGGCGTCACCCGCTTCGGCGGTCACGGCCGACATCACCTGGGGCGCGTAGGTGCTCTCTTCCTTCACGTAGTCCACACCAGGAATCTCCCGCAGCATCTTCGCCATCAGGGCCGG
>CAZNQC010000203.1:0-4390 GCA_964574825.1 uncultured Sphaerobacteraceae bacterium | reverse complement strand
CCCGCCCCGGCTTCGACGCAGAAGTCGACGCAGCGTTGCAGCCCGACCTCGTCGATCGAGCCATCTTCCCGGAACGGAGTCGGGGGAATGGCGAAGACACCACGAAACGACTGGTTGGTACTCATCGGCGATCTTCCTTACACAATACAGGCAGCGAGGCGTGTTTCATCAAAGGTGATTCCGAGACCCGGGCCGTCGGGCACGGTCAGCATCCCGCCCACCGGCTGCAGCGGCGCGGTCAGGAGGGTATCACCGAGCGGGTTCGGCGTACTGGAGAACTCGAAGATCAGGAAATTGGGCGAGGCGGCCGCGAGGTGAGCCGCCGCCGCGACATGCACCGACGATCCCATCGACACATGGGCACACCAGCGCACGTTGTGCAGGCGAGCGACATCGGCGATCTTGCGGCCCTCGGAAATGCCACCAGCCCGGCAGACGTCGGGCAGGATGGCGTCGAACGCACCGGCCTGCAATCGCTCCTGGACCTGCCAGCGGGTGCATTCGGTTTCCCCGCCCACCACCATCATGTCCAGCGCGGCGGCAAGACGCACATACCCGGCGATATCTTCGGGCGGCAGGGCGTCTTCCAGCCAATAGACCCCGAGCGCTTCGAGCTTCCGGCCAACCGACAGGGCGAGATCAGTCGCATAGGCACCGTGGGCGTCGACCAGCACATTGGCCCGCCCGGCCACGCCTTCGACCACCGCGGCAACACCAGCCAGATCTTCCTCGACATTGCCGCGGCCAATGGACGCCTTGACGGCGGTGTAGCCCTCGTCCACGAAGTGGGCGGCGCTGGCGAACCGTTCTTGCGGGGTGTTCCCGGGGACTCCGGACGCATAGCACGGTAACTCGGTGCGTAGCGGTCCGCCCAACAGCGTGAATACCGGCAGGTCGAGCAGTTTCCCGGCGAGGTCCCAGAGGGCAATGTCCACCCCCGAGATCGCTTCGAGTTGATAGCCCATCAGGTGACCGCGCAACCGCTGCGAACCGTACATGTATTCCCAGTGGCGTTCGATCGCGAGCGGGTTCTGGCCGAGCAGGATCGGCGCCAGCACGTGCTGCACCACCGCCACCGTCGCCTCGGGTCCAAGCGGGGCGTGCGCTTCGCCCCAACCCACGGTGCCGTCATCGGCGGTGATCTTCACCAGGCAGGTCTGGGCCTGGGGCGGATAGGCGCAAATGTGGAGGTCCCCCACTTCGGACAGCGCTCGTGGCCGGGGAGCTGTATCAGCGGCCGGGGTGGCCAGACCTGCCCCGGCGGCATAGTCCTTGGGTGCCCGGAGAACGAAGGCTTCGACGGCCTCGATGGTGCGTTGCGGCCTGACCATGGCGGGAGTACTCCTGCGTACGGATATCGTGGCGGCACGATACCGCAGAGCTCAGGACCTGTCACCGGAACCTCAACTCGCCGGCAACCGCATGACAACGCTCGATCCTCGCTCAACCCCCGGACAGGAACGGGAACGGCTCGGCCTCCACGAAATGGCTCGCTGCGTTGGCCGCGTAGACCCTGCCGCCGGCAATCTCGAGTTTCCGTACCGGTGCGCCACTGCTGAAGTCCAGGTCGGCCAGTGGAATCCAGAACGTGTTGGGTGAGGTTGCCGAGTCGAAAAAGGTAACCAGGCGCTTCTGATCGTGAACCGTGCGCCACAACGTCGACGCAAGATTGGGTTTGGTGGGATGAGTGATTCCCAGCGGGACGCTCACGGCCCGCATCACACTTTGAACGCTGGCAGCTGCCTGGTGCTCCAGGGTTCCCTCAGGCACCGCCCCGATCACACGCTGGTCCAATGTTGTGGGAATGGCATCGATCATGAACGACACCCGGGCAAATCGGTCGGCCGCATTGAACGAGCCAGGAAGGAACGTCATGGGATCGACATTCTCCCAGTACGCATTGATTGCAAGTTGCTGGTCGTAGGCCGGGGAGTTGGTCATGACACGGTACTGGCCTCCGTGATGCACCGTCAGCCGCCCATCGAGGTACTCGAAGATGGCTGAATCGCCGCTCGGATCGGAGATGGCCATGTGAACGGTGGTTGCGCGGCCATTCGGCAAGTTGGGAGCAACCATCCGGATTCCGTCGCCTTCCAGCGCGGTGACAGCTTCTTCGACCGTGGCAAACATATCGAGCACGTATTGGCCGAACGCGAGGATGGAGATCGCCGGACGGTCGTCTTCCGGACCGTAGTCAGACTCGGCAAGGTAGAGGCCGTTCATCACCAAACCGCATTCGTTCATGCCATCGGCCGTGCCGACATCATAGGCCGTCACCACCAGGCTGCCGTGGCGCGAGGTCCAGGTGATCGAGTTGGCGCCGCCGCCACCGTTCCGGTCCAGGCCCCGAGGAAACACCCAGGCATTCGACTGCATGTCTTCGGCCCAATCCATCGATCGGCCCGTGATCACCAGGTTGTCTGCTCCGACATATACCGCTCGCGTACACATCCTCGTCGCACTCCCCAACGCACCAACTCACAAGGTCGGGAAACAGGATGTTCCCGCACCACCCATGATCGATGGCACGCACTGCCTGTCAATCACCCGATCGCCAGGCAATGATGCGCTTCATCCGACACACGACACAAACAGCGTACATGGTGAATCCACATGCAGGTCGTTCCCAATCTCGCGCGAGTTGTATACAATTCGCGGACCAGAACCGGGGGCCATCACCATCATGCCTGGACCTGACCCGCGCGTTCGCGAGGCATCACTCTCGTCATCCTGTGCATTTGTTTCTTCCCTGGGAGGGGTCATCACGTGTTCGACCTGCAAGGCAAAACTGCCCTGATCACCGGCGCCGGTTCCGGCATTGGCCGTGAAATCGCCCTGCTGTTCGCGAGTCACGGCGCCATTGTGGCCGTGGCCGATATCAATGAATCGGGTCGCACATCGGTCGCCGAGGAAATCACCGAGGCTGGCGGACGGGCCTATCCGATCCATCTCGATGTCGCGAGTCGTGACCAGGCCTACGCCGCCGTCGCCGAGATTCTCCGGGCCGAAGACCGGCTCGACATCCTCGTCAACAACGCGGGGATCGGCATGGTTGGCGACTTGCTGGAGACTTCACCGGAAGACTTCCAGCGCCTGATCGATGTCAATGTGCATGGGGTCTACAACTGCTCCCACGCTGCCGTCGACCAGATGTTGAAGCAGGATCCGCAGGGTGGCGTCATCGTCAACATCGCTTCGGTGGCCGGGCAGGTCGCTGTTGGCAGACGGTTTGCGTACGGCACTACCAAAGGCGCCGTCATCTCGATGACCCAATCGATCGCGATGGATTACGTCGACCAGGGGATTCGCTGCAATGCGATTTGTCCGGGAACGGTCGAGAGCCCGTTCGTGGAGGCCTATCTTCAGAAGTACCACCAGGGCGAAATCGAGGAAACTCGCGCCCAACTTCACGCCCGCCAACCGATTGGCCGGATGGGACGCCCGTCGGAAATCGCACCGCTCGCGCTGTATCTCGCCGCCGATGAATCCGCCTTCGTCACCGGCGCCCAGTTCGCCATCGACGGCGGCTGGACCGCCCGCTAACCAGCAAGGATTTCCGATGATTGGATGGAGTCTTGAAGGGCCGACACAGCCGAGACAATCAACGAATGCCAACTTCCCGAAGGAGGCTCGGCAGGTACGGCCCCTACTCGCATACCATCTTGACGACCTAGCCCAAAAGGACGACTGATGACCACGACCGACTCACCCATGCTCTCCCGCGCCAATCGTGGCACCGTCAACATTGCCGATGTCACCGTCAAGCTGAACCCGAACGATGACGTCGTGATCGCCAAGGCGCCGTTACTGCCGCGAACCGTTCTCACCGGGGACGGCGATGACGTCACCATCAGCCAGATGGTGCCACCCGGCCACAAGGTTGCCATTCACGCGATAGCCAAAGGGAACCCGGTGCGTCGCTACGGCCAGATCATCGGCTTCGCCACACAGGACATCACCCCTGGCCAGCACGTACATACCCAGAATCTCGAAGTGCATCAGGGTGAACTGGAGCTTGACTATGGCTTCAGCGAGAACGTGATTCCGGTCGAGTATGTTCCGGAAGCCGAGCGCCGGACGTTCATGGGCTATCGCCGCGCCGATGGGCGGGTTGGCACGCGCAACTACGTCGCGTTGCTGGCGTCGGTGAACTGCTCGTCGACCGCTGTCCGCCGGGTCGCCGACCATTTCCGCGACAACCCGGTCCTCGACCAGTTTCCGAATGTCGACGGGGTGATCGCCTTCGCCACCAAGGGCGGGTGCGGCGCTCACTACGGGTCGGACTACCTGGGCATGCTGCAGAAAACGATGGCCGGCATGGTCGACCACCCCAATGTGGGCGGCTACGTGATCGTCTCGCTGGGCTGCGAAACCAACCAGCCGGAGGACA
>CAZNQC010000202.1:1523-6857 GCA_964574825.1 uncultured Sphaerobacteraceae bacterium | reverse complement strand
GCGTCGTTGAGGGTCAGGCGGCCGTCGTTGCGGCCCGCGGCGATGCCGTAGATGTTCGGGTTGACGTCGGAGCCGTCCGGGTTGTTCTCGATTTCCGGCGTGTTGAAGTCCGCGATCGAGGTGACGGTGCCGGTGGCAGGGTCGAAGGAGAAGACGTTGTTCTCGCCTTCGAGCGGCTCGACACCGGCGAGGACGGCCGTACCACCGACGGTGAAGTAGACAATGCCGTCCTGGATGGTGATGCCCTGCGGGCCGACACCATCGCTGTACGACGGCAGGCCGCTGACCACCACCGAAACCGTGCCATCCGGCGCAATGGCCGAGATCTGGCCGGTGTAGCCGCGGGTGGATCCGCCTTCGACGACCTCTTCCTCCACCGGTGTGCCTTCAACGACCGGTTCGGCGACGGGAGAGGCTTCGTCCTCGGCTGGTGGCCCAAAGACGAACGGCTCATCACCGCCCACGCCAACTTCGGCGACATAGAGCGTGCCGTCATCGGCAAAGACCATGTAGCGGGGGTTGGAGAGGCCCTGAGCGTAGATCACCGCTCCCTCGGGCAGGGGTGGGAGCCCCATCTCGCCTTCGGCGGCGGGTGATGCTTCCTGGGCGCCAGCACGGGTGATCGTTCCAGCCGCCAGCACGGCAGCACCGGCGGAAATGGTGAAACTTCGGCGATTCAACGAGATGCTCACAAGAACACTCCTCCTACAGGCGAACGAAAAGCAAACCTTGACCCCGTGGACCTCCATGGTACCGGTGATTGACCGATTCCGGGAGGGGGTGCCGAAAGGCGGGGATCATCCGGCGCGTGGACCCGGAGTGATGAACGCCGGGTCCACGCTGGAGGTTCCGTCATTTACCTGCCGGTGCCTGTCAGCGTCGTGACACCGGCAGGGGGTGAGGAGCGCGCGTCAATGTGGTCCGCCGCCACGTGGAGCGCCGACCTGGGGCTGGTCGCGTTCGTGGGCGATGGCCATGATCTCCTGTTCGGCGATCTGGGCTTCCTCCTCCTGGCGGGCAAGTTCGGCATCGCCGCGGAACTGGGAGTTGTGGAGCCGGTGGTAGAACCCTTCCTGGGCCAGCAGTTCCCGGTGGGTGCCACGTTCGACCACTTCGCCGTGGTTGATGACGAGAATCTGGTCGGCCGAGCGGATGGTGCTCAGGCGGTGGGCGATGACGAAGCTGGTGCGCCCTTCCATCAGGCGGAGCAGGCCCTGCTGGATCTGCCGCTCGGTGCGGGTGTCGACCGAGCTGGTCGCCTCGTCGAGGATGAGGATGGTGGGGTTGGAGAGCGCGGCGCGGGCAATGGCCAGCAACTGGCGCTGGCCCTGGGAAAGGTTGCCACCGCGTTCGGTGAGTTCGGTGTCGTAGCCGTGGGGCAGGCGACGGATGAACTGGTCGGCATTGGCGAGTTCGGCGGCGGCCACGATCTCGTCGTCAGTGGCATTGAGACGGCCATAGCGGATGTTCTCGCGCACGGTGCCGGCGAAGAGGAAGGTGTCCTGCAGCACCACGCCCAGCTGGCGGCGGAGGTCGGCCTTGCGCAGGGAGCGAATCTCGTGCCCATCGAGCAGCACCTGGCCGGCATCGATTTCGTAGAACCGGGTGAGCAGGTTGATGATGGTTGTCTTGCCGGCACCGGTTGGCCCGACGAGGGCGATCAGCTGGCCCGGGGTGACGTGCGTGGAGACATCCTTCAGGACCTGGGTCTTGCCGTCGTAGGAGAACCCAACGTGCTCGAACACGACGTCGCCGGTGAGGGTGACCGGGGCGGCATCGTGAGCGTCGACTTCGGACGGCTCGTCGAGCAGCTCGAAGACGCGCTCGGCCCCGGCGATGGCCGACTGGATCTGGTTGTAGAGGTTGGCGATCTGGTTGATTGGCTGGCCCAGCTGGCGCGTGTATTGCAGGAACGCGGCCACGGTGCCGACGGTGATGGTGCCGTTGACCACCATCCAGCCGCCAGTGCCGGCGACGGCGGCGATGCTGAGATTGCCGACGAAGTTCATCATGGGGCCGACGAAGCCGGCAAAGGTCTGGGCGCTGGTGGAGGCCTTGCGCAGTTCGGCGTTGGTCTGGTCGAACTCGGCGGTGACCTCGGCCTGGCGGTTGTAGGCGATGACCACCTTTTGGCCGGTGATGGTTTCTTCGATGGTGCCATTGAGGTCGCCGAGGTGTTTTTGCTGGCCGCGGAAACCGGCCCGGGTCCGTTGCCCGATGAAGCGGTTGACGGCAAACGAGCAAATGACCGTGGTGGCGATGGCGACGGTGGCGAGCATCGGTTGGAGGATCAGCATCAGGGCGATGACGCCGACGATGGTCAACACACCCGAGATGATCTGGCTGAGACTCTCCGAGAGCACCTGGTTGACGTTTTCCACGTCGTTGGTGAGGCGGCTCATCGTCTCGCCGTGCGGGTGCTGGTCGAAGAAGCGGATCGGCAGGGTCTGGAGATGGGTGAAGAGTTCGTCGCGGATGGTCAGCACGGTTTGCTGGGCCAACTGGGCCATGATCCAGCCGACGGCCCACTGGAGGAGCGACTGGAGGGCGTAGAGACCGAGCAGGAGGATGATGATCTGGCCGAGCTTGCCCATGTCGTGCGGGGTGATGGCATCGTCGATCGCGCGGCCCAGCAGCCATGGGGCGGCCACGGTGACCCCGGTGCTGATAATGACGAGGATCGACGCGAGGATGATGCGCGTGCGCTGGCGCTGGAGGTATCCCCACAGTCGCCAGATCGTGGCGTTGGTGTTCTTTGCGCGAACCGGTTCACCCATCATGTGGGCGGCGGGTCCGCCGCCTCTAGGCTGCGCCATCGAACTCACCCTCGCTTTCCATTTGCGACTCGTAGATGTCGCGATAGACCGGCGAGGTTGCCAGGAGGTCCTGGTGGGTCCCTTCGGCGATCAATGCACCGGCCTCGAGCACGAGGATCTTGTTGGCGTTGAGCACGGCGCTGATGCGCTGGGCGACGATGATGCGCGTTTGTTTCACGGTGGCCAGGGCTTGCTGGATGCGGGCCTCGGTGGCGACATCCACGGCACTGGTGCTGTCGTCCAGGATCAGGATCGGGGCATTGAGCAGGAGCGCGCGGGCGATGGCCAGGCGCTGTTTCTGCCCACCCGAGAGGTTGACGCCCCGCTGGCCGATGATCGAATCGAGGCCACCCGGCAGCGCGGAAATGAAGTCCCAGGCCTGGGCCATCTGCGCGGCCTGTTCCACCTCTGCATCGGTGGCGGTGGGGCGGCCGTAGCGAATGTTGTCGCGAATGGAGCCAGAGAAGAGGATCGACTCCTGAAGGGCGACGGCGACGAGCGAACGCAGGGTCTCCTCGTCATAATCGCGGACGTTGATGCCGTCGATCAGCACCTCGCCGCTGGTGACGTCGTGGAAGCGGGGAATGAGGTTGACGAGCGTGGTCTTGCCGGAGCCGGTGGCACCGAGGATCGCTACCTCCTGACCGGGTTCGGCGGTGAAGGTGACATCGTGCAGGGCTGGGGCGCCTTCCTTTTCATAGGAAAACGACACGTTGCGGAACTCGATGCGCCCCTGGCGTTTGGCTCGCTCGATTGGGATGGGCGGAGGAATGATGATCGGCTCCTCGTCGAGCACCTCGTTGACCCGGCCGGCCGAGGCTTCGGCGCGGGCGAAGCGCATCACCAGCATCGAGAGCATCATGATGCCGAAGAGGCTCTGCATCATGTAATTGGTGAAGGCGACCAATTGGCCGACCTCGAGATCGCCGGTGTTGACCAGGTTCCCGCCAAACCAGTAGGCCGCCACGATGCCGAGGTTGATCAGGAACATCAGCAGGGGCATGACGGCCACCATGTAGCGCATCACGTTGAGGGTGGAGTCGCGCAGGTCGGTATTGGCCGCGTGGAACCGGTCTTCCTCGTAGTGGGCGCGGGCGAATACCCGCACCACCCGCACGCCGGCCAGATTCTCCTGCATGACGGTGTTGAGCCCGTCGAGTTTCTGCTGCACCAGGCGAAACAAGGGGTAGGCGATGCGCATGACGACGCCGATGATGACCACGATGAGCGGGATAAGCACCACGAAGAGGAGCGCCAGGCGGGGGCTGGTGATGGTGGCCAGGATCAGCGAGCCAACCAGCAGCAGGGGGGCGCGAATCATGATTCTCAGCATCATGGCCACCATGTCGATCAACTGGGTGACATCGTTGGTGAGCCTGGTGATGAGCGAACCGGTTTCCAGGTGGTCGAGGTTGGCGAACGAGAAGGACTGCACCTTGCGGAAGAGGGTGCCGCGGAGATCGGCGCCGAACCCCTGTGACGCGCGGATGGCGAAGACCCCACAGAGGACACCGCCGATGAGACCGATGACCGCCACGCCAAGCATCAGCAGGGCAGTGTTGCGTACAACAACAGTGTCGTTCTGGGCGATTCCCTGGTCGATGATGCGTTCCACGAGGCGGGGTTGGAGGAGGTCGGCGCCGACTTCGATGGCCATCATGATGGGGGCGAGGATGACCCAGAGGCGGTAGGCGCGGAGGAAGCTGAAGAGGCGACGCGTTTGGGGCATGGCAGGTCCCTGGGTGACGATTCGAGCGATGAATGGTGGGGTCCAGGCGGGTGGGCTCCGGTTGCGCAGCCAATGGTGCCACAAAATGGCCCATCTGCCCTGCCTGATTACCCATGTGACTGGTGGAGGAGCGGGCCGGGGACGGTGACGCTGGAGTGGGAGCGTCGGAGAGGCGGTTGGCGCATGGCGTGCGTTTGCGGCAGGACTTCCGGATATCCGATGCTCGCACGTTGGGCCTGAGTGATCAGCTGCGAGGCTGGAACGCCCTGGGAGATAGGCAAGAAGTACCAACCTGGCTGTGATTGAGGAGGGGATTGGTCGTTGGTGATCCGACTTCGGGGGTTGAACAGGTGGGAATGGGGATTGACGCCGACCGTTTCCGTCACGTAGTATCCGACTCTGGGTTCCAGGGACACATACATTCTGGTTTGGGACATGCGGCGCCTTGGGCGCAGTGGGTCTTGTCGCGTGCGCAGGTTTTGATGTCTGGACGCGGACATCTGGTGAGTTGCTGATTCGCGCTCATCGGCAAGGCTGCGGGGCAGGTGCTCCGTGGCTGAACCTGTCGGCTGGGAGAAAACATATGGCACGTTCACAGGCTAGGCCTGTCCTCGAGACACGAGCATCGAGGACCAGGTCTCGACTCTTTCATCAGCTAGCGGCCTTTTTCCTGATCCTGAACCTGTTTTCCCCTCTTGTATCACTGTCCTCTGCCGCGGCGCAGGGCGACGAGAACACCGAGCAGGGGACCGGGGCCGAGGGCGACACCGGTGGTGGCGACCAGGGCGA
>CAZNQC010000202.1:0-1423 GCA_964574825.1 uncultured Sphaerobacteraceae bacterium | reverse complement strand
ACACCGAGCAGGGGACCGGGGCCGAGGGCGACACCGGTGGTGGCGACCAGGGCGATACCGGTGGTGGCGACACTGGCGGCGGTGACCAGGGTGACACCGGTGGTGGCGACCAGGGCAGCACTGGTGGCGGCGATCAGGGCAACACTGATGGCGGCGATCAGGGCAGCACCGATGGTGGTGACCAGGGCAGCACTGATGGCGGCGATCAGGGAAATACTGATGGTGGCGATCAGGGCAGCACCGATGGCGGTGATCAGAACATTCCGCCGCAGCTTCCCGTTGAAAATCCCCGGCTGAACATCGACAAGGATGCGACCCGCCTGAACGATCAACAGGTGGGTTCCTCTGCGTTCGCGAGTGCGCGGGCAGGCGATGTCATCACCTACACCATGACGGTGACGAACATTGGTGACGTTGCCCTCAACCAGGTGCGGGTGGTCGATAACGAACTCGCTCCGCTGACCGCGTTCGATTGCTACTTCAATCGCTACACCAACCAGGAACAGCGGGTGCAGCACCCGGTGACGACCCTGGCGGTTGACCAGACGGTGTCGTGCGATACCGACTACGTCATCACCGGCGGCGACGTGGCCGCGGAGACGATCTGGAACCAGGCGTTTGCGGTTGCCTACACGGACACCAACGCTGAAGTCTGGAATAACAATTACGACGTCAATACCTCGATCGAGCAGATTGCGGTTGGCACCGATCGTGACGGCGACGGTGTGCTGAATGGGGCGGACAATTGCCCGGACCTGGCAAACGCCGACCAACTCGACACCGATGGTGACGGTGTTGGTGACGCATGCGACAACACGACCGAGCCGATTGACACCGATGGCGACGGCCTGACCGATGAGGAAGAGGCTCTGCTCGGCACCGACCCCACCAACGCCGATACTGATGGCGATGGGGTGAGTGACGGCGACGAAGTCAAGGCCGGCACCGATCCGCTGGTGGCCGATACCGACACCACGCCGACCAATCCCTGCGTTCCAGCCGTTGTTGATGAAACCGACGGCGAGGCGAAGCCGGAAGATGGCGTCGCTGAGACGGAAGAGGGAGCAACCGGCTCCGAGACTGGCGATGAGGCCGTTGATCCCGCTGCTGAGTGCGGTGTGATGTCGATGACGAAGGAGGCGACTGGCCTCACCATCGACGGCAAGTCCGCGTTTGGCGACGGTGAGTACCCTGACTTCTCGATCATCTCCCAGACGATTGCCGATCTCCAGGCTGCGGCCGAGGGCGATGCGATCGAAGCCGGGGTGGACAACGGCGACGCGCCCAAGGACGCCGCCGAGCAGACCGAGGGTGACGAGAAGGACGACTCTTCGTCCGAACCGGTTGCGTTGCCGGAGTTCGTGATTACCTACACCTTCGTGGTGACGAACGACGGCGAGATTCCACTGACGAACGTTGCGGT
>CAZNQC010000201.1:0-6884 GCA_964574825.1 uncultured Sphaerobacteraceae bacterium | reverse complement strand
TGGCGGCTCCCTTTCCGAGGAACTACGGTTCGTGGTGCGCCATTTCCAGGATTCCCGCCCCAACCGGATCACCCTCACTGACCGGATCGCCAGGCGGCTCTTCAGGAATCGCATCGATCTGCTTGAGCACCGGGCTGAACATCAGCAGACCGCCGACCAGCAAAGCGACTCCGGCAAACGCCGTTACCGACCCCTGGAATCCGATGCGGCTGATGAGCAGACCCCCGAGCATGAGGCCGACTGGTTGGGCCATCAGCGCCCCCGCCATGAACAGACCCATGATCCGGCCCAGGAAGGCGGACGGCGTGATCTGTTGGATGAAGGTCATGATCATCGGGTTGACCATGCCCGACCCAACGCCGATCAGACCGAGGCAAATGGCGGCCGGGAGTAACTCGGTGGAGAACGCCAACGGCAGGATCGGCGTCACCAGTAGGACGAGACTCGACGTCAGGAATGTCCGGCGTGGGAGGGCATTTGCGAACCGGCCGTAGAGAAACGCTCCGGTCAGTGCCCCCAGTCCTTCGGTGCCCATCAGGATGCCGAGCGAGCGCACGCTGTGCAGTTCCTGGTTGGCGAACCACGGTACCGCCACGCCAAAGAGCGGCGCGAACATGAAGTTGAGGCCGAGCGCGCCGATGATCAACGTGCGGATCAGCGCATGGCGCCGGACGAAGTTGAATCCCTCCCGGACATCGGCCAGGAACGAGGCTCCGGTCGGTTCCGACCGCACGAAGCGGGGGATGAAGCACAGCACCATGAACGCCGAGAAGACAAACGTGCCAGCGTTGAACCAGAGCACGTTGATCGGTCCCAGCCAGGCGATGGCGAGTCCGGCGAGCGGAGCAGCGAAGAGACCGGAGGCGGCCCGGATCATGCCGAAGTTGGCGTTGATCCGTTCCATTGGAATGCCGGTGAGCTTTGAAAGCGGCGGAATCATCGCCTCGCGGGCGGTTGACCCAGGTGCATCGAGGATCGACCCAAGGAACATCAGGGCGAGCAAGGTCGGGAACGACAGCCCGGTCGTCAGGTAGAGCAGCGGCACAGCTGCAACGGTGACCGCGCTCAGCAGGTCGGAGATGACCGAGAGCCCCTTGTAGCTCATCCGGTCAACGAGCGCTCCGCCAAAGAAGGAGGCGATGACGACCGGGATGACGGTAACCGCGGCGGTGATACCCGTCCGGCTGGCGCTGCCGGTCGTTTCGAGCACGAACCAGGGAACTGCCAGCGCGGTCAGCATGTTGCCCATGATCGAAACGAGGGCAGTCACCCACAGGATGTAGACCGGCCATTGCTGGCGGAGACCAGGGGCAGGGGGTTGGGAATGGCCGGTCGTGGATTCAGCGATCGAACTCATGGTGGGGCTTCCCGGTGCTTTCGCGCAGGACGATCGGACGGATCAGCGGCTGAGCTGGGCAACGGTGCCGGGCGGGAGAGCGTCGGCGAGGGAGGATCGGCACTCGTGGTGGCGCCCGGCAATCCATTCGCCAAACTGGACGAGGCGTCGGCCGATTGCAAAGCGGAGCGGGCCAGGACCTTGATGGGCGGCCTGCCATTCCTGGCGCAGGTGCTGCTGGTGGGATTCAACGAGACTGTTGAAGTGGAGAGTGTCACGTTCGATCATCGCAGGGCTCCTTTTCCGGCGTGATGAAGGGCGCACGAACCCTGACCGGTACCTGCTTCACAGTTCGGCGGTGAAGGGACCAGGCGGAGCTAGTGCTGGTGAGGGTGGGAAGTGGCGGCGACGGGAGCCAGTCGGAGGGGACTGGCTCCTGCCTCGGCCGCCCTACCGATCAGGAGCTTCGAGTGGCTCCCGGGTCAAGGCGCGAAAGGGCTTCGTCGACATCGATATCGCCACGTTCGAGGGCTTCGAGCACCCGCAGGTGTTCGGCGTCATCCTCGCTCATGGTGCCGCTCTCGGCGGCAACGTCGGCCGTGTTGGCTGGCTCCGGTGTGACCGGGGCGTCAGCAGGATCGGCAGCGGTCGCCTCGGTATCCGCAAGCGGAGATGTCGGTTGCTGGGTGGAAGCCGGTGGCGCTGTCCTGGCGCCAGATGTTGAGGACCATGTCCACGGCGCGTTGTCGCTGGTGCCAGGGGCTGGCGGCGGCGTGGTGGGTGGGGCCGGCGGCGTCGGCGGCACGGGATCAGTGGGCTCAAGTGGTTCGGGCGGTGTGGCCAACTGGGAGAAGTTCTTCTTGAAGTCCTTCGCGAAGTCCTTGGCCCAGGAGGTAATGTTGTCCAGGTCCACGTCCAGGTGACCCTCGCCCCACATGCCGCGCTCACCATTGTCCGGGCGAGCGTGCGGGTTCATGTGCTCGGTGGCCTGGGCGTGGCGGGAAGCGTTCTTGCGCTCGGCTTCCTGCTGCTGCTCGAATTCGGGGAGCGGCTCGCGCAGGGCGAGCAGGCCACCATCGATCCGGCCACTGCTGTGCATGGCACCGCTGACCGTTTTGATATCGAACGCCGGGCCGGTTTCGCCCGACCCCATCTTCCACGATTTCCGCTCGGCCTGGACCCAGTCCCCATCGACCGAGGCCGCACCCGAGGCCGACTTGCTGACCAGGGTGGAGGTGACTCCGGCCGGAACGGTGACATCGAGATTGACCCGGCCGCTGACGGTCGAGAAGGTATAGGACTGCGCGTTGTTGGCGGCCACGTGGGCCTCCACCGCGCCACTGACCGTGGCGATCCGGGCGTGCTTCATCGTGAAGTCGTGAATGCTGATCCGTCCGCTCACGGTGCGCAGGGACGTCCAGGCTTCGCCGCCGCGGACCGAAACGGCCCCACTGACGGCGTTCACCTCCAGGCTGCCATTGACCGCTTCGAGCGAGACAGCGCCGCTGGCGGAGTTGGCGGAAACGATCCCGCTCAGCCCACTGCCGGAAACGGCACCAGACGCCGTGACCGTTGAGATCCCGGCGTTGATACCGTTCAGGGTGATGGCCCCGCTGGCCGTCTTGACCGAGACCTTCGAGCCTTCGACCAGTTCGAGCGGGATTTCGACCCGCATGTCGTAGTTCAGGTCGGTTTGGAGGCGCAGGGCGTTGAGGTCCCACTCACTGGCGTTGAAGCCGTACTGGAGCTGGTCCTTGATCTTCTTCGCCAGGGCAGAGAGCCCACCGGCCACCGACCAGTCCGGATGAATCGAGATCGAGTTGCCATCGATCGACACCGTGATCGGAATGGAAGCACCCGGTTCGTCGACCTTGCCGTCAGTGCGCCGCACCACGAGCCAGACACCCTCGCGAGTGGAACCGGAGACGCGGATCTGCCCACTGGCGTTGGTGACCGAGAGCTGCAGGGGCTGGCTCTGGTCGAAACCGATGTGCTGCTGGAGTTCGTTGGTGTTGGCAATCGGGGTGAGGGCGTTGGTGGCGGGCATCGACGTTTCCTCAAGCTTGCGCGTGTCGCCGTCGTTGGGGATCTGGTCGGTCATGAGAGCTTCCTTGTGTCGAATGCATCGGCGGAACGATCGTCGCGTGGACCACCTTCAACGATGATCTCGACGCGTTGCTTGTCATCGGTGATATCCAGCAGCGGACCCCAGAACCCTTCTTCCATCGACCGGCGAATGTCGCGGCCGTCAAGCACCGACATTTGCTCCGGGGCCAGCCGCTTCACCATCTTGATGCCGGAGTCGACCAGGCGCGAAGGCAGGACGAGGTTGACGCGGGCCTGGTTGCTGTTGAGATCGGTAATGCGAATCCGAATGCTGCCGGGTTTGCCATCCACTGGCATGCGCGCTGCATCGGGCGGTGGCGGTGGATTGGGAATGCCGGACGTGAAGGCCCTGGTTGCCTGGCTGGCCCGGTCGAGCGCTTCGAGGATCCTGGCTGCTTCGTCAGCCGACATAAGCTGGCTTTCGACCAGGCGGAGGATTTCGAGTTGCTCGTCGGAAAGACTGGGGGCCGGAGTAGCGTCAGTCACTAGTCACCCCTCCCGCCGAGAGCCGCCAGCCGGGTGGCCGCTTCCTCGGATGTGATGTCCTTGGCGCGAAGTTGTTCGAGGATGTTGCGCCGCTCTTCGCGAACCTGGCTGGGACGAAGCTGGTCGTCGGCCGAGGGCGCCAGGCCCAGGGAGCGAATCACCTCGTCGAGCCGTCCACGAACGGTGGGGTAGGAGATGCCGAGTTCGGCCTCAACATCCTTGATCACCCCCCGGTTCTTGAGGAAGACCGCCAGGAAATCGTGCTGATCGGGCGTGAGGCGTGCGTAGCGGCCAAGGGCGAAGTGGCCATCGAGGCCCGAGTGGCAGTGGCCGCACTCAAGCCGGGTAACGTGGAGTTCCCCACCGCAGACCGGGCACTGGCCCGGGACCTGGTAAAGAGGGGGAACGCTGCCGGTTCCGATTCCATTGCTCATGACGACGTACTCCTTATGGGAACTGGTGTGGTGCACACCGCGCTGTGTGACTCACCGGCGCCGATGCCGGTTCACCGCACCGATGAAGAGAGATTAAGGCGAGTATTGATATTTGTCAACACTGAATTGATATTATCAATGTGTGAATTGATTCTGATGAGTTGTGGTCGGTGGGAGCGGGGACGGCCCTTGAAGGAGGGAGGTGCCAGCCGAGGAGTGGCTGGGGCTGGCCTGGTGGCCGGAGATGGCCTTCTCTCACTCGTCACGTGCACCTTTCCTCCATGATCGCCGCGTCAGGGCGAAGGTCAAGTCAGGCTGACCCCCATGTCGCCGTTCAGGTGGCGGTCTTCCCTCATTCGCATCTTCTATACTTTGGGCACGTGATGGCGCCTCTCTTGGCGCCCGTTCGGCCGCAGCCGGGGAGACCACAGGTCCATGTCTCGCTTCCAGATTGGTGACGAAGTCAAGGTGCACATGCCGCGGGGCAAAAGCAAGCGGGGGGTGATGGGCATCAGCGTGATGTACACCACCTCGCAGGAAGCCAAGTTCGATGGCGCGACCGGCGTGGTGACCGACATCAACCCGCGCGGACCCTATGGCATCCCGCTCTACCTGGTCGACTTCTCTGGCCACGACAACAGCCGCGTGGGCATTCCCTGGCAGGCCCAGTGGATGCGGGAGGAATGGATCGTCGCCAGCGGCTCCTCGAAGAAGCCGATCCAGCCCCGCGACGACGAGGCTCCAGCCGGCATGGGCCGCACGGCCGTGCCAGGTTCCTCCTCGTAGAACGAACCTGGAATTGAGAACGAACTGCCAGCGGGGTGTTCATCGAACGCCCCGCTTTGGCGTTGTCATTGCTGGTGGTCGTCTGCGGAGATCATTCATGCCGACTTCAGGTGAACGCGCGCATCCAACGTTCGTGTCATGAAGATCGTCCTGACTGATTACCCGGACTGCACGATATCGAGGGTGTGAATCGACCGAACCGGGGACCAGATGACCCACGCCGCCGCCACGAACATCCCCGCCACGCCGACCAGCAGGGCCGCCTGCACACTCCAGATCGACCCGATCGCACCGCCAAGCAGGGACCCGATCGGCATCATGCCCAGCGAAAGCACCTGACTGGAGGCGGCCACCCGCCCCAGCAGGTGATTGGGCGTCAGCGTCTGCCGGAGGCTGAGACCGAGCACGTTGAAAACGATCAGTGTCAGCCACTGCATCAACTCCGCCAGCACCACCAGCGGCAGGGCATGGGACGGCACGAAGATGGCGATCGGCACCGCCAACCCGAAGACGCCGAACAGGATCGCCGCCCAGACCATGGTTGGTCCGATGCCGAATCGCTGGCTGCAGCGAGGGGCCAGCACACTCCCGATCAGCGAACCGACCCCACCAGCGGCGAAGACGAGCCCGACCCCGGTGGCCGAAAGCTCCAGGTCCTCGGTCATGTAGAGCACGTAGACGGCCAGAAAGACCCAGCCCGCCAGGTTGATCGTGGCCGAACTGAAGGAGATCGCCCGCAGAACCGACGAACCGATCAGCGCCCGGAAGCCCTCAGACACCTCGCGCAGAATGTGCTGTCGTGGCGCCAGTGACGTGGTCGACTCATCGTGGGCAATACCGCGAATGAAGGCACCCGATCCGAGGTAGGTGAGCGCGTTGATCACGATCACGACCGGGGCGGTCAGCCAACCCACCAACGTGCCAGCCAGGGCCGGACCGGCAACCTGGGCGACCGACATGCTCGCATAGAGCTTGCCATTCGCATCCGCCAGCTGATCGCGACGAACGAGGCCCGGCAGGATCGACACGTAAGCAGCGTTGAACAGCACCGACTGGCACCCGACCAGGAAGGAAACGGCAATCAGGAGGGGAATCGAGATGACATCGAGCAGCGCGGCGACAGGAATGGCCATGAGCACCAGCGCCCGGCCGATATCGGTGGCCAGCATGATCGGTTTGCGGCGCACGCGATCCACCCAGGCCCCGGCGACGAAGCCGAAGAGCAATACCGGAATCCCGCTGGATGCAGTCAGCAGACCCATCTGGAACGGCGTCGCACCGAGGGTCAGCGCGGCGAGCAGCGGAATCGCGACCGGTGTGATCTGGTGTCCGAGCTGGGAGATCGACTCGGCCATCCAGAGCTGCCGGAAATTCGGATTGTGCCAGAGGGAATCGGAGGCGGAATCGGGTCGAAATCGCCTGCGGAATGCCGCACCGGGGCGGCGGGTACCGAACGAGGACATGACGATGGCTTTCTGGGAATGGAACTGCACCACAACCCCTCACGGAGGAAGCTCCGGGAAGGGATTGGCGCGCATGTTCCCGCTGTTCACCTGCGCGGTGGCCGGGCGGCCGGGGATCAGAACAGCGGTTGGTCAGCCATGAAGGGGAAATCCAGGGCGACCGTTCCCAGTTTGCGGAAAGCGTTCGGTTTCATCGTCTCCATCTCGCCGCCAGCATTGGCAGCAGCGCGGGATGAGTATAGACGAGGATCGGGACTCGATATCGTTGTAGGG